>CAYWAV010000021.1:0-19049 GCA_964456225.1 uncultured Chitinophaga sp. | reverse complement strand
AAATATGGTTGCTTTAGGGGCGGTTTGTGGGGGGAAATAAGGTTTGAGCTGGGGGATTTAACCGCTGAGAAAAAGGGAGAAGGCGCAGAGAACCGCGGAGATTTCTTTTTTTGTTGGTGGTAGACATGTATATAATTGGCTTATTATGTTTCATACTGCATTTCATTAAGGTTTAAATTTGAATAAAATAAATGTTATGAAAAAGCAATTACTCCTTCTTGTCCTTATATTATTCATTGGATTCGCTTATGGTCAAACAACTCGTTTTAGCAGACTCATTGAAAGCAACAATCAAACAAGCGAACACATTCAACAAACATTTGATGGAGGCTATTATTTAATTGGAAACGAAATATGGGGAACTTATGCAAATGGTTACTTGGCAAAAATAAGTGCCTTAGGAGATACACTTTGGACCAGACTGTATGGTGATACAAATTATCTTCATTTTAAATGTGGGCAACACCGGGAAATTCTTATGGAACATGTGCAAAGGAAACAAATGATGGAGGGTTCATATATACAGCATTCATATCATCGACATTTGCTGTAAGTTGGATAAGTATCATTAAGACCGACTCAATTGGAACAAGTGGTTGTTCCGATATTTTAGTTACAGTACTAGACAGCGCAATAACACCATTAGCAACAACCTTATCGCTTTCAAATGTATCTGGATTTACGAGCAATACATTAGCTATTAATACCAGATGGATTGGTAGGACTACTACCCTGTGTTCTATTTCAGAAATTGAAGATCAAAACTCTAAGCAAATCTCAATGTATCCAAACCCAACAAACGGACATTTTAATTTTACCGGTTTTGAAAAAGGCAATAAAATAAAAGTATTTGATATTACGGGCAGAATGATTTATCAATCCATTGCAAATACTGATTTTGAAACGATTAATATTTCTAAAGAGGCAAAAGGAATTTACTTTTATAGAATTACTAATGAAAACAAGTTTGTGGGGAGTGGTAGGATTGCGTTACAATAAAACATCCTACTACGAAGAAATCATCCCCCTGCCCCCTTCAAAGGGGGACATGCTTCGAAACAACAATATAGATACAAACTCTGCGAACCTCTGCGCCTCCTCTGCGTTCTCTGCGGTTAAACTGCTACAAGCCTTTATCATAATTCACCACTACGTTATCTGTAGTTGGTCTACTCTGACAAGTTAAAATAAATCCTTGTTTTACTTCAGATGCAGAAAGTGCATAGTTCACGGCCATTTCTACTTTGCCTTCTTGCAATAAAGCACGGCATGTACAACATGAACCACCTTGACAAGCATAAGGTGCATCTAAGCCAATTCGAATTGCAGCTTCTAAAATGGTTTCGTTCTCTTCCAATACAACTGCATGTTCTTCACCATCAATAATAATTGTTGCTGATGCTCCGGAAGCTTCATTTCCTGTAGGTTTTACTTCGTCCGCGGTAACTGGCGCGGTAAAATATTCGATGTGAACTTGTGACTCTTTAATGTTTAATTCTTTTAAAGCAGCTACAACGTTATCCATCATTGGTCCGGGACCACAAATAAAATATTCGTTATCGGCAGCAGTATCTACATAATCTTTTACAAGTTCGATGTTTTTTTCTTTTGTCATCAAACCTTTTAAGTTTGCAGGATGACCATCAGGAGCAGTATTTAAAACGTGAACAACATTTAATCTATCAGCATTCACAACAGCCAATTGTTCAATTTGTTTTTTAAAGATAATGGATGACTCATCGTTGTTACCATAAAACAATGTTACTCTGCTCTGAGGTTCCTGATACAAAACTGTTTTTAATATGGATAACATTGGAGTAATTCCACTGCCGCCTCCGAAAAGTATATAGTTTTTTTTGTTGATTGCATTCATCTCTGTAAAGAAATTCCCCATAGGAATCATCACTTCAACAGCATCACCTACTTTTAAATGATCATTGATATATGTAGAAGCTCTTCCATCTTTCACCTTTTTAATGGCTACACGTAGTTCATGTTCGTCAACGGGACTACTACAAATAGAATAGGAACGCCTTAGTTCTTCCCCTTTTATATTGAACTTAAGTGTTAAATACTGTCCTTGCTTATACTTATACTCCTGTTTTAAATTAGCAGGCACTTCAAATGCAACAGAAACAGCATCGGGCGTTTCACGCACAATATCTAATACTTTTAAAGAATGAAATTTCGACATTTTAATAAATGATTTTAGGGCGCAAATTTACGATTAATCTAGAAATGAGCAAAGATTAAAACACAAGTCTGTTTTCGGCAGAAAATCTATAAATTGCACAATATTAAATTATCTGATGATTGATTCCAACAAAGTATTTTTCCCTAATCTGGACGGCTTGCGCTTTTTCGCTTTTTTTCTTGTTTTTGTTAATCATGCCACAGGTTCACTGGGTTATAATAATCACTCCGAAACATTTGCTTATATCCGTTCCCATTTCTTTTGGAATGGAGACTTAGGAGTTAGTTTCTTTTTTGTATTGAGTGGCTTTTTAATCACGTATCTTTTATTAAAAGAAAAAGAGCTAAGTGGGAAAATCAACATCAAAAACTTTTATCTCCGAAGAGTTTTAAGAATTTGGCCTTTGTATTTTTTAATTGTGGCAATGTGTTTATTGGTTTTCCCAATGCTCGAAAACACTTTGCCTAAATGGTTTGCAATTGGTGTGAGCACAGATGAAATCAACAAATGGTTTTACTTAACTTTTACCGGCAATTTTGATTATATCTACAATGGTATAAATAATTTCATGATTGGGATTCTTTGGTCGGTTTCTATAGAAGAACAATTTTATTTATTCTGGCCTTTAATTGTTGCTTTTGTGCCAACCAAATATCTTTTAAAAATATTTCTTCTGATTATTTTAGGCTCTATCGCTTTTCGGTTTTTTTACGCACAAGGAAATCCAATGATTATTAAATATCATTCACTTTCTTCCATCTCGGATTTAGCTTCCGGAGCGGTGATTGCCTATTTGGCGTTTCAAAAAGGTGTAATTGAATGGATAGAAAAAATGCCCAAGAGAGGAATTGTTTTAGTCTATTTTTTGTTATTTATTTTAGTTCCGCTTCGCTTTTATTCTTGGAAATTTGGTGTTTATTACAATCATGTTTCATCGATCCTGCCAGTTATTTTTTCAGGTCTTTTTGCATTTATTATTCTGGAACAAAACTTTGCCAACAACTCCTTTTTTAAAATAAAAAACTGGAAACTTATTTCTTCATTTGGGAAATACACTTATGGGATGTATTGCTATCACATGATTGTATTCTTTGTTGTATTGTGTATTTTTCACTTTACAGGAATAGATTTACAGCAAATGAGCAAATACGTTTTTCTTTTTATTGTACTAATTTCTTTTTTCTCAACTTTACTCCTATCTGAATTAAGTTACCATTATTTTGAATCCTTTTTCTTGAAGCTGAAGAATCGGTTTAGTTTTATTAATAAGAAGTAAGTAGGACCCTGCCTACCAGCAGGCAGGCGCAGATGAAGTAGAAAACAGAGATTCTCGCAGATTGAAAATTCCTGAAATAAAAAAAGCCCCGCTCTATTTTATTAGAACGGGGCTTTTTTATTTTATAAAAATTATTTCGAAATAACTATTTTATGAACTTCTCTACCGAAATCGGATTGAATAGTGAAAAAATAAACGCCTGAAGATAAATTTAAATCAGAAACATTTACTTTTTGTTGATGAGCTCCGGCAGTTTGTGTTTCATCTAAAACAATCGAGATGGTTTTACCAAAAATATCGGTAATGCTCATTTTCAAATGTGTTTTTGTAGTCAGGTTGTATTGAACAGACAAATTATCTACAAATGGATTTGGATAAACAGAAGAGTTAAAATTATGACCACCGTTGTCTGCAATTCCTAATTGTGGAACACCTGCAATAACCGTATCAATGTATTCAACATTGTTGATGACCATTGTTCCAAAAACATCGGTTGCATCTACTTTTAAAACGGGAATCTGCATTGCTGTCGCCAGCCATTTAAATTCATAACGTAAAGGGCGAGGAATATCCGTTCCGAAACCTACAGCATCTAAAGCAATTGTATCAACTGCTGCTATTGTTGAATACACCCTTAAAGTATTAAATGTTCCAAAAGGAGTAATCAAGGTTCCCCATCCATCCACAACACTTTCGCGATGACCTTCTTGTCCGTAATACCCGATAGTTGGAATCGGCAAACCAAATTTATAATCAGATGTATCAGCATCTAAATAATCCAAAGGAAAACGGTAAATCACATCTTCGGCAGTATAATAAAAAGGCAATGGAGCACCATTGATCGTGTACCCTGCTCCAATCTGACGGAATTTGGAAGAGGACTCTTTTAAAAAATCGTAAGCCATATCCAGTGTTACACCAGGAATAGGCAATGTTGTTAAAATATTATTTTCGTTCCCGTAGGAAGTATTAATAACATTGAATATCAAATTAAAAGGACTTGGAAATGTTAAAGGGGAATCAAATTTTTCGTACCGCTGAAAATCAGGAATCAAAGTTGAGTAATCCCAGGTGTAATTGAGACCAGTCAAAGTAACATCATTGGTATCCACATTTGTAGTAACACTAATCAATACCGAATCACCTGCATTTGGCATATCCGATGAACCTATGGTAATTTGTGCGCTTAAAGTGCTTGTAAAAACAGTACTTATTAGGAGTAAAAATTTTCTCATCATTTAATTTTAAAAATAAATTCAAGACCAAATGTATTACATTTCAGGCAAATAGCCTCCATTTTTATAGTATCTTCGTATCACAAAAATCAGAAACATGAAACATCTAAACACTCAATTACTAATTACGCTTGCATTGACAAGTGTTTTGGTCTTAAATTCTTGCAAAAAAGACAAGGACGAAGAACCTGCAACAACTACAACAACTCCACCCTATACAGCATGTGCACCTGCAACGGTTTACACTCCAACAACTCCAACAACACCTCGATTAATTTTCAAATTCAAATTTGACTCTACTCAGGTTCGATTGGATAATTTCGGAAACCCTTCAACTGTTCCTGCAGGAAATGCTGCTCAGTCGCCTATTTTTAATTTTATGAGTCAGCATTACATAGAATTAGCAGGAGATTTTGACGCAGTGGGAAGCGGTGAGGTAATACACATTGGAGCTCAAACAACTGTTGGAGGTTTAACCGCCATTGATTATTGTGCTTCTGTTCAATCTGCCGAAAATGCTACATTTTTCTCCATTCCTTTGGATTCCGTTACACCAGGATCATACAAATGGTTAAGAGTGTCATTGGCTTATCAAAATTATACTATTACTTACAAATCCACTTCCGTACCAGGCGGTTACGGAACGGGGACACTTGCATCTTTTATCGGCTTCAGATCTTATATTCCTGGCTATCAATTGAATGGAGCAAGCTACCAACCTAGTTCAGGAACTGGCGGATCAGGCAATCACAACCAGGGATATTGGGGATTTCAAACCAATGTTTCGGGAACAAATTATTTTTTTGATGGACAATCGGCAGGAACCACTGTTCCCAATCCGCTATTTGCAACCTCTCCTATTCCATCTGGAAGTTGCTTGGTTACAGGTCAGTTTGTTGACAATGTATTGACAAACTCCCCTTTGGTAATTACAGGTTCAGAAACTGCCGATATTGTTATCACCGTTTCTTTATCAACAAATAAAAGTTTCGAATGGACGGAAGTAAGTTCTGATGGTTACTATGAGCCAAGTATAGGAGAAGCAGTTGTAGATATGGGAGTAAGAGGATTGATTCCAATTAAAGATTAATCATAAACAATATTTTTACTAAAAACCTCCTGATTTTCAAGAGGTTTTTTTATGCATTATCAACAATAATGATGTGCTTCTTTCGTTTAATAAAAATATGCCATAGCACAATAATTGCGTACTTTTGAGTTAAATTAAATATTCTGATGAAACAAATTATATCTATTTTTTTACTGACAGTTTTTATTCCATTTTTTTCTTATTCTCAAAAAAAGCCCACTAATCTACAAGATGGAAAACATGATTTGGTTCAGTTTTCAGGAGTGGTGGTGGAAGGTGACAGCTTGCAACCAATTCCATACACCAGTATTATTGTTCAAAATGGTTACAGAGGAACAGTAAGTGACTATTTTGGATACTTTTCATTTGTTGCACAAGAAGGTGACACCATTGAATTTTCAGCAATCGGTTTTAATTCTGCTTTTTTTATTATTCCGGATACATTAACAAATAACAAGTATTCATTGATTCAGGTATTAAAAGTAGACACCGTAAGATTAGCAATTACTGATGTTTATCCTTGGCCTACGAAAGAACAATTTAAAAAAGCATTTTTAGCATTGCAATTACCCGAAGATGATGTAATGCGTGCCGAGAGAAATATGTCAAGAGCGGATGTAAAAGAAAGAATGACCGGAATGGCAATGGATGCAAGCTTAAATCAAAAATACAGCATGCAGCAATATCAGAGCAGATTGTATTATGCGGGCCAACTTCCACCTAACAATTTATTAAACCCTATTGCTTGGGCAAAATTTATCAAAGCCTGGAAAAATGGCGATTTTAAAAAGAAAAATTAAAGCCTGAATTTATTTTATAGTGAAACCCCCATTTATCAATAAAATAAAAAAGTGCGCTCAGAAATTTTTATTTCTAGGGATTTTTATTCTTGCCAGCACAAATTTGTTTTCTCAAAACACTGCGAAAGTTTTTGGTAAAATAACGGACCTCGACAATGATCCAATTGAAGATGTTTATATCTCTATTTTAGGATCTTCTGCTACTCCGGCAATTACAAATACGAAAGGTGAATTTTCTTATACCATTCCTGCTGATGAAGACGTAACCGTTGTTTTTTATCATTTAAATTATATTCAATCGCAACGAATTGTGCGATTAGCTACCGGGGAAACGCTAGATGTGAGCAGGAGAATTAGCTCAAAAGAAATAACGATGACTGTAGTAGAGATAAATGATGGAAGCCGATTCAATGATTTAACTCGCCTCGACCCAATAAACATATCGCACATTCCAACTGCTAGTCAGGATTTCAATGCTATTCTTTTTACGCTTCCAGGAGTTTCAAACAGAAACGAATTAAGTTCTGCTTATTCTGTTCGTGGAGGAAATTTTGATGAAAACTTGGTTTACGTAAATGGAATTGAAGTTTATCGGCCGTTTTTAACTCGCTCCGGACAACAAGAAGGATTGAGTTTTATTAATCCTGATATGGTTGCATCCGTTTTGTTTTCTGCAGGTGGATTTGAAGCAAAATACGGAGATAAAATGTCGAGTGTATTGGATGTACAATATCGCAAACCAAGAAAATTTGCAGGTACCGTTTCCGGAAGTTTCCTTGGAAGTAATTTACATTTAGAAGGTGCATCAAAAAATTATCGCTTTACCTGGCTGATGGGAGCACGCTATAAAACAAATAGATATTTATTAGGAAAAACGGATATCCAGGGTGACTACAAGCCATTTTTTGCCGATATTCAAATGTATACTACCTATGATTTAACTCCGAATTGGGAATTGGATTTCTTAGGAAACTTTGCAAGTAATAAATATCAGTTTGTACCACAAAACAGAGAAACGGATTTTGGAACGCTCGACAAAGCATTGCGCTTGAAAATTTATTTTGACGGACAAGAAATTGATCAGTTCAATACAATGATGGGAGCATTATCCACCATCTACACAAGCGATAACGAAAAATTAAATTTAAAATTTATCGGTTCGGCTTTTAGAAGCAAGGAAAAAGAAGCATTTGATATTCAAGGACAATATTTTATTGGCGAACTAGAAACAGATTTTGGAAAACCATCTTTTGGTGATGTTGTTACAGAAAGAGGAATTGGAACGTATATCGATCATGCACGTACCAATTTAGAAGCCTATGTATTCAGTGGAGAACACAAAGGAACTTACACCGAAGGAAAAAAACAATTGCTTTGGGGAGCAAAATATTCTAACGAGCAAATTTCAGATAAATTAAGCGAATGGAAATTTGTTGACAGTGCAGGATTTTCCTTACCAAATACTCCAGGACCGATTTTAAACCCTGGCGATATTACTTTGCAAAATGTAGTGAAAACAAAAATTAATCTTTCATCAAATCGTGTCTCAGGGTATTTGCAAGGCTCTTTTATGAAAGAAACAAAAGATACTGCAACCGTTTCTGCTACACTTGGTGTACGTGCTAATTATTGGGATTTTAATAACCAAATTTTAGTTGGCCCAAGAGGAACTGTAGGAATAAAACCAAATTGGAAACGAGATTTCCTATTTAAATTTGCATCGGGTTACTATTATCAACCTGCATTTTACAGGGAACTCAGAGGTCGCGATGGTGTGATCAATCAAGACATCAAAGCACAAACCTCCATACATTTTGTTTTAACAAGTGATTACAATTTCACTGCTTGGAAACGCCCATTCAAATTTATTGCTGAAGCATATTATAAATATCTCGATAATTTAATTCCTTACGAAATTGACAATGTTAGAATTCGTTATTCTGCTCAAAATAACGCACGCGGTTATGCAACAGGTATCGATTTAAAAGTAAATGGAGAATTTATAAAAGGGCTAGAATCGTGGGCTTCACTTTCTATTATGGAAACAAGAGAAGATTTAAAAGATGATTTTTATTTTGACTATTATAATAGTGATGGAGAAAAAATTGTTCCTGGATTTACCGCAAATAGTGTTGCAACTGATAGCACAAGAAATGAGCCTGGTTATATTTACCGGCCAACTGACCAACGTGTAAGTTTTGGATTATTTTTTCAGGACAATATGCCTAATCTTCCTGATTTGAAAATGCATTTGAATTTATTATTCGGATCAGGTGTTCCTTTCGGAGCTCCGGGAACGCAACGTTACCAGCAAGTTTTGCGTATGCCGCCATACAGAAGAGTTGATATTGGATTTTCTTATCAAGCATTAAAAGAAAAAAGAACTCCGAAAGCTCAAAGTCCGCTTCGATATTTAAAATCTGTTTGGATAAGCTTGGAAGTATTTAACTTACTCGGAACAAATAATACCGTTTCCTATATTTGGGTAGAAGATGTAACAGCTCGACAATATGCTGTTCCTAATTATCTAACACAGCGACAATTAAATTTAAGAACGATTATCAAGTTTTAACGCCACATACTCATGGCAAAAGAAAAAAAATCCATTCCTTTTAGTTTTGCAATCGAAAATTTATTTTCAAGAGAACCTATTGTAAAAGCCATGTTTGGTTGCCACTCGATTTATATAGATGGAAAAATTGTTTTATCGTTACGCGATAAAGATGATGAAGATAGTGGTGTTTGGATTGGCACTTCCAAAGAGTTTCATGCTAGTCTTAAAAAAGAATTCCCAAGCATGCGCTCCATTAAACTATTCGGACCGGGCACAAGTGGTTGGCAAATCATTCCAAAAGATGCTAGTGATTTTGAGTCGAGTGTAAACCGCTTGTGTGATTTGATTTTAAAGAACGATCCTCGAATCGGAAAGATCCCTAAACCCAAAAAGAAGGCTTCTCCTAAATCCTCTCCAAATGGAAAGGACTTAAAAAAGAAATAGAATAGGACAATTATTCGTAAATTTGAATACAAATGCATTATTCAAAAGAGGCCATAGAAAAAGCAACAGCATGGGTGGATGGAAGTCCATCGGCAAAACAATGGCTTGAGGAAAATAACTTTCCTGAATTGGTTTATTTAAGAGATGCGGCAAGCCGACATGCAAAAGCGTTTGAGTATTTATTGGTGCATAAACATATAATACTTGCAACATTTGTTAATGCAATTTGGGATGATAAAAAAGCTTTTACATTGCTAATGGATGGCAAGGAATACCATTGGGCAGCAATGGCAAATTATATTAATGGCGATGATAACGCTGCTGCTTTTTTGAAGAAAAATAATTTAGCGCATTATGCACAATTAGCACATGTGATACAAGCAAAGATTAGGAGAGAAGGAGACGAAGGAACAAATATATTTAAAAGCGGACCTTACAAAGGGTAGAGCGAAATATATAAAAGAAAAATAGTTTATGCAAAAAGCCTTACTAGTTATCATATTATCCTTTATTCCCTTTTGTAATGGCTTTTGTCAGAATACAAAAAAGATCGACTCACTAAAGCTGAGACTCAAGACCGAAACAGTAGATTCCAACCTTCAAAGTATTTATACTTCATTGGGCTGGTTTCTTAAAAACACTTATACTGATTCTGCTTTAAACTATGAAAAAAAAGGATTAGCTCTAGCAAAAAAATTAAACAATGAGAAACGAATCGCATCGTCAGAAAATCATCTAGGAGTTATTTATTGGATAAAAGGGGAATATGATAAAGCGATAGAAAATACGTTAAACGCTTTAAATATTTATCAAAAACTAAATAAAGAAAAAGAAGTGTCTGACGAGTACACCAATCTATCTCTTATCTACGGGATGACAAAAAATTATACCAAAGCAACAAATTATGCACTGAAATCCATAAAAATAAGAGAACATTTAAAAGACACTGCTTTGCTTGCTGCAGGATATCAGAACCTTGGTTATGTTTATTATCAGGCTGGATTTAAAGACAAAGCAACAAAAAGTTTTATTAAAGCAGCAGACTATCAAAACAATAATAGCGATAAATCGGAATTAGCTGCAACATACAATAATATTGCAGTACTTTTTCAGGAACAAAACAATTACAAACAAGCATTGGATTATTATGAGCAATCACTTTTAATCTACAATGCAAACAACGACAAACTAGGACAAGCTAACTCCTTCTCCAACATGGCAGAATTGTATAAACTTACAAAAGATTATGTAAAAGCTAAATTCTATCTTGACAAGGCAATGGACGCTGCGAACGAGCTGCAAAGCAAAATATCCATCTCAGCAATTTATTTAAAATATAGCGACTGGTACCTCGCACAGAATCAGTATCAGAAAAGCCTTGAGTATTTTAAACTAGCTTCGGCTATAAAAGATTCTCTTACTGATGTTGAAAGAAACAAGCAATCAGAAGAAGCGCAGGCGAAATATGAAACAAACGAAAAAGACAAAGAAATCCAACTGCTCAACAAGGACAAAGCACTTAAAAACATTGCATTTGAGCAACAGACCACACAGCGGAATGCTTTTATTTTAGGATTTGTATTGGTATTGGCTTTGGTTGTTTTTGTATACAGAAGTTATCGAGAAAAAAAGAAAGATAACATCATCATTGAATCTCAAAAAACATTAGTTGAAGAAAAAAACAAAGACATCACCGATTCCATCAATTATGCAAAACGAATACAAGAGGCAATTCTCCCAACATTTGAGTTAAAAAATAAATTATTCCCAGATTCTTTTGTACTGTTTGAACCAAGAGACATAGTAAGCGGTGATTTTTTTTGGTTTACTGAAAAGAAAGAAAAAAAAATAATTGCGGCAGTAGATTGTACTGGACACGGAGTCCCAGGAGCTTTTATGAGCATGATTGGAAATGTTTTCTTGAATGAGATCGTGAACGGCAAAGACATAACATCTCCCGCTAAGATTTTAGATAATTTACGAGAGCGAATAATCGTTTCGCTGAAACAGAAAGGGGTTGGAGGAGAAAATAGGGATGGGATGGATATCGGTTTACTATGCTTCAATGAAGACAACACTTCCGTTGCTTTTTCTGGAGCAAACAATCCGCTGTGGATCATAAGCAATGGGAAATTAACAGAGATTAAAGGGAATAAACAACCGATCGCCTTTCACGAAGGTCATTCTAGTCCATTTACACAACACACAATTGCACTAAACAAAGGAGATACTTTATTTTTACTTACCGATGGATATGCTGATCAGTTTGGAGGTGAGAACGGAAAAAAATTCAAATACAAACAATTGCAGGATTTTCTACTAACCGAACAAAATGCAACAATGCCAGATCTTCATGATAAATTAAAAAACAAATTAAAAAAGTGGAAAGGTGATTTGGCACAGGTTGATGATGTTTTAGTAATAGGTATAAGAGTTTGATAGAATAAAAATTACATTATGAGAGTTATAGCAAACATACCACATCCAAAAATCACCATCAACATCTTTTCGATGAATGATAAATATCAAATTCAGTTTTTGGCTGGTAATATGGAACAAACATTCAAAATTGCACACAGTGAAGTAAATGGTGTGGAAGGAATTCAAAAATTAGTTGACGATGTGTTTTTACAAAAAGTATTGGAACGATTCAATGAAATGTATTTAAGTTTAAAAGAGACTCGAGAACGTAATAGTTAACTAGAACTTGTCACCCTTTTGAGGGGGCAGGGGGAGGGAAAAAGCATGTTAAAAAAAATAATTATACTTTTTATTATTATAGTAGGTTTCGGAGCCTTTAGTCCCGCTCCTACTTATCAAATCGCCCTTCTCAAATATAGTGGTGGTGGCGACTGGTACGCAAATTTAGAAACATCACTTCCCAACCTCATTGAGTTTTGTAATACGAATTTAAAAACAACTATTAACCCTCTGCAAGCTACTATTGAAGTTGGAAGTCCGGATATTTACAATTATCCTTTTCTTCACATGACAGGGCATGGCAACGTAGTTTTCAATTCGCAGGAAACAGAAAACTTACGAAACTATTTAATAGGCGGAGGCTTTTTGCACATCTCTGATAATTACGGAATGGATAAATTCATTCGCCCACAAATGAAAAGAGTTTTTCCTGAATTAGAGTTTGTTGAATTGCCTTTTTCTCATCCCATTTATCATCAAAAATTTGATTTCCCAAACGGACTACCAAAAATTCATGAACATGATGAAAAAGCGCCACAAGGATTTGGAATAATCTATCAAGGACGCTTGGTTTGTTTTTACGATTTCGAGTGCGACTTGGGTGATGGCTGGGAAAGCTATGAAATTCACAAAGATTCTCCTGAAACGCGTCAAAAAGCCTTGAAAATGGGCGCTAATATTATTCAGTATGTTTTGATGGGTGGTGAGAATAGTGTAAAGAAATAAATCACAAACCTTTCAACTCCATATTTACAATCTTGTTTACTTCTTCCGCTTTGTTTATTATCATAAAATGTGTTCCGCCTTTAATGGTGTAGTCGCACCCTTTTAGTTTTCTCAGAGGAAGCACCAAATCAGCTGTGCCATGAATATGAATTAAATTTTCAGGACGAGATTCATTTTTCCACTTTACAATACAGTGAACAGCACGACTATAATAATTTTCTGGGGCCTCATTAAGCATTTTTCGAAAATTAATCATTTGCTCTTTCGTTACAATACCAAATTGCTTTTTAGCAACCACAACAGCATTTTTATAGAAACCGTCTCTAAACAACCTATATATAGGAAGTACTCTCCAAAAACTTAATTTCAATGGAAGCTCACTATGAAATTTATTGCTAGAAATAATAAATGTTTTGATTGGCTTTAATTGTTTGGCAATTTCTACGCTACACATTCCACCAAATGAAACGCCAACTAAAACAAAAGGTTGAGTGTCATCAATCTGATTGGAAAGACGCTTTGCATAATCTGGAAGTGATTCATTTTTAGTGGGCGTCACCCATTTGATGTGATGAATATTACAGTTATCCAAATTAAGATTGCGGAACAAACGCTCGTTCACTCCCATTCCTGGAATGCAATATACATTAAGCATTATTTTTCAAACTTATTTATATAATCTTCTCTGCTTCTTTTAATCACTTCGTATGCTTCTTCTCGTCCGTAAATGTGAGTAATTTCACAAGTTGGTTTTTCTGCACCGGGAATATTTTTGTAAGTCAAAAAGTAATGTTTCAATCTGTCAACTACTGCATTGGTGCAATCTGTAATGTCTTTCCAACCTTCAAAAACCTCATCGCCTTTCATTACGGCAATAATTTTATCGTCTGCCTCTCCTTTGTCAATTAGACGAAAACCACCAATAGGAATGGCTTGCAAAATAATATCACCATGCGTAACTGTCTTTTCACTCAAAACACAAATATCCAATGGGTCGCCATCTCCTTTTGTTACTACCTTTCCGGATTTTAACGCTGCATACTCGGCAACTTTCACATCGCAATAGGTTTGAGGAATAAATCCATACAAAGTAGGAACAACGTTAGAAAATTTTTGAGGACGATCTATTTTTAAGTAACCCGACTCTTTATCTATTTCATACTTTACAGTGTCCGTTGGAACAATTTCAATGAATGCAGTAATTATTTGCGGAGCATTTTCTCCAATAGAGATACCATGCCAGGGATGAGATTTAAATTTGTTCATTTTTTCTTACGTGTTACAAAGTAAACTACTACCATTGCTAAAACAGAAATCAATAACAATAACATTTTCCCAAAAGATGTAGGCTGTTCATTATGCCTACCAACATCAGCAACAGTGTTATTTACCACTATTGGTTCTTCCGTTTCTTTTACAGCAAAAGTCGTTTTTAAAAACTCTAATTCTTTTTCAAATGTTCTTTTAGAATCTATCAAATAAATATCTTCTTCACCAACATTAAATTTTTTACGATTATGGTCACATATAGAAACATTCAGAAAATCAAATTTTGAATACTTAGCATAAATAATCCATTCTTCATCCGCTGCAAAACTCATCAAGCATTCGGATGAGCAATCAAAATTAATTTTCACCTGATTTCCTGCATTCCCTTTATATAGTTCGGTGATTGTAAAATAAGCAATCGCTCTTTCTGTGTCATTATTGCAAGCACCAACAGAATCAACGGTTCCATAAAAAACAACATCGTAGTTCTTTGAAAGTTCTATAGAGATTGGAGCAAGAGGAACACACTCACAAGACAAACCGATGGAAGAAATAAAAACAAAAAGTGATATCAGAATTGTTTTCATTAATAAACAATCATTTTTTTAGTGAGTGCATATTCATCACAAGAAATAGAATAGTAATAAACACCAGGTTTTAAATTGTAAGCTGAAGCATTAAAAATATAATCGTAATCCCCTTCATGGAATTCTTCATTTCTGTAAAGTGTGGCAACTCTTTTCCCTAATACATCATAAACTTCCAAATTTACTTTTCCTGCTTTTTTTAATCCAAATTTTATCCAGGTAGTTTGAGAAAATGGATTGGGTTGATTTTGCTCCAATTCAACTGGAGAAAAAGCATTTAATCCCGACTCATCAATACTCATGGTTGCTCCGTCAACCAAGGCTGTCCAAACACTTAATGTCGAAGAACTATAAGCCATCCAAATAGGGCGCACCATATTGTTGTAGGCAGAAATTCCCGTATAATCACCAAAGAAAATAGTCGGACTTGGAATAAAACTGGTTTGATTTATTTTGTAATTACTAAAAGTATTTCCACCATCAGTAGATTTTGCCATGTAAACATCTGTTTGTTGACTGGTTGGAGAAAAATTTCTTCTATCGTAAAAAACACAATATAAATTTCCTGTAACAATGTCTAAATCCATCCAAGTTAAAAATTGTTGACGCCCGGGAGCATCATCATTTACTCTAACAGGAATACTCCAAGTTGTACCGCCATCTGTTGATTTCACCAACCACACATCGGTATCAGTAGTTCCGTTTCGTTGATCTGTCCAGTTAACGTAAATTGTTCCATGATTTGGTCCGCCACTCAAATCACAAAGTGTTTGAGGCAAACCATTACAACGTTGCAAACCTGCAATGTTATAATCCCAACCACCAGGCATGGATGTAACAGTAGTTTCGTTTGGCAACCAAGTTAATCCTCCATCTAAACTTTTATTAAATACAATTCCATTCGGACCTGTCCACACCACATAAATTTCTCCAGCAGGACCAACAGCAGGAACGGCACCTTCCACGGTATTATCGCTATCAACACAATCACCTGCAACACTGCTCAACCTTACAGGAGTGCTCCATGTTAAACCGGCATCTGTAGATTTTGAAAAACGAATAATGGAACTATCACTCGGAGATGAACTTCCATAATTATCAAACTGTGTCCAAGTAACATAAATTTCATTGTTAGCTTTATTCACAATAATTCCTTCTTTGTCCTGAACCTTTGTTCCATTTTTTCCAACTGCTGTTCCCACAGGCCACCAGGTAGCTCCACCATCAGTAGATTTAGTAAATACAATTCTATCCACCCAACTTCCGCCAGAAGGAGGATTTGATAAATGAGCATAATAATAATTTCCAGTTGTATCGTTGAAAATAATTGGGTCGCCCCAAACACCGTTGGAAGCATCATTCAATGTACCGATTGTCCATGTTGCTCCGCCATCATTTGAATAATACACATTATCTAAATTTGCACCAGCAACAACTTGGTTGGGATTTTTCGGATTAATGCGAATGGAAACTTCTTCAGGATCATTTACATTACTTATCATCACATTGGTGTATTGTGCTGATGAGTTGAATGTCGAAAGTAAAATCGTAATAAAAATAAGGATTGGTTTATTCATTGGTTTTCTTTATGAAATTGAAATAATATTAAGAACGTCATTGCGAATGAAATGAAGCAATCTCATTGATGAAGAGATTGGCACATCGTCCGATACTAAGGGCGACTCGCAATGACGCGCTGTAAGTTTAGCATTTCTAAACCACAAATTGCGTTTGTTTCAAAAACTGAACACTCTTTTCAATTTCTGTATACATAATTTTATCTTCTTCAACAAAGGGAACAAGTTTTCTATAATCTGCAACAACTTTTTCAATTATTGAGGAAGACTTTAAAGGACGTCTGAATTCCAATGCCTGAGCTCCGTTAAATAATTCGATTGCCAGAATACGATTTAGATTTTCAACAACCTTGTAGCATTTTGTAGCCGCATTCGAACCCATTGATACATGATCTTCTTGTCCGTTTGAACTTACAATTGAATCAACGGATGCAGGAGAACATAATTGTTTATTCTGACTAACAATACTCGCAGCTGTATATTGCGGAATCATAAATCCTGAATTTAATCCCGGCTTCGCAACTAAGAACGGAGGCAATCCGCGCAACCCTGCAATCAACTGATACGTTCTTCTTTCCGAAATGCTTCCGAGTTCTGCCAATGCAATTGCTAAAAAATCCAATGCTAATGCCAATGGTTGTCCATGAAAATTTCCTCCTGAAATAATTTCATCTTCATCCGGAAAAATGGTTGGGTTATCGGTTACTGAATTTATTTCCGTTAAGAAAACATTTTCTACATATTCAATCGCATCTTTTGACGCACCGTGCACTTGCGGAATGCAACGGAACGAATAAGGATCCTGAACATGTTCTTTTTTACGTTTAACAATTTCACTTCCTTCCAACAACTTGCGCATGTTCTCCGCAGTTTTTAATTGTCCTTTATGCGGACGAATAATATGAATGTGTAATTTGAAAGGATCCATTCTTCCATCAAATGCATCCAGCGAAATAGCTCCAATCACATCAACAGCGATGTTTAATTTTTCTGTTTGCAGCAAACACCAAACTCCGTAAGCGCTCATGAATTGCGTTCCGTTCAGCAATGCCAACCCTTCTTTGGACTTCAGTGTAAGCGCCTTCAAATTTAACTGCGTTAGAACATCGGCAGAATCTTGTTTTTTTCCTTTGTAATTTACTTCACCCAAACCAAGCAATGGTAAACTCATATGAGCCAATGGTGCCAAGTCGCCCGAAGCGCCTAATGAACCTTGCTGATAAACAATTGGCACAACATCATTATTAAAAAAATCAACCAGTCGATCAACTGTTTCTAATTGAACTCCTGATTTTCCGTACGATAATGCTTGAATTTTTAATAGCAACATTAACTTCACAATTTCTTGTGGCACTTCATCACCTGTTCCACACGCGTGAGACATTACTAAATTTTGCTGTAGCTCTTCTAAATCGGCATCAGGAATAACAACATTGCACAGAGAGCCAAAACCTGTATTGATACCATAAATTGGCCCCTTTTGAGAAGCCATTTTTTTGTCGAGGTATTCGCGACAAGCAATGATATTTTTTTTCGCTTCCTCTGATAAAACAAGTTTTTTGTTTCCTGAAATGATTTCAGAAATCGTTTGTAAGGATAATTGGGCTGTTGTTATTGAGTGCATAGTTAGATTTTTCAACACAGAGAAACAGAGTTAAAAGAGTTTCACAGAGTTGTTTTTTATTATTTTAATTTTTCGATAATCTTTTCAATACTTAATTCTTCTTTTTCGCCCGTAATAATATTTTTTAAAGTCAAAACGCCTTCTTTAGTTGAAACAACAAAAGGAATATTTTTAGACTCACCATAAGTGAATTGTTTTTTGGCGTCTGCTTTTGTATTTGGATAAATTTCAGAATTGATTCCGGCTTTGCGAACCTTTGCTAACAAAGGAAGTAAATCACTTTGATCTTCATCATTAAAAGCAACAAACAATAATTTAGTGGATGCAGAAACTGTTTCAGGATATAAATTCAATTCGTTTAAAACATCATAAATTCTATCTGCACCAAAAGAAATTCCTACTCCACTCATGTTGGGTAATCCGAAAATTCCGGTTAAATCATCGTAACGACCGCCACCACAGATGCTGCTAGTAAGTGTTCCAACATTTGCTTTCACTTCGAAGATGGCTCCGGTGTAGTAGTTTAATCCTCGTGCGAGAGTGATGTCGAGTTCGCAGTTGGCAGTCGACAGTTGGCAATTGTTTATAGTTGCGAAGATGTATTCGACTTCTTGAATGCCTTTTAATCCAATTTCAGAACTAGCCAAAAGTGTTTTCAGAAAATTTAATTTCTCCAATGTTGAACCTTTAAATTCTATTAAAGGTTGTAATTTTTGAATCGCATCTGCATTCACTCCATTTTCTGCTAATTCTTTGTTTACTCCATCTGCACCTATCTTATCTAATTTATCAATTGCAACTGTTATGGTAACAATTTTTTCTTTTTCACCAATTACTTCAGCAATGCCACTTAATATTTTGCGGTTATTGATTTTAATGAGAACAGGAACCTTCAATTTTGTAAATACCTCATCAATAATTTGCACCAACTCCACTTCATTGATTAATGAATTACTCCCAATCACATCGGCAT
>CAYWAV010000020.1:14275-47419 GCA_964456225.1 uncultured Chitinophaga sp. | reverse complement strand
TTAAAAAATTAAAAAGTATTACAATGACACGCTGTGGAATAAAAGATGTTCCAAAGCCTATAGCAAAAATTAGTTCACTGGAAATGCTAATATTGGACGACAATAAATTAATCGAGCTAAACAAAAGAATTTTCAAATTAAAAAATTTAAAATATTTGTCGCTCCGCAACAATCAACTGACTTCTATTTCAGAAAACATAAGTGTGATGCAGAATTTGGAAGTGCTGGATTTAAGAGGGAATGTTTTTAAGGAGTTTGATTTGGCGGTATTGAAGGCTTTGTTGCCGAAGTGTAGGGTGTTGAACTGAAAGAGAATTCTTTATTTACAATACTCAATTAATAATTTACGAGCTGTTGTATCACCTAGCTCAACAGCTTTTGTCCAATCAGCGCAAGCTCCTTTTTTATCTCCCAATTTCAATTTAGAAAAACCCCTTTGATGATAAACATCTTTATCATTTGAGTCAAATTCAATAGCTTTAGAATAATCATGAATCGCCCCATAATAATCTTTTAATTCATCTTTCGCAATTCCTCTATTGTAATAATCTCCACAACTTGGGCTTAATTCAATTGCTTTGCTAAAGTCTTGAAGTGCTCCACTATAATCATTAAAAGAAAGTTTAATAATCCCCCTACCTGAATAGGCAACAGGGCTGCTTGAATCTAATTCGATTCCTTTATTATAGTCTTGAAGTGAATTAACATTATAAAACAATTGATATTCACAATCCCCTCTTTCTAAATATGCATCTGCATAATTAGAATCAAGTTCGATTGCTTTTGTAAAACATTTCATGGCCTCTTTATATTTTTTTCTTTTACTTTTTGCCATTCCTTCTTCAAAATAGCGCCAGGCTATATAACCACCGCTATATTTTACATTTCCCGCTTTTTCAAAATCATGTATCTTGGAGTCGTATTCAACTCCACCAACTGGATTATCAGAATCAACAAAGTTTCCAATAACTTCATTCTCTAATCCAACATTAACTTTAAAATCAGCGAATTCATTTTTTTCTCTTCCAATAGGAATAGCAGTGTCAAAAAAAATAATTTTGGTTGTATATCCTTTTTTGGAACACTTTATAAAATATTTTGTATTAAAGTCTAAAGCAATAGAATAGGTTTTCCCTTCAGAATAAATTGTTTGGCAAATAGTCCCATTTTTTGAAATTTCAATAATTGAAATAGCAGAATCTAATTCAGACAATGTGACTTGAATTCTAACATTAAATTTATTTTTTTCAATAATTGATATCGAGTCCTTACTAAAAACTACCGCAAGCGTTTGGCTTACACCAATTCGCGACCAAAAATTAAAAGACAAAAAAATTAAAAACAGAACCGCAACATTAGTATTTGATTTCATTCTTCTTTTAATAAATAAACATTTTCACCCCTTGCCCCCTCCCTTTTCAAAGGGGGAATTGCCTAGAAATAATATTTTGAATCTAGCTACAAAATATTCCAAAATTTTTACATTGAATAATTTTCACATTATTATTTTTTCTTCTTAACAACCTTCTCTTCAGGCTCCTCATATCTTAAAACACCCCCCCACAAACTCATTTGATTCATCACCCATGCTCTTCGTTTTTGCGTATATGCACTTGGTTTTCCGGCATTAAATTTTCTTGGATTAGGAAGAACAGCCGCAATGGTTGCACATTCTGATTTGCTCATGTATTTAGCATCTTTTTTAAAAAATATTTTCGATGCTGCCTGCGCTCCGTAAACGCCATCTCCCATTTCAATAACATTCAGATACACTTCCATGATCCGTTCTTTGCTCCAGAATGTTTCTATTAAAAAAGTAAAGTAGACCTCAAATCCTTTACGAATATAGCTTCTACCCGACCATAAAAAAACATTTTTTGCAGTTTGCTGACTGATGGTACTTGCTCCACGTGTTTTTTTGTGGGTCTCGTTATAATCCATCGCTTTTTCTATCGCTTCAAAATCGAAACCATTGTGTTTGATGAAATTTTGATCTTCGGAGCAAACAACAGCCAACTGAAGGTTAGGAGAAATTTCGTCAATTGAAACCCAATCTTTATTCAGTTTCATTTCTTTCCCATCAATTTTATTCTCTACGCATCTAATCAGCATCAAAGGCGTAACAGGAATTGGAATCCAACGAAACAAAATAACAGAAACAATGCTTACAATAAAAAACCACATTGCAGCTTTCCAAGTAAATCGCCAAAGTTTTTTAAGAAATTCTTTCACGTTTAAAAATCGAAATCAAATTTAGGGCAATCCGCTGCTCCACCTGGAGAATCATAACCTTCGCTACTCATAACGGGAGTCATACCCATCATAAACTCAGTAGAGTTGGCATTTGCGGAGCGGAATTTTGAAACAGTATAATCGTATGCAAATCCAATCACAACATTTTTCAGAATTCTAACTTGAATCATTCCTGAAACGGCATCATGCATGCGGTAAGTCACTCCAACACCTATGCGTTGTCGGAAGTAAGCCATAAAATTAAATTGAGCGGATGGTATACCAATAAAATTTG
This sequence comes from uncultured Chitinophaga sp., assembly GCA_964456225.1. Taxonomy (GTDB): domain Bacteria; phylum Bacteroidota; class Bacteroidia; order 2-12-FULL-35-15; family 2-12-FULL-35-15; genus 2-12-FULL-35-15. The sequence goes on along the minus strand of CAYWAV010000020.1, from coordinate 44,892 downwards.
ATTGCATATTTATTCCTGGAACAAAAACAAAATCGTACCCCTCTGATTGAATTTTTTTGCTTGCTGTAAACACTGCAGTTGGAATAAGTCTCCCACCTGTTCCTATTTGCTTTGCTCCTTGCTTCATTGTATTCTTATAAAGATTGCGAACCGAAATACCAACGGAGACTTTCTTTGAATATAAATACAACCCAGGAATAACATCAGGAATTAGCACTTTTTGATTGGCGGCTAACAAGGCGGGGTCATTTTTGTCAGTAACCGTATTTGATATAGCAATACTTTTTACTCCTGCTGCAAGTCCAAAACTTAAAAAGTACTTTGAGGATAATTTTAAATGAATGGCATAAGAACCATAAGCTGCTCTGTTGGCAAACATTCCAAATTTATCTTGCTCCACATACCCACCTATTCCATGCCAATATTGCTTGTATCCTTTTTTTCCAAAAGCTTTAGTTACACTTGCAAAATTTGTTTCAGGAGCTAAAGCAAAACCTCGCCATTGTGTTCTTCTGCCAACCATAACATATATTCCTTTTCCGCTCCCAGCAGTAGCAGGATTTAAGCCATACTCATTCATCATAAATTGAGAATATTGTGACGACTGTTGCGCGTTTAAAGCAACAGAAAACAACAAAAACAATATGCCGATTTTAATTTTCATTATTTTATAATTGAAACAGAGCCTTTAATAATTGTTCCTTCATCATTTCCTTTATGATACACTAAATAAAAATAAGAAGCGTCAGGAACAGCTACTCCAAAAATATCTTTTCCATCCCAAGGTTTGTACTCTCCATTGTGGGAAAATACAATTTGTCCCAAGCGGTTAAACACCATTACTTTTGCTTGAGGAAAATATTGTGAATTATTAATCGACCAAGTGTCGTTTATTCCATCGTTGTTTGGCGTAAAAACAATTTCGGGGGCCATTTCACATTCTAATAATTTAATTTGAATAGCAACTGTGGTGTCATCTCCGCTATTATCGGTAATCAAAACCGAATAAACCCCTTCTACCAAACCATTAATAGAATTGGTTGTATCTCCTGTGTTCCATAAATAAAGATAAGGAGGATTTGTGACCACAATGTTTACTCCCGCATCACCAAAATCTGTGTGATTACATTTTACATCTTGCTTAATAATCGTAAAATTAATTTGCGCAAATGCTGTATGCACTAAAAAAAACAAAAATAATTGTGTAAGTATCTTTTTCATTAATTACACAATTTTGTCACAAGTTCATCCGCCATAATACTTCCCTTTTCAGCGGCAGTCTTAAGCAACTCACATGCGGGATCTTTATCTCCATGCTGATACATAGTAGTTGCGAGTCCTACATAAGCTTCACGATAAGCAGGATCCAATTCAATTACTTTTTTATAATCAGCAACAGCTCCGGTATAATCTCCAGAAAGATCTTTCCAAAAAGCACGGCTGTAATAGGCATTTGCATAACTGGCATCAATTGAAATAGACTTATCCAAATCTTTTATTGCCGATTCATAATCATCCAAATGTGCTTTCGCTAATGCCCTATTGTAGTATGCCTTCGGTTTGCTTGAATTTACTTCAATGGCTTTATTAAAATCCTTTATCGCTCCTATATAATCTTTCAGTTGTGCTTTTACAATTCCTCTGCCGTTAAGCGCATCAAAATAATTTGGTTTTAGTTTTATCGCTTTATCCAGAAGTTTAACTGCTGTTTTGAGTTCACCCATTTTATAATTTATAAAACCCTGCAGACAATAAGCACTGTCATAATCAGGATTTTGACTAATTGCATTATCTAAATCATGCAATGCGGCAGTATAATCTTTTTGAGAATCGTTTAATAAAGCACTTTTATAAAACTCGTATGCTGAGTTTTGACAAAATGAAAAAACAGCAATACACATCAACACGAATAATACTACTATTTTTTTCATAAGCACACTATTTTAACAAATCGCCTAATGCTGAATCAAACACTTGCTTTGCTTCAGCAACTGTCCCAAACGATTCATCATCAACAATCATTTCTTTTCCTTTTACATCTCCAAGGTATTCGAATTCCGCTTTGCTAGCCATCATCAAATCAATGAATTTATCTTCGTCAGATTTTTTTACGGAAACAATTACACGACTTTGTGCTTCACCAAACAAAAATGCATCTTTACGAACTTCTTCATCAGAGCTAATGTCAAATCCTAATCCGTTTGGCATTGAACTTTCTAAGAGTGTAATAAACAAGCCGCCATCAGCACAATCGTGAGCCGACTGAATCACTTTATTTGTAATCAATGTTTTTACTGCCTTCTGAACTTCGTACTCTTCATCCAAATTAAAGAAAGGTGCCGGAGTATTTTTTACTTTGTGGTATGAATACAAATATTCAGAAGAAGAAATACAATTTTTAGAACTACCGATTAAATAAATAGAATCACCTTCATTCTTAAAATTCAAAGTCATGCGATTTGATTTATCTTTCATCACACCCAGCATTCCTATTGTTGGAGTTGGAAAAACGGGACCTTCATACGATGATTGGTTGTAAAAACTAACATTTCCACCCGTTACAGGGGTTTCAAATTTAATACATGCACTACCCATTCCTTTAATAACGTTCACGAACTGCCAATATACTTCAGGGTTATAAGGATTTCCAAAATTCAAGCAGTTGGTAATTGCAGACGGTTCAGCACCACTACAAACAATATTACGAGCAGCTTCCGAAACGGCAATAGCACAACCCACTTCTGGATCAGCATTTACGTAACGAGCGTTACAATCTACTTTTAAGGCAATCGCTTTATTTGTTCCTTTGATATTTACAATAGCTGCATCCGAGGGTGCATTTGTACTCATGTTTACTGTACCAACCATTGAATCGTATTGATTGTACACCCATTGTTTGGATGCAATGTTTGGATGGGCAATTAAAAATTTAGAAACTGCTTTTAAGTCTTTTGGTATTTCGACTGAATCGATGTTGAATTTTTTTGATTCTTTAAAGTAAGCAGGTTCTTTGTAATCGCGGTGATAAACTGGAGCTCCGCCACCTAAAACTAAATCGTGAGCAGGAACATCTGCAACTAAATCATCCCCTACATAAAATTTAATTCGTTTGGTATCTGTAACTGTTCCAATCATAGCACAATTCAAATCCCATTTATCAAAAACTTTTTGAACTTCTTTTTCTCTTCCTTTTTTTACAACGATTAACATTCGCTCTTGCGATTCAGAAAGTAAAATTTCGAATGGCTGCATGTTTGCTTGACGAGTAGGAACTCTATCTAACCAAATATCCATTCCATGTTCTCCTTTTGCAGACATTTCAGAAGTAGAACAAGTAATTCCTGCAGCACCCATATCCTGCATACCAATTACAGCACCTGTTTTAATTACTTCCAAAGTTGCTTCTAACAATAATTTTTCTTGGAAAGGGTCACCAACTTGTACTGCTGGTAAATCTTTTGCAGAATCTTCAGTAATATCTGCGGAAGCAAATGTTGCTCCGTGAATACCATCTTTACCGGTTGCAGACCCAACAATAAATACAGGATTTCCAACACCATAAGAAGTTGCAGAAACGGTTTCTCCAGCTTTTACAATTCCAGCACTAAATGCATTTACTAAAGGATTTACATTGTAACAATCATCAAAAAACACTTCACCACCCACACAAGGAATACCGAAAGCATTACCATAATCGCCAATCCCTTTTACAACTCCTTTTACCAACCACTTTGTTTTTTCTAATTTAATATCACCAAAACGAAGAGAATTCATCTGAGCAATTGGACGAGCACCCATTGTGAAAATATCACGGTTGATTCCGCCTACCCCTGTTGCCGCCCCTTGATAAGGTTCCAAAGCACTCGGGTGATTGTGAGATTCTATCTTAAAAGCACAGCCCAAACCATCCCCAATATCTACCAATCCAGCATTTTCTTCTCCTGCTTCTGCTAAAATATAGGGCCCTTTCTTAGGAAGTTTTTTCAACCAAACAATTGAATTTTTGTAAGAACAATGCTCACTCCACATTACCGAAAAGATACTCAACTCCGTAAAATTGGGCACTCTGCCTAGAATTCCAATAATTTTTTGATATTCATCTTCTAATAAACCTAATTTCTTAGCCGTTTCTACTGTTGTTAATTCTTGTGTTGTTGCTGACATATTAAATAATTTGAAAATTTATTGATTTGAAAATTTGAAAATAAAAAAGAAAACATAATAATTAAAAACCATAGTCTCCATTGTAAAACTAGCATTAATACACACTAATTCTTCATTTCACAAAAATCTCAAATTCCAATTAAAGAAGTTCAAATTTACTTAAAAACGCCCTATTTCAAGGAATTATTTATTTCGAGTTTTCAACAGTTTTGAATTGTTATATTTGGGGAATAATTACCAAATAAAATCGTGGAAATACTGTTGACCATTGCTTATTCTGCCCTTTTCATCTTTATTATCAATAAGATGCAGTTTTTTCATGTGGATGGTATTTCCAAACGAACATTCTCTCTTTTGTTCATTTTAAAGCTCTTTTTCGGATTTTCGCTTTGGGCAATCTATACTTTTTATTATACAGATAGGGCTACTGCGGATATTTATAAATATTTTGATGACAGCGCAGTAATCTACAACACTCTTAAAACAAACCCGATTGATTATTTCAAATTATTATTTGGAATTGGTAACAACACCCCTGCTTTTGATCAATACTACTCAGAAATGAATTTTTGGGCACGTAAGGTTGATAGCAATATATATAACGACAGTCATACCATCATTCGTTTTAATGCTTTGGTCCGTTTATTCTCTTTCGGATATTATAACGTTCACACCGTTGTGATTTGTTTTCTTTCTCTAATAGGATTGACTGCCACTTACAAAACATTTGTTACTCACCTACAGGATAAAAAACGTGAACTACTTTTTGCAGTATTCCTTTTACCATCCGTTTTATTTTGGGGCTCTGGAGTTTTAAAAGAAGGATTGATATTTTTCGCACTCGGATTATTGATTTATTATTCAAGCAAATTAGTTAGTTTAAAAGCAATTGTCATTTGCATACTAATGGCTTTATTACTAGCCTTTTCAAAGTTTTATGTATGGTTGGCCATTTTCCCTAGCATTGTTTTATTTGTTTGGATAAACAAAACAAATGCAAAGAATATTTTTCTAAAATTCGGAACAATCATTGTTTTCATTGGAGCGATTGGATTAAACATTGATTCATTTACTAACATTCAAAACCCTCTTGTCACTCTTTCGCAAAAGCAATACGAATTTAACCTCTTGGCAAATGGACATTTAACTGATGCGAACCACAATCCTATTCCTGTTGCAAATAGCATCATTCAAACAAACAAACTAGAACCAACATTATATTCCTTTTTAGTAAATAGTCCTCAAGCATTCGTAAACACATTTCTTCGACCTTTTATTTGGGAACTAAAATCCCCATTAATGTTATTATCAGGACTAGAAACTTTGCTAATAATTTTGACACTGATTTTAAGCCTATGCTTTATTAAAACACTGAAAACAATAAAGTGGGAATACGTTTTATTTTGCATTTCGTTTGTACTCATTCAGTTTTTAATTATTGGTGAAACTACTCCCATTATAGGCGCTATCGCCCGTTACAAAACTACAGCATTACCATTTTTAGCAATTGCATTACTCTTTATTATTGATAAAGAAAAAATGTTGAAAAAAATGCCTTTTCTAAAAAAAATACTGAATTGATAAATTAGTTTAAATTTGTTCAATAACCTTAAAAAAATAATTATGAGTTTCAAAAGTTTATTTCGTAAAAAATCTGCAAATGTTGTTTTAAAAGAAGGAGGCGATGGAGAACATTCTGGTTTAAATAAAGTATTAAATGTTAGAGATTTAACTTTTTTCGGAATTGCTGCAATCATCGGGGGAGGAACTTTTAGTGCAATTGGGAATGCCTGTTTTTCCGGTGGACCAGCAGTTATTTTACTTTATGTAATTTGTGCGGTAGCTTGTGGATTCACAGCCATGTGTTATGCAGAATTTGCTGCTCGCGTGCCTGTTTCAGGAAGTGCTTATACATATGCTTATGTTTCTTTCGGAGAATTATTTGCTTGGATTATTGGTTGGGCATTACTAATGGAGTACTCTATTGGAAATATTTACATAGCATTTTCATGGAGCGGCTATTTTACAAACCTTTTAGATGGTTTTGGATTACACTTACCTGAATGGTTAACTATAAATTACACCGCTGCTCATCGTGCATTTCTTGAAAATGTTACAGGAGAAGGAATGTTAGCCTGGAACAACGCACCACAAATTGGCAGCTTACACATCATTTTCGATTTACCAGCAGTAATGATTAACATTATGATTACAGCTTTGGTTTATGTTGGAACCAAAGAATCCAGAAACTTCAGCAATCTCATGGTAATGATAAAATTGGCTGTTGTAATTTTAGTAATCATTGTTGGAGCTTTTTATATCGACATTGATAATTGGACTCCATTTATGCCAAATGGATTTGGCGGAGTAATGGCGGGTGTGTCTGCTGTATTTTTTGCTTACATCGGATTTGATGCGGTTTCAACTTTAGCTGAAGAAGCAAAAAATCCACAAAGAGATTTACCTCGCGGAATGATTTACTCTCTTATTATTTGTACTGTTGTTTATATTATCCTAGCACTCGTTTTAACAGGAATGGTTTCATACACCTTATTAGGAGTTAGTGATCCTCTTGCAGAAATATTTGCATTGAAAGGTGTAAAATGGATGCTGTTCATTGTCTCGATTGCAGCGGTTGTTGCAATGACTAGCGTAATGCTTGTTTTCCAAATGGGACAACCAAGAATTTGGATGACCATGAGTCGTGATGGGTTATTACCTAAACGCTTTTCTAAAATCCATCCGAAATATAAAACTCCCGGCTTCGCAACAATCATTACCGGTTTAGTAGTTGGTTTGCCAATGTTTTTCACAGATGAAAATTTTATTCTTGATTTTACAAGCATCGGAACATTGTTTGCTTTTGTTCTTGTTTGCGGTGGTGTGTTAATGCTACCATCACAAAGTGCAGAAGAAAAAACGGCTACAGAAGCTACAAAAGGAAAATTTAGATTACCGTACATTAATGCAAAATTCAGTTTTCCATTAATCATTATTGCAACCTTTTCATTTTTAATATATAAATACCCGGAGTTTTTTATTGATGCATTTATGTTTACTTCAGATAATTTCGGAGGCAAATTACCAATGATTGGATTCTTCATTGTTTGTATAACAATGACAGTTTTATCTTTCTTGAAAAACCTTTCCTTGATTCCTGTTTTAGGATTAGTATCCTGTTGCTACTTGTTAACGGGTATGGCTGCATCTAACTGGATCTGGTTTTCTATTTGGTTAGCAATTGGATTGGTTGTTTATTTCTTATATAGTAGGAAACATAGTAAGTTAGCTTAATTTGCTTGCAGATTTCGCAGATTCACGCAGACTAAACATCCGCGAGAATCCCGCGAAATCTGCGGGACATATTTATATCTCCATGCAAAAATTTTTCGTTGACGAAGACATAACAAAAGCCTCAACCATTGATTCGGAGTTTTATACTTCCGAAGAATGCTTTCAATTGTCGAAAGAAAGAATATTTACAAAGACTTGGCAATTTATTGCTGACACGGATGAAATGCGGCTATCCGGACAATTGGTTCCGCTTACAATTCTTCCTGGCTTTTTAGATGAACCCGTTTTGTTAGTACGCGATAAAGATGATTCCTTGAATTGCATTTCAAATGTATGTACTCACCGTGGTAACATCTTAGTAGAACATTCCTGCACAGAAACTCAAATCCGTTGTCGCTACCACGGCCGTAGATTTGAGCTCAGTGGCAAATTCAAACAAATGCCAGAGTTTGAAACAGTACAAAATTTCCCTTCTAAAAAAGATGATTTAGCAAAAGTTCCATTTGGTATTTGGGAGAAATTAATTTTTGCTTCCATAGCTCCTGAAATAAAACTGGATGATGCAATCGGAGAAATGAAAAAGCGACTTTCTTTTTTACCAATCAACCAATACAAATTAGAACCTACTCGTTCGCGCGACTATCTTGTAAAAGCACATTGGGCATTGTATTGCGAAAATTATTTGGAAGGCTTTCACATTCCCTTTGTTCACAATGACTTAAATGCCACTATCGATTACGGAACATATACAACTGAACTTTATCGTTATTCCAGCTTACAACTTGCACTTTCAAAAGGTGGTGAAAATGTATTTGACTTACCAAAAGATTCTCCCGATTACGGAAAACAAGTAGCAGCCTATTATTATTGGATTTTTCCCAATATTATGTTTAACTTTTATCCTTGGGGATTGTCGGTAAACATTATTAAACCAATGGGCACGCAACTTACTAAGGTTTCTTTCCTTACGTATGTGTATGATGAATCAAAACTCGACCAAGGAGCAGGAAATATGCTGGACAAAGTAGAACGCGAGGATGAAGCAATAGTAGAAAATGTTCAAAAAGGCGTCCGCTCAAGCTTCTATTCAAGCGGAAGATATTCACCCACAAGGGAAACAGGCACACACCATTTTCACAGACTTCTCTGTGAATTCATGAATAAATAGCTACTTCTTTCTTCGCATTCTAAATTGTATATTTGTAAAGAGCATTCTGTAAAAAAATCACACACAGAATACATCTTGCATACGAATGAACTAATTAACGAGTTAACTAATGAACCCAAAAATAGCATTTATTACAGGCGCAACAGCAGGAATAGGCAAAGCCACTGCGGAACTATTCGCAAAAAATGGTTACAACATAATTATCACAGGTAGAAGAAAAGAACGCTTAGACGAATTTTCAGTTCACCTCAAATCAACCTACAACATTGATGTGTTGGCATTAAATTTTGATGTCCGTAATTTGAACGAAGTTGAAACTGTTATCAGTTCAATTCCTGATCATTGGAAAAATATCAATGTATTATTAAACAATGCCGGATTAGCTGCCGGATTAAATACAATACAAGATGGAAATGTAAATGATTGGGAACGGATGATCGATACTAACATCAAAGGATTGATATATATGACGCGAAACATTGCTCCAATTATGATTGATAATGGATACGGACACATTATCAATATTGGCTCCATTGCAGGAAAAGAAGTGTATGCAAACGGAAATGTTTATTGCGCCACAAAACATGCAGTAGATGCATTAAGTAAAGGGATGAGAATCGATTTACTTTCTCACAACATAAAAGTAACAGCAATCAATCCCGGAATGGTTGAAACAGAATTTTCCCTTGTACGTTTTAATGGTGATGAAGAAAGAGCAAAAAGTGTATACAAAGGATTACAACCTTTATTACCTGAAGACATTGCTGAAACAGTATATTGGGTTGCAACCCGACCACCACATGTAAACATCAATGACATCGTAATCATGCCCACTGTTCAAGCGAATTCAACAACTACTATTCGTAAATGAGGGAAAACGAAGCACGTCCCCCTTTGAAGCAGGGCTGGAGGATGAAAAGAGCACATTAAGAACTAAAATATGCAATCGAAACTAAAAATAAAATTCACAAAACTCCCTTTCCTCTGTTTCTCTGTGTTGAAAATTTTTCTTCTCGCATTCCTCATATCATGCTCGAGCAAACAACATTGCGATTTAATAGTTCACAATGCAGTTGTTTACACAGTTGACTCTACTTTCTCAAACGCAGAAAGCTTCGCAATTAAAGACGGAAAATTTATTGCAGTTGGAACTTCTAAAGAAATATTAGAAAAATATGATGCAAAAGAAATCATTGATGCCGAAGGGAAAGCCGTTTATCCTGGATTCATTGATTCACATTGTCATTTTTACGGGTATGGACAAGGCTTACAGGAACTGGATTTAGTCGGAACAAAATCATTTGAGGAAGTAATTGAGAAAGTTGTGGAATATTCCAAAACAAATAAATCGGATTGGATCGTTGGTCGTGGTTGGGATCAAAATGATTGGGATGTAAAAGAATATCCAACTCGCTATGAATTAGAAAAATTATTTCCTAATACACCCGTTTTTTTAGAACGTGTAGATGGACACGCTGCTATTGCAAATGGAACAGCATTAAAAAAAGCAAACATAGGCCTCGATACAAAAATCAATGGTGGCATAATTGAAATAGATTTAATCTCTAAACAAGAAGGCGAAAAATACGATTGGTTGAAATTTGAATACGGTGGAGAAACAAAACCTATTCAATATCCCTTATCTATTCCAAGTGGAATATTGGTTGATAATGCTGTAGACCTTATCAAAACAAAAATTCCAAAACCATCAAAAGAATCAATTAAAAAGTCATTGCTTGCTGCACAAAAAAATTGTTTCGCAGTTGGATTAACAACAGTTGATGATGCTGGCTTAGAAAAAATAATTGTCGACAATATTGATGAACTCCAAAAATCTGGGGAATTGAAAATGCGTGTGTATGCGATGCTCACCGACAATAAAGAAAATTTTGATTATTATTTGAAAACAGGCCCTTATAAAACTGACAGGTTAAATGTGCGCTCTTTTAAATTTTATGCTGATGGAGCTTTAGGTTCAAGAGGAGCTTGTTTGCTGGAACCGTATACGGATAAACCAGAAGGACAAGGTTTTTTATTAAATACTCCAGATTACTTCAAGCTAAATTTTTATGGCGCAAAAATAAAATTTCAAGTTAATACTCATTGCATTGGTGATTCTGCCGTTAGATTAGTTCTTAACTATTTTAATGAAATACCTATGAGAGATGCCCGATGGAGGATTGAGCATTTTCAGATTACCACTAAAGAAGATATTGAAAACTTAGCTTCAGCAATAAGAGGGAATACTAATCCTACTAATGATGGGGACAATAAGCTTATCCCATCCGTCCAACCCACTCACGCTACATCCGACATGTATTGGGCAAAAGACAGATTAGGTCCAGAACGAGTAAAATATGCCTATGCTTACAACGATTTATTAAACGCAGCAGGAATGCTTGCCATTGGAACTGATTTTCCTGTTGAAAATATTAATCCCATGTATTCGTTTTATGCGGCAGTGGCTCGTAAGGATTTAAAAGGGTTCCCTGAAGGAGGATTCCAAATGGAAAATGCTTTGTCGAGAGAAAACACTTTGCGTGGAATGACCATTTGGGGAGCTTATGCTAACTTTGAAGAAAAAGAAAAAGGCAGTATTGAAATTGGAAAGTTTGCCGACTTTGTTATCATGGAAAATGATATTATGAAATGTACTATTGATGATGTTCCGAAAGTAAAAGTAGTTTACACCTTTGTAAATGGCGAAAAAGTTTATTCTAGTAAATAATTGAAAACAAAAACAACATATATAATTTTATTCATTCTTGCGATTGTTTTCAATCTCACGGCACAAGATGGACAACCCTACCGTAGATTTAAAGTAAAGCATCGTTTAAGTGTTGCTCCAGTAAAATCGTTTTACAAAAATCATCCAAAACATACTTCTGGCACAAAAGCACAAGTTGGTTTTTTAGCTTCCTACAAAAGTGAAATATTATTAGGAAGGAGAACAAACGTATTGATTGGATTGGATTATTTCAATTACGGCTTAACTTTTAAAGGCTACTACAAAGCTGCTACATATACTTACTTATTTGATGAGAGTTTTGCTTACACACATGAAGTAAGAATACAAGAAGTGCAATTACCTTTCATGTTAAAAATCTGTTTTCTTTCAGAAAAAGAACATTTTTATTCTCCTTACTTTCTTGGGGGAATTGGAGCACGTTATGTTTTTGGTTCTTATTCAGTCATTTCCAACGATTCAACTGGATTAACCGTATACGATGCAAAAGATAATATTGATTTTGAAAACCAACGTCTGCAAAAAGGTCTTAATGCTTTTTATCAAGGCGGACTTGGAATACAATATAATTTCAGAAATTCTGGAAGAGCAGTGTTTTTCGAATTTACTTATCGTTATGGAATTTCAAGATTGCATTACGATGGAAATGAACGCACGAATGATTTGAACATCAAAGCCAATCATTTGGTTTTTGCGATTGGAATGCGGCTCTGACGGAGCTACTTCTTCTTTCTTGGTGTTATATACAACGACTCATACTTCTCTATCCAATCTTTGGGAGTCATTTTACTCATCAACTCTCCAAACAATTTAAAAGGAATTTTATCCATCTTTTTAAAACGAATACAACTTTTCCCCATATCCAATTTCGCATCAGTATGTTTGGGATACTCAGCTAAAAACCATTTCAAAAGTTTAGGATCTGCATAAATTCCCATGTGGTAAAATGCAATAAAATTCTTCTGACTCGCCATCCCTGCAAAAGGTAAAGGCTGTTTTGGATCACAATGGTAGCCATTCGGATAAAGTGAATGTGGAACCGAATATCCCATCATTCCATAGCCCATCTCCTCTTTAAATCCTTTCGGAAGATTCTTCAATACTTCTTTTCGCAATTTAATCATCGCTTCTTTTCGATCGTCTGGAAGAGAAGCAATATAATCGTCTGGTGTTTTTGCTGTTGATTGCATGTGTTACATTTTTATTTGATCAAAAATTAATCTGCGAAAATCTACGAAACCTGACTGCAGGTAGGCAGGTCTGCGAGCAATTACCCTCCAATTTTAAATCCTAAACGACTTCCTTTGGCTCGTTCATCACTATTTAATTCAAACTCTTTCACATCTTCTAGTGTCAATGTTGCTAAATGAGTTGCTGTTCTTTCAGAAGCAGGCATTCCCGCCAATCGTAAATTTTGATTTTTTATCGCTTCTCCAGCCACACCTCTTACTGTTCTTGCATTACCAAAATGTTTATCTCGGTTAGTATGCAAATGTGTAAAATATGCTTTTAAATGTGTCTCTGCATCTGGATCGGGAGTGATTTTTTCTTTAGATAAAATAGCTATGGCAATTGCATACAAATCATCTGAACCATAATCTTCAAACTTAAAGGTTCTGTCGAAACGAGATTTTAGTCCCGGATTGGATTCAATAAACACATGCATATTATCAGTATAGCCTGCTACAATCACTCCAAACTGTCCGCGCAAATCTTCCATTCGTTTTAAAATAACTTGAATAGCCTCTTGTCCGAAATCATTTGATGAGGAATTATTCGCAAGCGCATACGCTTCATCTATAAATAAAATTCCACCTTGAGCTTCCGTAATTTTTTCTTGTGTTTTAGTAGCTGTTTGTCCAACCCAACCTGCAACCAATCCTTCTCTGTCCACCTCCACAATGTGTCCGCGCTCCAACAATCCCAAGCCTTTGTATATTTTTGCTACGATGCGAGCAACGGTTGTTTTTCCTGTTCCTGGATTTCCTGTAAAGATGCTGTGCAAAGAAAATTTGTTTAACACATCACGTCCGGTTTCTTTATAGAAACGAACCAATTTCACAAGCTCATTGATTTCTTCTTTCACAGAATTCATTCCTGTCAATGCATTCAGCTCTGCCAATCCTTCTTTCAATAATTTTTCGTTTACCTCCAAACTCAATTTCTTTTTACCTTGAGCAGCAAATACTTTTTGCATATCAGCCAATTCAATGGTAGAAAGCACTTCATTGGTTAGTTCATTTACATTAGGAACACTCATCAAACGTAATCCTAAATTCATTTTCGCTTCATCAACCAATGAATAAACGTAGCGCGCATTTCCAAAAGAATTGTCTCTATTACGATACACCTCCACCAACATTTCTTCCATGTATGTTTTTGCTTCAGCAGTAATTGTCACATCCTTTTTCTTTGCTGCTAACTCTGCAATGGCAAACATTTCTTCAGGCATATAATCTTCGAAATGGAAATAATGACTGAAACGAGATTTTAATCCAGGGTTAGAATCAATAAACGTTTGCATCTCTTTCGGGTAACCAGCACACATAACAGCAATATCGCCCTTGCCATCACTCATCTCTTTCAATAATATTTCAAGCACCTCATGCCCAAAATCATTTGAATCTTCTTTGGCACGTGTTAAAGAATACGCTTCGTCAATAAATAATATTCCGCCTCTCGCTTCTTCAATAATTTTTTTCACCTTCGGAGCGGTTTGTCCGATATACTGAGCAACCAAATCCGAACGATCTACTTCTTTCACATGACCTTTTGAAAGTAAACCCATTTTTTTATAGAGCTTGCCCAACATGTTTACAACCGTAGTTTTACCAGTTCCGGGATTTCCAGTAAAAATACTGTGCAGACTAATTTTTCCGGAATCTTCAAAACCTTTTTCTTTACGAAGTTTAATGAAGTTGATATAATTGATATGATCTTTTATATTTTTTTTCACTTCTTCCATTCCAACCAACTCCTCAATTTTAGCCAACAATTGTTCTGTTGTTTCTTCTTCAGCTGGAGTTGTGGTAACTGAAGCTACACTTTGCAAAGCTTGTTCAGCAGAAACCAATGGAGTTATTTCACCTTCTTCTTCTGTTTCACCCATTTCAAATGGAATAAGTGCAACAAGCGTATCCATAAAAACGATTTCAACAGTATACTTATCGTCTTTCCAAGAACCGGCTGACTCACTACCCCATCCTGCGTCAATTGTAAAAGTTGTGTCTTGTTTTCCTTTTTCAATTATTCCGGTGCGGTGACTTTGTCCCTTCGGTTGACCTGCATCATCATAAAAATTAAAAAAGAATTCGTAATTCCAATCCGCAGAAGTTTTTGTTTTCATTTTAAACTCCACCCATAAATATGGAGTTTTATTGCGATCTAATTTTTTATAGTAAACTCTAGATGTTTGATTCCAGCCATCAAAAGCACCTGAATACAATTTCACCGACTCAACCGTAAAATAAGGGTTATTAGAAACCGTTACTTTCCCAACATCTTCAACAAAGAATTTTTTAGAGCCGACTAATTCATTGTCGATATAAGCTTCCCAAAGATAATCTCCTTTAAACCAAAATGTTCCTTCGTTTGGTGTTCCCCAACCATCACGAACATATACGATGTTCTCATCAATTTTGATTGTGATAGTAGAATCTATCGAACACAATTCTTTACGAGTACTTCCATCCATTGAAATTGCCTTTAAGGTGATTTTGGCATTCCATTCTGCTTCATCAAATAGTTTATTGTAAAAAGAAAATTCTGTTCGAAGATAAGTCGTCTCCATTTTATCAAAAACGGTACGATACTTTTTTGTCGCGTTAACCATCCATTCATCTGAAGAATAGACTTTCACTTCTTTTAACTTATAATTTTTAGCCATAACAATAATTGGGTATTTAATCTTCTCTAAAAATATAATAAAAAAGGGAAAAATGAGAGAAATGTTAAGAAATAAATTGGAAAAAAAGGGAAAGAAAAAGCCCAGACGTTTCGGTCTGGGCTTCCTAATTAGACAAAATCTCTCTAAACTAAATCTAATTATTAAAAATTGCCTTTGGCAACAGCGCTTTGTCCTGGAGCGGTAACTGAATGTTCAGCTTTTAAAACTCCATTAACAAATATTTGTACTTGAACAACATCAGTAGATGGCATCAAGTTATATGCAGATACTGAATAAGCATTAACAGTTGTGCTTGTATAGCTAAAACTGATAGATTGCTCTGTACGATTAACGTCCATGTGCATTACTTCCAATACTCCATTTGCATTTGGAGCAATGTAATCAACTCCAACTTGTCCTGAAACATTAATTATTTTATATTCAACAGCAATTGTTGTTGGAGTAGCAGCAGAAGCTTGTGGTTTCACTTCATTCTCTTTTGAACAAGAAACCGTTAAAACACTTATCAACAAAGCAACACAAACAGATAGATTTTTCATTTTATATAATTTATTATGTTATTCCGAGTGCAAAAGTACTCTTTTTCTGATACAAAACAAATATTTGTCGTTATATTTATGTTACTAGACGATAAATATATTAACAAAATCGACAAACGGCTGTTAAGAACTTCTAAAATTCAAGCCTGTATTGGAATATTGAAAAATTAGGTATGTTTGGTGTTTTCGATGAAAGGGAAAGTATGCTATTTAAAGAAATCCTGAACCATTGAATAGGCCTCAGCCGTTTCTTTCTTCATTCTATTAATAATCTCCTTGCAAGGCAAAATATCATTGATTAGCTCAACACTTTGTCCGGCACACCACAAAGTTTGGTAATTCCCTGGCTTAACAGATTGCTCCAACTTCCTCATCCCACTGATCTGCACCCACATTTTGAAGTACTTCTTTGTTGTGGAGTTGTTAGACAGCATTCTTTCAAGCCAATTTTGCTTATAACCAATTTTTTTAGCGAACGGAGTATTGATAATAGTACAAGGTGTACCTGAAATTTTTTCTGTAAGAACGATATCTGTCATTTTTGAGCTAACAATCGCGTTTTTATAATCTTGACTAACCCCTGCTTCAGTACTTGCAATAAATCTTGTTCCCACAGAAACTCCTGCTGCACCTATAGCCAACATTGATACAATTCCAGCTCCATCTGCTATTCCACCTGCAGCAATAACCGGTATGTTTGGGAATTTATGTTGCAATGCAGGAACAATTATTTGAAGTGGATTGGGTCCTGCATGTCCGCCTGCACCTTGTCCTACCGCAATAAAACCATCACAACCCAGATCAGCACACTTTTGGGCATGTTCCAGATTTGTTACATCGCAAAACACTTTCGCTCCGTAACTATGCGCCTGCTCAATAACTTGCTTCGGACTCCCAAGTGACGTTATATAAAAAGGCACTTTTTTGTCGACACATATTTTTAAATGCTTCTCATACAAAGGATTTGTTTTTTGAACAATCAAATTCACTCCATACGTTCCTTTTGCGGTAAGTTCAGACTTAGCAGCATTCAATTTGTCCAATATTTGCTCTAATTCATTCTCATTTCTATAGTTCAAGGTTGGAAAAGCTGCTGCAATCCCAGCTTTCATTCCCTCTACCAACATAGCCTCATTACTCACCAAAAACATGGGCGCCATAATCATTGGAAAATCAATTGATAATGTTTGAGTTAGTTTAGTTTGCATTTAGTACTATTTTATGGTGATAAATCGCCAAAATATTTTATTTTTGGAGAAACAAAATTAGACATTTAAAACTATCAACGATGGCAATTACACGAATATTTGATATCCTACCCCAACTTCTTGAAAAGTATAACAAGCCGAATGCGCTAGGTGCCAAAGAAAATGGCAAATGGAGAACCTATTCCACACAGGATTTTGTCGACTATGTTAATAATCTGAGTTATGGTTTATATAATTTAGGACTAGATCGTGAAGATAAGATTGCGATTATTGCTAATAACCGACCGGAATGGAATTTTGCAGATTTTGCCATTCAACAATCAGGAGCAGTAAGTGTTCCAATTTATCCTACAGTTAGTGAACACGATTTAGCTTTCATTTTAAACGATGCTAAAATTAAATACGTTTTTGTATCAACTGCTGAACTACATGCAAAAGTAAAAGCTGCCTCAGTAAATGTTCCTTCCATAAAAGGAATATATACTTTCAACACAGTTGATGGAACAAAAAATTGGATGGAATTAGTGAATGATGGAAAACAGAATCCGAAAGCAAAAGAAATTGAAACAATAAAAAGCAGCATTCAACCCAACGATTTATTTTCCATTTTATATACATCCGGAACAACAGGTAATCCGAAAGGAGTAATGCTTTCTCACAACAACTTAATAAGCAACTCTATTGCTTGTCAAGTTTTAGCCCCGTTTGAGCATACGTGGATTGCTTTGAGCTTTTTGCCACTGAATCACGTTTACGAACGTATGTTAAGCACACTTTATTTTTACTTAGGTGTTTCTGTATATTATGCTGAAAGTATGGAAACGATTGGCGATAATTTAAAAGAAATTAAACCTCAAATATTTGGAACTGTTCCACGCTTATTAGAAAAAGTGTACGATAAAATTGTTGCAAAAGGAGAAGAACAAACCGGAATTAAAAAGAAATTATTTTTCTGGGCTTTGGATTTAGGATTGCGTTACGAATTAAATGGAGCAAATGGCTGGTGGTATGAATTTCAATTAAAAATCGCAAACAAATTAATTTTCTCAAAGTGGAGAGAAGCATTGGGAGGAAATGTTGTTGCTGTAGCATCCGGTGGTGCTGCATTACAACCTCGTTTAGCTAGAGTATTTCAAGCAGGAAAAATAATTGTATTAGAAGGTTATGGACTAACGGAAACATCACCCGTTGTGGCTGTAAATAATTTTCAACCCAACAGTATAAAGTTTGGAACAGTTGGAACAGTTATAGATAAAGTAACTATAAAGATTGCTGATGATGGTGAAATTTTAGTAAAAGGTCCGAATGTGATGTTAGGTTATTATAACCGTCCGGATGCCACAGCTGAAGTTATGGACAGCGAAGGTTGGTTCCACACAGGAGACATTGGAGTTTTTGAAGAAAATCGTTTCTTAAAAATCACCGATCGTAAAAAAGAAATTTTTAAAACATCTGGAGGAAAATACATCGCTCCTGTTATGATTGAAAACAAATTAAAAGAATCTCCATTTATTGAACAAGCAATGGTGATTGGAGAAAATCAAAAATATGCCTCTGCTTTTATTGTCCCGTCTTTTGCATTCTTAAAAGAATATTGCAAACGTAAAGGTATTGAATTTACAAGCAACGAGGAGATCATTAAAAACCCAACCATCAAAGCTCGTATTATAGAAGAGGTTGAAAAAGCTAACAAAACGCTGGCACAATACGAAACCATTAAGCGCCCTGAATTACTTCCTCGCGAATGGAGCATCGAGAAAAACGAAATGACTCCTAAGCTTTCATTAAAACGAAAAGTAATTATGGCATCGAATAAAGATTTGTTGGATAAAATTTTTGGAGCAGCATAAATTTATGTCATCTAAAAAAAATCAAAAGCATAAACCTCACGAACCGAAACTAAAATCGGAAACGACTGACATTACCATCAATAAAAAGTTGATTTTAAAACTTTCGATGGTTATCGCTCTTGTTGCTTTTTTTCTTTACGCAAATACACTCAATCATCAATTTGTTCTGGATGACTATTCTGTTATCAAAGAGAATCAAATGACCAAAGGTGGAACAGCTTCTTTAAAGGAAATTTTCGCAAACAGTTATAGAGCAGGTTATGGAAACAATGAAAACAATTTATATCGTCCACTTACAAAAGCAATGTTTGCCATCGAATGGCAATTCTCCCCCGACAATGCACATTTTCACCATTTGATAAATGTATTGATGTATGCACTTGTTTGTGTCTTATTGTTTATTGTTTTATTACGCTATACAAAAATCAATGTTTATATTTTATTCATTACAGCATTGATATTTGCAGCGCATCCTATCCATACCGAAGTTGTAGCAAATATTAAAAGCAGAGATGAAATTTCCAGTATGTTGTTTATATTGCTTTCTTTGATTTGTATTCACAAATACCTTTCTTCAAATAAAATTTTGATGTTGATTGGAACTTTGGGATGTTTCTTTTTAGCCTTGTTATCAAAAGAATCAGCAATTGTTTATGTTGCTTTAGCTCCTTTATTTATTTACTTTTTTACCGAGACAACTTTAAAAAACAACATCAAAGTAACTACTTCATTAGCTGTTGTTGCTATTTTATATATGATGCTGCACATGAAAATTATTGGCAGTATTGGAATTAAAAATATTCCTGTAATTGATAACTCATTGTTGTATACTACAAACGTAATTGAACAAAAAGCAACGGCCATTTTAATTATGGGAAAATATTTTTTATTGATGTTATTTCCTCACCCTTTGTCTTCTGACTATTCATTTGATACCATTCCTATTGTTACTTCATTGGCAAACATTGGATTTTTATTGGCTTTGGCTTTTCACATCTTCTTATTGTTTTTTGCACTCAAAAAAATAAAAGAAAAACATATTCTTTCTTTTTGCATTTTATTTTATTTAGGAAGCATGGCCTTAGCGTCCAATATTTTTATGCTAATCGGAACACATTTGGCAGAACGCTTATTATTCTTTCCATCTGTGGCATTTTGTTTGGCCGTAGTTTATTTCTTATGCAAATTATTTAAAATCGACTTTACAGATGCATCTCCTAAATTCAATTCCTTGTTTAAAATAAACACAACATTGTTATCTATAGTTGGAGTACTGCTGATATTGTATTCCATTAAAACATATTCCAGAAATAAAGATTGGAAATCAGATACCCATTTATTCGGGCGAGATTTAGAAACTGTTCCAAACAGTGCACACATGCTGTTTTACTATGCGAACAATTTGGCTAACAAAGATTCTTTGAATGCCGTTAAAAATCCGATTGAACGCGAACAACGTTTAATAAAAGCACAAAAAAGTATTACCAAAGCATTGCAATTGTATGAACTTTTCCCAGATGCACACAACGTAGCTGGCCGAGTGTTTTATGAGCAAAAGAATTACGATGCCGCTTTTAAAAGTTACAGCAGAGCAATGGAAATGAATCCCGGAAAAGGAATGTATCACAACAATGCCGGAACCTGTTTGTTTTCTACAGGCAGATTTGAAGAAGCCGCAAAAGCATTTCAGAAAGCTGTAGACATTGACAAATATGATGTGGATGCAGAATGTAATTTAGGAAGTGCTTACGGAGCGATGGGAGAAAACTATAAGAACCAAAACGATATTGCCAATGCAAACAAAATGTTCGCTATTGCGATTGAGCATTTTAAAAAAGCAACACAGATAGATCCGAATTATAAATCGGCTTACCAGTTTATTGGAATTACTTATAAGAATATTGGTGATTCTATAAACGGACAACTGTATTTGAATAAAGCTGCTAGTGTAAAGCAATGATAAAAAAAACATTACTATTTCTACTCTTCTTTATCTGCATACATAATTTAACAGGACAAAATGACTCTATTAAAAAAAATCATTTATCCGTAAATCTTGCTTCAGGATTAATAAGCGGTGAAGCCGGTTTTTTTTATGACCATCGAATAAACGATAAATATGCTTATCAAATTTCCTATGGACATCGATTTTATAATTTCAATATTATTGTAAATGGCGGCTACGGTATAGGTTATTTAATTTTACCACAGACCGGAGACATTGCGAGGATTGGCATCAAAAGATTTATTATGACTAGAAAAGACAAAGGCTTTAAACCTGTTTATTTAACCGGCAGGCTAAGCTACTGGAATCTCCACACTCCAAAATATTGTACGAGGTATGATTCAAATGGATTAAATGCCATTTTGAGAGAAACCATTTCTGTGGAGAAATATTGGGGTAATATTGCGGTTGGTATCGGCAAAGAATTTTATCCTAGCAAGCATTTATTTTTTGACATCTTTTATTCTGCAGGAATTTCAATAGGAGTAAAAAAAATCCACAAGTATGCTTATGGAACAAGTGGTTCATGCGATTCTAATACTTATCCAGACAACACATTTACAAAAAAAACCTCAATTTGTCCAACAATTGAATTAGGCTGTAAATTTGGATTTAGCTGGTAAGACAAAAGTCATTATCTATTTTACGACAAGAATTTTTTCAATTGTTGTTTGCAGATTTTCATAATCAACATAGCCTTTTGCTATCAGGTAAAATTGATTGTCCTTCACAAGAATCACAGCAGGAAATCCGCTTATTCCCCATTCTTGAATCATCTTAAATTGATTGGTAGTTTCGTATTTAAATTCATCACTGTTCCATCGTTTTAAAAATTCAGTTGAATCAATATTGTAAGGTTTTATAAGTTCCAAATAAACGTTTTCATCTTCCAAGTTCTTTCCATCAATATAATGTGCCTTTTGCATAGATGAAGCAAAAGCAATTGCATCCTTTTCGTTAAAGGATTTAAAAACTTCTAATGCGATGCAAGGTTTTAAGGAAGACAAGAATAAACTTTTGTCTTTTAATTGTGACAAGTAAGGTTCTCCAAATGTTACTCCCGTTAATTCTTCTAATCGAGGTAACGCTTTTAAAATATAATCGGCAAA
Source organism: uncultured Chitinophaga sp. (assembly GCA_964456225.1). GTDB lineage: Bacteria > Bacteroidota > Bacteroidia > 2-12-FULL-35-15 > 2-12-FULL-35-15 > 2-12-FULL-35-15. The sequence goes on along the minus strand of CAYWAV010000020.1, from coordinate 22,902 downwards.
TGCTCCCACAGGTCCTACTCTATCTCCAACTATCATTCCTCCGCTAATAATATCAAAGTCCATTTTATCTTTATATTCTTCTTGAATTTTTCGGATAACTGGAGAAAAACCGTAACACCAACCACACAATGGATCGTATATATAAATAATTTTAGACTTCATCATTCTCTTTTATAAATTTAGGCAGGCTCAAGTTTTTCTTTACTGCTACAATCCGAATTCCTATAATTAACAATGCAGCAATTAAAAAGTTTACATTACGTTCACATCCAAAATAATCCAAGGTCAAATAAGCTACTGCTCCTACCAAACAGGCCGTGGCATATATTTCTTTTTTGAATATGATTGGAATCTCATTGGTCAAAACATCTCGTATTACACCACCCATTACAGCCGAAAACATTCCCATCAATGCAGCAATAACTGGATTTACTCCCAAACTCATTGCTTTTTCGGTTCCTACAATGGTAAACATAGCTATACCAACTGTATCAAATAAAAAGAAGGTTCTTCGCAATTTAATTAAGGTCTTAAAAAAAAAACTCGCCAGTACTACTCCTATAATAATCGCATAAACGAAAAAGATGTCGTTTATCCATACCAAGGGATAACTGCCCAGTAGAATATCCCTTAAACTACCGCCACCGATGGCTGTAATAAATCCAATAAAACTAGCTCCAAACCAATCGGGTTGCGCTTTGTCGTTGGCCGCCAATGCTCCTGAAATGGCAAAAAAGCCTGTTCCTAAAACCTCTAAAATGTATTGTGTTTGCATAGCTAAATAAAGTACAAAGTTAGTCAAGAAAGCACATATGACATAAATCAACTAAAAATAATATTGTTATGCTTGCATAGTATTAAAATATTGTTCTATATTTGTTATCCTATGTCGAAAAAGCATACAGAAACCGTTGATTCAAAATTAAAATCTGCCTGGCAGATTATCTCCCGAATGTACAATGCGGAAGCTGCACAATATGGTGGAAGTATTGCCATTGGCCACTTTTTATTAAACATCGATAGCGATGAAGGTGCTTATGCTTCTGACATTGCTCCCAAATTAGGAATGGAAAGCACATCTTTGTCGCGTATCATCAAAGCACTTGAAGATGAAAAATTAATTATCCGCAAAGCCGACAAAGAAGATAAACGCAAGGTTAAGATTATCTTAACACAAAAAGGCAAAGAAAATAAAGAGCTCGCCAAGAATATTGTACGTAATTTTAATACGGAGATTGAAAGTAAATTGGGAAGAAACAAAATAGAAGAATTCTTAAAAACAATGAACGATATTATTTCTCTTGCAGAGGAACGTAATAAATTGATAAAACAGTATTAATTATGAATAGAACAATTAAAAAAGTAGCCATTCTTGGTTCTGGTGTAATGGGCAGCAGAATTGCTTGTCATTTTGCAAACATTGGTATTGAAACAATCTTACTAGATATTGTTCCGAAAGACGCAACAGCTGATAAGAAGTCAAGGAACAAGATTGTAGATGATGCTTTGGCGTTTGCTTTAAAGTCGAACCCTTCTCCTATTTATCGCAAAGCATTTGCAAAACGTATTACCACTGGAAACTTTGATGACAACATGAAAGACATCGCTTCTTGCGATTGGATCATTGAAGTGGTTATCGAACGTTTGGACATTAAAAAACAAGTTTTCGAAAACGTAGAAAAATATCGTAAGCCTGGAACATTAATTTCATCCAACACTTCCGGAATTCCTATTCATTTAATGAATGAAGGGCGTAGCGAAGATTTTCAAAAACATTTTTGTGGAACTCACTTTTTTAATCCTCCACGCTATTTAAAATTATTAGAAATTATTCCTACTCCAAAAACTTCACCCGAAGTAGTTGATTTTTTAATGCATTACGGAGAATTATACTTAGGAAAAACTACTGTATTGTGTAAAGATACTCCTGCTTTCATTGCCAATCGAATTGGTGTTTATGGAATCATGAGCTTGTTTCACACCGTTGAAAAAATGGGATTGACCATTGACGAAGTAGATAAATTAACAGGACCCGTTTTAGGCCGACCAAAATCTGCAACATTTAGAACCTGTGATGTTGTTGGATTAGACACATTGGTACATGTAGCAAACGGAGTAGCAGAAAGCTGTCCGAAAGACGAAGCCATCGACTCATTTAAAATTCCGGGCTATGTTTCTAAAATGGTAGAAAATAAATGGCTGGGAAGTAAAACAGAACAAGGCTTTTTCAAAAAAGTAAAGGGCGCTGATGGAAAATCTGAAATTCATTCTTTGGATTTAAAAACATTGGAATACAAACCTTCTGTGAAAGCAAAATTTGCAACACTGGAAGCAACCAAATCAATCGACAATTTACGCGACCGCATGAAAGTGCTGATTGCAGGAACAGATAAAGCTGGAGAATTTTATCGCACTTCTTTTTATGGATTGTTTGCCTACGTTAGTAATCGCATTCCTGAAATTACCGATGAACTTTTTAAAATTGATGCAGCAATGAATGCAGGTTTCGCTTGGGAACTTGGACCGTTTGAAGCATGGGATGCAATGGGAGTTTCGGAAACAGTAAAGGCAATGGAAGTAGCAGGCAAGAAACCTGCACAATGGATTTACGATATGCTTTCTTCTGGAGCGAGTACTTTTTACAAAGTAGAAAACGGAAGCAGAAAATATTATGACATTCCATCAAAATCTTATAAAGTAATTCCGGGAACCGAATCATTTATCATCTTGGATAACATTCGTGCAAACAAAACTGTTTGGAAAAATAGTGGAGCAACACTTACTGATATTGGTGATGGAATTGTAAACTTAGAATGGAATACAAAAATGAATTCTATTGGTGCCGAAGTAATTGAAGGAATAAACAAATCCATTGAGATTGCAGAAAAAGATTTTAGAGGATTGGTGATTTCTAACGAAGGGGCAAATTTTTCTGCCGGAGCAAATGTGGGAATGATTTTTATGATGGCGGTAGAACAAGAATATGATGAATTGAATTTTGCCATCAAAACATTTCAAAATACAATGATGCGTGTCCGCTACTCTTCCATTCCGGTTGTTGTAGCTCCTCACAATTTAGCATTGGGCGGAGCTTGCGAAATGAGCATGCATTCCGACAGAGTTGTTCTTCACGCTGAAACCTATATGGGATTAGTAGAATTTGGTGTTGGTCTTATTCCCGGTGGTGGAGGAACAAAAGAATTCGCAGTGCGTTTATCGGATGAATTGCAAGAGGGTGATATTGAATTAAATAATTTCCGTGATCGTTTTTTAACAATCGGTCAAGCAAAAGTTGGAACATCGGCTTATGAAGCTTTTGATTTAGGATATTTAAGAAAAGGAAAAGATGTGGTTGTGATTTCTCGTAACCGTGTTTTAACAGAAGCAAAATTAAATTGCATTGAATTAGCAGAAGCAGGTTATACAATGCCAGTGCATCGCAAAGACATTCGCGTACTTGGAAAACAAGCATTGGGATTGGCCTACTTAGGAGCAAATTCAATGTTAAGCGGACATTATATCAGCGAACACGATGCGAAAATTTCTCAAAAATTAGCTTGGGTTTTATGTGGAGGGGATTTATCTCAACCAACAATCGTAAGCGAACAATATTTATTGGATTTAGAACGTGAAGCATTTTTGTCGCTTTGCGGTGAAAGAAAAACATTGGAAAGATTGCAGAGTATTATAACTGGTGGCAAAATTTTAAGAAACTAGTATATGAATTTCAACAAACAATTTGCTGAAATATTAACTCTTGCACAACAAGCTCGTTACAATGCCTTTAAAAACGTAAACGCAGAGCTTCTTAATTTATATTGGCAAGTAGGAGAATACATCAGCAGAAAAGTAGAAAGTGCGGAATGGGGAATGAATGTTGTGGACAATCTTGCCGATTTTATGGAGAAAAAATCTCCAGATTTGAAAGGTTTTGAACGAAGAGGATTATACCGAATGAAACAATTTTTTGAAACATACAAAAGCACTCAAATAGCTGGAATAACAGGCAATACAAGGGCTATCACAAAAGTGTCCGCACTGCGGACACAATTGAAGAAAAACAACAAAAATACAAAAGTGTCCGCACTGCGGACACAATTTAGCATCAATGATGTATCTGATATTAAAAGCTCGATATTGGCTCAACTCAGCTGGACAAATCATCGTTTAATTTTATCAAAAACAACATCCGATGAAGAAAAAATATTTTATCTACTATTAACAATAAAAGAAAACTATAGTTCTAGAGAACTAGAAAGACAAATAAACAGTGGTTATTATGAACGGGTAATGTTATCCCGCAAAAAAGTGTCGCCTGTTGTGACACAATTAAAAAAAGACATTACACTGGCAATAAAAGACACTTACGTATTTGAGTTTTTAAATTTGCCAGATGCACATTCTGAAAATCAATTACAAAAAGGACTTGTAAATAACATAAAACAGTTATTACTAGAACTTGGAAAAGATTTTTCATTCATAGGAGAAGAATATAAAGTAAAAGTGGGCAAGCATGATTATTTCATTGATTTGCTTTTTTATCATCGCGAGTTGTGCTGTTTAGTAGCATTTGAATTAAAAATAACTGATTTTGAACCAGAACACTTAGGCAAAATGAACTTTTATTTGGAAGCACTAGATCGTGATGTAAAGAAAAAACACGAAAACCCAAGCGTTGGAGTATTACTTTGCAAACAAAAAGACAACGAAGTTGTAGAATATGCATTGAGCAGAAATCTTTCTCCAACAATGATTTCAAAATATAAAACACAGTTAATCAACAAAAAATTACTCAAGAAAAAATTACACGAATTGTTTCTATTAGAAGATTCTAAAAGTTTTAAAAATTAAAAACATGAACGCATACATAGTAGCAGGTTTCAGAACCGCAGTAGGAAAAGCAACAAGAGGTGGATTTAAATTCACTCGTCCGGATGATTTAGCAACTGACGTTATCAAACATTTAATGGCTAGTGTTCCAAATATTGCACACGACCAAGTAGATGATTTAATTGTTGGTAACGCAATGCCCGAAGCAGAGCAAGGATTAAATATGGCAAGATTCATTTCTTTAATGGCATTCAATACCGATAAAGTTTCTGGAATGACTGTGAACAGATATTGTGCATCTGGTTTAGAAACGATTGCAATTGCTGCTGCAAAAATTCATGCTGGTATGGCTAATTGTATTGTTGCTGGCGGAGCAGAAAGTATGAGTTTGATTCCAATGGGGGGCTGGAGAATTGTTCCCCACGCTGGAGTTGCACTCGCACATCCTGATCATTATTGGGGAATGGGATTGACTGCTGAAGCCGTTGCAAATGAATATAAAGTTAGTCGCGAAGACCAAGATGCTTTTGCTTTTAAGTCGCACATGAAAGCTATCAAAGCTATCAAAGAAGGGAAATTTAAAAATGAAATAGTTCCTGTTAAAGTTTCTGAAACGTATTTGGATGAAAATGAAAAAAAGAAAGTACGTGACTTTATTATTGATACAGATGAAGGTCCGCGTGCCGATACAACGCTTGAAGCATTGGCAAAATTAAAACCAGTATTTGATGCAAAAGGTTCGGTTACAGCTGGCAACTCTTCACAAACAAGTGACGGTGCAGCATTTGTAATGATTGTTAGCGAGAAATTTTTAAAAGAAAATAATTTAACGCCAATTGCACGCATGGTAAGTTTTGCAGCAGCAGGTGTTCCTCCACGCATCATGGGAATCGGTCCGGTTGCTGCCATTCCGAAAGCATTAAAATTAGCAGGAATGACTTTAGGTCAAATTGATTTGATTGAATTGAACGAGGCATTTGCTTCTCAATCATTGGCTGTTTGTAGAGAGTTGAATATCAATCAAGACATTGTGAATGTTAATGGCGGAGCAATTTCACTTGGACATCCATTGGGTTGTTCCGGAGCGAAATTATCTGTTCAATTATTTTCTGAATTAAAACGTCAAAACAAAAAATACGGAATTGTCAGCATGTGTGTTGGTACAGGCCAAGGTGCTGCTGGTATATTTGAAATGTTGTAATCGAAATAAAAATGGAAAAAGAAAAAATTCAGGCAATGATGAATGTTGGAAAAGACGAACAGATTGCAGGAATGTGGATTAGTAAGCATATTCCGGGAACTGGATATTATAAACTTCTTGCAAAAGAAAAAAAAGATGGCACCTGTGAATGGGTTCATTTTATTCAGAGAGATGATGGCAGTAAAGAAAAACTTTATTCTGGAAATACAAATAACTCCGAAGAATTAAAGTTAGTTCTTCAAGCAATGAATAGTGTGCTTACAAAAACTTTTGGAGATGATGTTAAGATGGGAGAAGGCAATCCCGACATTTATACTACTGATGGCACAAAAGCAGGTAAAGAAATAAACTAATAAATAACATATAATTATTCAACGTAATCTCAAATTCATAAAACTATGTCGTTAAAAGGCGGAGAATTCCTAATCAAAGAAACAGAAGCAAAAGATGTATTTATTCCTGAAGAGTGGAATGAAGAACAATTAATGATTGCACAAACTTGTCACGAATTTTTAGCTCAAAATGTTTGGGATAAATTAGATCGTATTGATGCACAAGAAGAAGGTTTGATGGTTGACTTGCTAAACAAAGCAGGTGAACTGGGTTTATTAGGAATATCTGTCCCAGAAGAATATGGTGGATTCGGAAAAGATTTTACAACATCCATGTTGGCCACTGAAATTTTAGGTGCCGGACATTCATTTGCGGTTGCGATTTCTGCTCATACAGGAATTGGAACACTTCCGATTTTATATTATGGATCTGCTGAACAAAAAGCAAAATACATTCCGAAGTTGGCAAGTGGCGAATGGAAATCGTGTTATTGCTTAACAGAGCCAAGTGCAGGCTCTGATGCAAATTCAGGAAAAACAAATGCAAAACTTTCTGCCGATGGGAAGCATTATATTTTGAACGGACAAAAAATGTGGATTACCAATGGTGGATTCGCTGATATTTTTACTGTATTTGCAAAAATTGATGACGATGAAAATTTGAGTGCCTTCATCGTTGAAAAAACATTTGGTGGAATTTCATTGAATCCTGAAGAACACAAGATGGGAATCAAAGGAAGTTCAACGCGACAAGTATTCTTTAACGATTGTAAAGTTCCGGTAGAAAATTTATTATCGGACAGGCAAAATGGGTTTAAGATTGCGGTAAACATTTTGAATCTTGGTCGTGTTAAATTAGCTGGAGCAGCTATTGGAGGCTCAAAAGAAACAAATACAAAATCCATTCAATATGCAAATGAACGTCAGCAATTTGGAAGATCAATTTCTAAATACGGAGCTATTCGTCACAAGTTAGCTGAACAAGCGATTAGAATTTATGCTAGCGAGTCTGCTATTTATAGAGCTAGTCAGAATATTGAAGATGCAACAAAAGCATTGATAGCTGGTGGGATGGACGAAGCAAAAGCAAAATTAAAAGGCGTTGAACAATTTGCTGTAGAAGCTGCGATTCTAAAAGTACATGGTTCAGAAGTATTGGATTATGTAGTAGATGAAGGAGTTCAAATTTATGGCGGAATGGGATACAGTGCAGAAGCTCCAATGGACAGAGCATATCGTGATGCGCGTATCAATCGCATTTTTGAAGGAACAAATGAAATCAACAGAATGTTAACCGTTGACATGATGTTGAAACGTGCGATGAAAGGGGAATTGGATTTGATGGGACCAGCACAAGCAGTTGCTGCTGAGTTAATGGGAATTCCGGATTTCTCTTCTTCCGAAACAATAACATTCTCAAATGAAAAAAAGTATGTAACCGGATTTAAAAAATCGGTATTGATGGTGGCTGGTGCTGCTGTTCAAAAACTGATGATGCAATTAGGAAAAGAACAAGAGATTTTAATGAACCTTGCGGACATGATTATTGAAACATATGTGAGTGAATCGGTTTTACTGCGTGTAGAAAAATTAGTAAGCATAAAAGGGGAAGAAGCATGTAAGGAACAATTAGACATGATGCGTGTATATATAAACGATGCTGCTGATAAAATTCACAAATCAGGAAAAGAAGCTATCAATTCGTTTGCAATTGGTGATGAACAAAAGGCAATGTTGATGGGTTTAAAACGCTTTACAAAAACAGAAGCTTTAAATACAACAGAAGCAAGAAGAACTGTCTCTGCCAAGTTAATTGCTGAGAATAAATATTGTTTCTAACCTCACCCTAAATCCCTCTCCTAGAAAAAGGAGAGGGACTTAAAAAATGGAACTCCAAACAGCATATTACTCATCGCCTATCGGAACTCTTGAAATAAAAGGGAACGAAAATGGTTTGATGAGTTTATTATTTATGGATGAACCCTTTGAAGCCACCATTAAAATTCCGGAGTTACTAAAAGAAACTTTTTATCAATTGGATGAATACTTTACCGGTATTAGAAGAGAGTTTGGATTAAAATTAAACCCCGAAGGAACCGAATTTCAAAAGCGTGTTTGGAAAGAGTTGATAGAAATTCCCTTTGGAAAAACCTGCTCGTATTTGGATGTTTCTGTAAAATTGGGAGATGAAAATGCGACAAGAGCCGTAGGCAATGCAAATGGTAAAAACCCCATCGCGATAATTGTGCCTTGTCACCGAGTAA
>CAYWAV010000020.1:0-14175 GCA_964456225.1 uncultured Chitinophaga sp. | reverse complement strand
GGCAATGCAAATGGTAAAAACCCCATCGCGATAATTGTGCCTTGTCACCGAGTAATTGGAAGTACTGGCAAGCTGACTGGATATTCAGGAGGAGTGTGGCGCAAAGAATGGCTACTCAAACATGAAACAGAAGTGATTTTCGGGAAACAGACTGCTCTTTTTTAATTTCATAATCCGATTATTTATTGTTTTATTTGTACTACCAAAACAAGCTGCCGTGAGCAAAAAGGAGTTTTTTTCAGCATTCTTAAAACAAGGAAAAAATGTCGGGTCGGTTACCCCGAGCTCTAAATTTTTGGTTAAAAAAATGGTGGAACCCATCCAATTCAAAGATGTGAAATGCATTGTGGAATTAGGCCCGGGAACAGGAATTATCACTCACGAACTTCTAAAACAAATGCCTCCTAATTCTATTCTTCTGGCTTTTGAAATCAATAAAGAATTTTGTGATACACTTAGCCTTATCAACGACCCAAGATTAAAAGTAATAAGCGATTCTGCTGAAAAACTGGAAGAATATCTAAAAAAGTACAAAGTAGAAAAAGTAGATTATGTGGTTTCTTCCCTCCCACTCTTTATGATTCCTGACACAGTTGTGGATACAATACTAGAAGTTGTAATAAGAACTTTAAAAGCTGATGGAGCATTTATTCAATATCAATATTCCCTAAATGCGTATAAACGATTTAAAGCTATCTTTAAAAATGTGGATTTGAATTTCACTCCAATGAACATTCCGCCTGCATTTATATTTACCTGCACTAACTAAAAGTCTTCGATATTTCTACTAAAATACAGAATGCTCCGCATAGCGACTCCTTTGTCACACTGAGCGGAGTCGAAGTGCAGACAAAGAAGCATCACACTACGATTTAAGGAGCATTAATTGTTTCTAATTCTTCAAAAGACTCAATCGTTAATTTTTTGCTCTTCTTTCCAACTCGATAATAAACAATTGCTCCTTGTGTGTAATCTGCAATCGGCACCATCAATTCCATTGGCGGAGCACCCGGTCGACCGCTACCTCGATTTTTTGTCGAATAAAAATGGATGTTATATGTTCCTTTTTTTTTAATGGAAGATGCATCTACTTGTTGAGAAGGACTATCAACTATAAAAACATTGAACGGTCCTGACTTCTGTGTATATACATTCACAACTGAGTCAATCGACACCTTACATTTTTTATTTTTTTTTACTTGAACAGTGTAATTAATCGTTGATGTTGGAGAGGCTCCCGCATTAGTAGTTTGCTTTGTAGCTTTTATCAATTTCAAATCTTGCGCAAAAGTTGCGGACGAAACCAGAAGTAACAACAGAATTATTTTACGCATACTTTTAAATTTATTGATTGAGTAAATTTAACTAATTTTATCCTATGTACATACCATCATACTATAAAGAAAACGATGAGCAGAAACTAATTGAGTTTATGCAAGCGTATCATTTCGCTACACTCATCAGCACTAAGGATTCCAATATTTGTGCCACACACCTGCCTTTTGTAATTGAAAAACGCGGAGAAAAACTAATATTGGTTTGTCACATGGCAAAAGCTAATCCGCAATGGGAAGCTTTTACACAAAATGAGGTGCTTGTGATTTTCCAAGGTCCGCATGCTTATATTTCCCCAACACATTACGAAAAGCAACAAAATGTTCCGACTTGGAATTACATTGCTGTGCATGCAACAGGGAAAACAAAAATCATTTCAGAACCCACAGAAGTTATTGCCCTAATGGAGAAAACCATCAACCATTTTGAAAAAGGCTTTTATGAGCAATGGAAAAACTTATCTCCCGAGTATGTAAACGGAATGCTAAAAGCTATTATAGGATTTGAAATTGAAGTAACGAAGCTGGAAGGGAAATTCAAATTGAGTCAGAACAAAACGAAGAACGAACAACAAAACATTGTTGAGTCATTAGGAAAGAGTGAAGATACTGCTCAGGCTGAAGTTGCAAAGGAGATGAAGAAGAAGTTGTAGATTATTTTTCGTTTGGGTGATACGATAATGCTCCTGATGGACAACAATTCACCTGTTCAATTATTCTTTCGCTGGAAGCACCATCCATTTTCACCCAAGGTTTTTCCATCGGTTTAAACACATCGCCCAATTCTTTCCAACATTTTTTTGAATGAGTACACACTTTGGGTTTCCACACAAGAGTGATGTCGTTGTTTTTATAATTGATTGAAGGTTCTTTTTCCATAAAAATAAAATTACATTCCTTTCAACACACCTTCTGTTTTCTCCAACATCTCATCTGTAAAATCCAAATGTGTAACAAAACGAATGGCTTGTTTACCAAAGCCTACAGCCTTAATATTGTTATCTGCTAATTTTTGTATAAATCCTTCTGGATTTATTTTTTCGCTCAAATTAAAAATGATGATGTTCGTATCTACGGGCAATACGTTATCAATATAACTTAAACTACTCATTGTTTTTGCTAATTGCTTCGCTCGTTTGTGATCTTCTTTTAATCTTGTGACATTGTTATCCAAAGCATAAACCCCTGCAGCTGCTAAATAACCTGCTTGACGCATTCCACCACCAAAAACTTTTCTAACTCTTCTGGCTTTTCTGATAAATTCAGTTTCACCCAATAGCAATGAACCAACCGGAGCTCCTAAGCCTTTAGATAAACAGATAGAAACAGAATCAAAACAGGCGCCTACCTCCGAAGCGGAGTAACCTGCTTCTACAATGGCGTTAAAAATTCTTGCACCATCTAAATGGTAATTCAATTTATTTTTTTTGCAAACTTCTGACACTTCCTGCATCTGTTTTAAGGAATAAAAACTTCCTCCTGCTCTGTTTGCAGTATTTTCGATACAAACCAAACTCGTTTTTGTTAACCAGTCGTAAATAGGATTCACACTTTCCTGAACTTGTTGAGCAGAAACCCTTCCGCGTTCTCCCTGAATTAATTTTGCCTGAACTCCTGAATTGAATGCAATTCCTCCACCTTCGTAATTATAAATATGAGCGGTGGCATCACACAATACTTCATCACCCGGATTCGTATGTACTTTAATAGCAATTTGGTTTGTCATGGTTCCAGAAGGACAAAACAAAGCGGCCTCCTTTCCAAATAACTTTGCAGACTTTTGCTCCAAAGCAATTACGGTTGGTTCTTCAGCAAACACATCGTCACCCACTTCCGCATTAAACATTGCCTCCAACATTTGTTTTGTTGGTTTTGTAACAGTATCACTTCTTAAATCTATTATCATATCTATATTTTTTTCATTATCACCCCCTCTCCACATGGAGAGGGGATTAAGGGGAGAGTCCTACTTTTTTCTCGCTATCATCAACCCATCTCTAACCGGCAACAATATGTGCTCTACACGTGAATCGTTATGAATTTTTTTATTGTAATCGTGAATTGCTTTTGTATCCACATCCATTTTTGATTCATCATCTAATACTTTCCCGCTCCACAATACATTATCGGCAATAATAAATCCTCCGCTTCTTACTTTATCAAATACTAAATCGTAATAAGCAGCATAATTTTTTTTATCGGCATCAATAAAAACCAAATCAAAAACCTCATTGATAGTTGGAATAATTGTTAATGCGTTTCCTACATAATGCTTTACCTTATCCTTCAAACCTGCTTCTTCAATAAAAGAACTAACCATGCTTTCCAGTTCATCATTGATATCGATCGTATGAAGCTTTCCGTTTTTTTGTAACCCTTGAGCCAAGCAAATTCCCGAATAACCGGTATAAGTACCAATTTCCAGTATTTGTTTTGGTTGCAACATTTTACTGAGCATACTTAAAACATTACCCTGCATGTGTCCTGATAGCATTCGGGGCATCAACACTTTTGCATGCGTTTCCCTGTTTAACTTTTTTAGCACATCCGACTCGGCTTGAGAATATGCCAAAGCATAATTTTCAATTTTTTCGTCAATAAATTCCATTTATTTAAGATTTGTAATACGAATGTACATAATAATATGCTTGTTAAAAAGAAATGAAAAAAAACCTTTAAAGTTCAATATTGGCAAAGCATTTACCAAATAAAACAGTCAAAAAAAACAGCCTTTTCAACGACCTGATGTTTATAAGTTTAAATCCAGTGAAGTTGTAACTCCTTATATTATAGAGAATTTAGTAGGGTTAATGGAAGGACTATGTCTATTCAATTGCATTAACGATAAATTATTTTTATGAAAAAAATACTTGTCATTTTTTCTCTTCTATTCCTCTTTATCGGTGCTTTTGCGCAAAAAAGTCTGAAGCCTAATTTAAAGCAACTGAGTAAAGAAGAGACTAAAAAATTGAATGATGCAGAATATTTTTACACAGAAGAAAACTACCTAAGGGCATTACCTCTATTTATTGAGCTAATGACGGCACACTCAACTGATTTATACCTCAAATTTAAAACGGGGATATGTTATTTAAGAAAAAGTGATGAAAAAAGCAAGGCAATTCCCTTATTCAAAGAAGTGCACGCGGGAGATCCGGGCAATCAAGACATCAATTTTTATTTAGGAAGAGCTTACCATCTAAATTACGATTTCGAATCGGCTATCGTTTCTCTAAATGCCTACCTTGCTCAAAAACCGGCCCCTTCAGTGAATCAACAGTTATTAGCAAAACGATATATTGAGAACAGCAAGAATGCGAAAGTGTTCATGGAAATAAAAGTAAAATGTGAGATTACAAACATTGGCAATGTAATTAATTCTGAAAACCAAGAAGGTGTTCCTGTAATTTCTTCTGATGAATCCGTTTTAATTTACACTTATTCAGGTCCAAGAAGTACGGGAGGTTTAATGGATGAAGAATTTAATCCAGATCCAAATGGTATTTATTATTTAGATGTGTTCATTGCTCAACGGGTTGGTGAAAGCTGGTTAAATCCGGAAAGTATCGGAATTAATATCAACACTAAAAATCATGATGCAAGTATTGCCTTATCCTCCGATGGACAAAAACTATTCATATTCCACAGTACAGAAAAAGATGGTGGCGATATATATATGAGTACATTAAAAGGAAGCACTTGGGGTGAAGCAGTTGCATTGGGACCAAACATCAATACAAAATATTGGGAAGGGAGTTGTTCCTTATCCGCTGACGAACTTACATTATACTTTGTAAGTGAACGTCCAGGAGGATTGGGAGGCAGAGATGTATATATAAGCAAAAAAATGCCTGATGGTAGTTGGGGGAAAGCAGAAAATCTAGGTCCGACTATCAATACAGCTTTTGATGATGATGCTCCATTTATTCATCCGGATGGAATCACTTTATTTTATAGTTCGCAGGGGCATAATAGTATTGGTGGATACGATATTATGTATTCAACTTTCAAAGACAGCAAATGGGGCGAACCAACAAACATTGGTTACCCTATTAATACAACTGAAGACGAACGCTATTATGTTTTAACAGCTGACGGAGAACACGGTTATTATTCTTCTGACATGAAAGGTGGTTTTGGACAGCAGGATATTTATTCCGTTACACCGGGATTTTTTGGCGAAAAACCTATTCTTGCATTAGTGGTAGGAACAGTATTTGCCAACGATCAGGCAGTTGATGCAACCATTAATGTAACGAATGCTGAAACGGGAGAAAAACAAGGAACCTACCACTCCAACTCTTCGAGCGGTAAATATTTAATTGCTCTTACACCCGGAAACAATTATAAAGTAGCAATTGAAGTAGAAGGTTATGAAGCTCAAATACAATATGTAAATGTAAAAAGTTTAGAAACTTTTGTACAAGTTCAAAAGGACTTTAAATTTTATACCGATGAATACAAAAATAGCAATGGCATAACAGCTATTAAAGATTCTTCCAATCTGGTTCAGATGCAAATCAATAATCAGATAAAAATATACAACGAAGAAAGAAAAGCGGAGATTTATGAAGCAAGAGTTTATCAAGACATTATTCGTAAGTATGGTGAAGTAAAAAAAGAATGTGTTACTTATTTATTGGAGTTAGGAACATTTGAAAAAGCAAGTGATTTCAATCCTCAAAAACTGGTTGGCTTGGGAGATATTCAAGAACGTAAAGATTCATTGGGAACAACCTATTACTTTTCAGGTTTTGAAACTCTTTTAAATGCTGAAATACTTAAGTACAAAGTAATTGACAAAGATACATCACTAAAAAATGTTGTTGTTACCGTTAACGATTGCAACAAACGGAAACTGGTTCAACAATATTACGCTTACGAATACACCCGTAAAGATTACACTGCACCTACAGACACAAAAGTAATTAAGGAGAAAAAAGGCATTGTTGATTTAACTACTGGTCAAGTTGCTACTAACTTAGTGAAAGATGAAGGAAAGTCAGAAATTTCAGGTTTAACTTATAAGTTAGAAATTGGCGCAGTAGACAATCCGAACGATTTCAAATTACAATCGCTAAGCAAATACGGCAAAATTGAAAGCAAAACGTATCCTGATGGAAAAACAAGATACACACTTGGACCTTTCAAAACATTAGCGGAAGCAGAAGCATTTAAGAAAATGATTATTGAGAAAGAACCAGATGCTGCTCAAGCATTTGTAACTGTATTTTATTTTGGTGTACGCAAAACATTAGAAGAACACAACAATCCATGTAATCCAAATGCGCCAAGTGATTTCTCTGCATTTATTGGCAAAGATTTAAACGACAAAGAAGTGTACAACAAGTTGATTGACATGGCAAGTAATAATTGTGCTGAAGGGTTAATATTTAAAGTTCAGATTGGTGCTTATCGCAAACCACAGAATTTTAAACATAAAAACTTAAACAAGTTAGAGCCACCTCAAACATTGGTTACTCCATATCCGGATGGAATCACTCGTTTCACCATGCGCGAATTCACAACGATTAAAGACGCAGAGGCATTCCGACAAGAATGTATCCGATTAGGAACAAAAGATGCATGGATAACCGCATTTTACAATGGAAACAGAATGTTGTTGCAAGATTTGATTGCTAACAATTTCTACAATAGAAAAATCAACTAAACAAATAATTGTTTCTCAAATAAAAAAGCTTCTCAGTACGAGAAGCTTTTTTTATGCTTAATACTTTCTGAAAGCTACTTCTCCACGACCAACTTCACAGGCTTCACAACATCTTTTCCTCCATCAATAAATCTGCAGAAATAAGTTCCGCTTGACAAATCATTCAATGGAATCATCATTCCGTTATTTAAAACTTGTTTGTAGGGAACAGAAAACAATTCTCTTCCCAATACATCAGAAATAATTATTACTGTTGAATTGGTAAAGACTGTATTCTCCGTATTTACAAACACATAATCGGTAGTTGGATTAGGGAAAAGGCTAATCACATTATGAGATTCAGCAACATCATTCACACCAAGCGTATAGCAATTTCCAGGCATATTTGCATCCAGCCAATCAATTCGTTCGGTAATCCAAGCTTTAAATAAAGCAATATCACCAGCAAAAGTAGCGGGTTGAGTGCCTATTTCAGGTGTTCCTACATCAATTCCTAGTGTACCCCATTTGTCCTGGTGACGCATTTGTGCTGAATCCAAAGCAATGGCAGTTGAATCGATGTAATTAAATATGTAGGGTGTATTTAAAATTGTTCCTTTAAAAGTCAACCATCTACATTTTACTTCGTTTTGAAAAGTAGTGTCTTGCAACATTCTTACATACCAGCCATTCGAATTTACATCTGGACCGCAATCATTAATTTTATGAGCCCAACCCGAACCGTCTGTAGCAGAAAAAATTCCACAACCAGGAATATCAGCCCAAGCCCAATCAAAATCCCAAACCGGACCAGCTTTTAATTTCCCGCCTTTATCATCTCTATTTTTATTCATGTACCAGCTCTTTTTAAATCCATCATTGTTGCGCGACAATTCATTCACAAGTAAATAATCGATAAAAGAACCAGTACTTAAATATGCTCGATAACCCGTAACAGGATCAGCATATGTTGGACTGTACAAGGCGCTTTCTAAACTATTAATATAGGTTTGAATGTATGTTTTTTGTTGAGGCGTAATTTTATCAGGTTGTGGATAATCATAAACCAAATGCACATCATAAGTAGGATGATCTATTGGATTATAACTAAGCAGCCAGCTGTTTGTTGCGTCCCAATAATCGTTTTTAATAATGTAACCACCCGTAAGTTGCAATCCTGCATTATCCGTTGAATCTAATTTTGATAGATCAACTCTATTACTATCTCGTTTAATTTTTTCAGATAAAAAATAAATTCCTTGATACTGACCATTAATAATTACTTCACAATGTTTGGAACGGGTTGCATAATGTCCCATTTCATCAAATAGTTTATTTGCCAATGTATTTCTAACATATACTTTATCATTATAGGTAGCCAACAAACACCAATCATGCTCTGCAGGCATTCCTAAAAGTATGGTATCATTCTTAGCTAATGAAGTAGTTCGTGTTTCAACAGAATATGGTTTCTGTGGCAAACTGGAAGAAAAGGCGCCACGAATTTCAATCCCGATATTATTATTATAAGCATTGGGTGCATCTGTAACATAATTGGTAACACCTGGACCATTATAAATAATTTTCATGTTTGCATTAATCTTAGGCTCATTCACAATAGTTTGCGAAAAAGTATTGATCAACACTATGGGTAAATTAGAAGAAGTAAACAAATTTGGAAGAGGCGCACCAGTACCAAAAGTGATGTCCCAGCTCAACAAATTTCCCATATCCGCAGCATACGTATCCACAATTCTTAATTTCCAAGTTCCGTTTCCATTCTGTCCGTTATTTGCGTTACCAAGTGTGTTCATGGGCTTAAACGTTCCGGTAAAAGGAGCTGTTCCAGAAACAATTGAAGTAGCGGCACTCTGACTGAAACAAGTATTGGTAAAATTATCGTCACTACCACCAACATATGATAACAGCATAATATCTGTTCCATCAGGAGCAATCAAATTAATATTCAAATCCGAGTCCCAAGTATGTGTAATATTAATACAGACACTCACCAAACCATTTGTGCCGTTTAATGTACTTGGTGTTAATCCAGAAACATTCAATAAAAAATCGTTATTTAGTCCATCATCAGAGATTGGACCAATTGCTCCTGAATATGTTTGTGAGAAACTGCTTATTGAAGCTATTAAAAAAGCGGTTGAAAATAATTGTTTCATGCTAATATAGAATTTGTGAACAAACAAATCTACATTAAAAACAATAGTTTAACCCAAATTATTCATTAGAAAAAGCTAATGAATAATCGATATAAGAAAATCAACCCTTTCGAGGCACAAAAAAAACTGCACCCAAAAGGTGGTTTTCTAAATCGGGGTTAACCCAACTAATGCAAGTAGCGCAGCAATTTCATTGCCTTCTATTGCATAAGTTGAGTTTAACAAATTGATATTATGCTATTATTTCCTGAACTCGACCAATTTGACGGGTATCTATCTGAACTTTAATACCTCTCGAATGAAAAGCAGCACTCGTAAGTATGAACTGCACCTTACCTCTTGTTCTTTTTCCAGTTCGCTGGTCCTTTTTTAGAACAATATCAACCTCCTGCCCTAACTTTATATTAGCGCGAAACATATTGGGTGTATGCGGAGTGTTTAAATTCATTGACATTTCCACAAATTTAATTATATTTGGATAGAGTATATACATCAAACTATGAAAAAAATATTATTATTCTCCATCTGTCTCTTTTTATTTGCAGATAGCTTCTCACAAGGAGCTATGAAAACTCGTAAATGGAGAAAATCTGAAAAGGATTCGCTTTTAAAAGCACAAACCTTTTTTATGGAGGAGGATTATCTTTTGGCATTGCCCATTTTTGATAAGATAGAACAAAATCATCCAAAAGAATTGTACTTGAAATATGTAATGGGAATTTGCGGACTTTACAGAACCGATGTGCATCAAAAATCTTTAGAGTATTTACAAATTGTTTACGAAAAAAATAAAAAAGCCGCTGGCATCCGTTACGATTTATCCAGAGCTTACCACTACAATAATAAATTTGATGAAGCGCTTTTTTTATTGGACGAATTTTTAAAAAATAAAAAAATAACAGAGAAAGAAAGAAAAGATGCAGAACAACTGGTAGAATATTGCAACAATGCAAAAATTTTAGTTGCTTCTCCTGTAGATGCAAAAATTGAAAACATAGGAGATGTATTAAACACAACAGGTTCAGAATATGTGCCTGTTATATCTTCTGATGAGAGTATTATCATCTATACTTATACAGGTGATCAAAGTGTTGGAGGATTACAAAATGGATTTAATCAAACTGATAGTTTTGGGATTTATTATGAAGATGTTTTTATCAGTCACAAAGAAGGTGGCAAATGGGTAACGTCAACTAGTATTGGAACAAATATTAATACAAATGCTCACGATGCTGCTATTGCCATTTCGAATGACGGACAAAAATTATTCGTATTTAAAGATGATAGTTATGATGGTGGTGATATTTATATGAGCATAGTTGATAGCACTAATTGGTCGAAACCCGAAAAACTAAAAGGCGATGTAAATACTGCAGCTTGGGAAGGAAGTGCTTCTTTATCATCTGATGAAAAAACCTTATACTTTTCCAGTGAACGGCCGGGTGGATATGGAGGACGCGATTTATACAAAGCAAACTTGATGCCTGATGGAACTTGGGGCAATGCCAAAAATTTAGGCGACAAAGTAAACACCCGATTAGATGATGATGCTCCTTTTATTCATCCCGATGGTACAACTTTAATATTCAGCTCTCAAGGATTAAACAGCATGGGCAGTTATGATATTTTTTTAACAGAATATAATACTACGGATTCTTCTTGGTCGACTCCCAAAAACTTAGGTTATCCAATCAATACTCCGGATGACGATCGTTATTTTATTCTTTCAGCTGATGGCAACAGAGGTTATTATGCTTCTGGGAAAGAAGGCGGATATGGATTACACGACATCTATGTGGTTGATATGCCAAATGATTTTATCAAACCAAATGTGATAATGGTAAAAGGGATTACAACCATTGACGACAAGCCGGTTCAAACTCTTGTGCAGGTGGATATGACCGACAATAATCAAAATTACAGAACAATTAACACGAATCCATCTGAAGGAAATTATTTGGTGAATTTAGTGGCTAGACACACTTATAAAATTACTTATAAATTAAATGGATTCCCTGACCAAACAAAAACGGTTGATGCAACAAATATAAAAGGATATTCTGAATTTATTTACAACATCAATTTCAGCACGAAAATAGATTCTGCAAAAACAGATTCAACCGGAGTTATCGCAAAAACAGACACTACAAAAAATACAGCAGTAATAATTCCGGATATAGGAAATTTTTCAAAAGAAGGATTAGAATTCAAAGTTCAGATTGCTGCTTACAATTTGCCTAAAAACTACAACTATAATCACTTAAAAGAATTAGGCAAAGTTGAAAAATTAGTTTTACAAGATGGAATTACCCGCTTTACAATTGGCGGTGTTTTCAATACGTTGAACGATGCAATCGCTCATAAAAATAAAGTGCGAGAAGCCGGGCAAAAAGATGCATTTGTAACGGCCATCTATCAAGGGAAACGTGTTTATCTGGAAGACCTGGAAAAAATAGGGTTGCTTCCTGCTGTACCAAAATAATTTCTCACCTTCGACTCAGCTCAGGGTGACAAGCTCGAAATGACAATAAAAAATCCTCCAGCCATTAGCAGGAGGATTTTTTTAGTTATGAAGCTGTAGCAGACTTTCGTTTACCACCAAACCACTTTTTTTTAGGAGCAGATGAATTTGGTTTTGAAGATGAAGAAGAATTCCCTCCTCCACTTCTTTGAGAATTACCATTTCTACTTTGAGACTGATTGCGTGGTGGACGTTGTTGTTTCACTGCTTTTACTACATTGTGATTCATCAAAGGATACGCATGATTATCAATAACTGGAATTGTTTTACCAATCAGCTTTTGAATATCTCTTAAATATTCTTTTTCTTCTGCATCACAAAATGCAATTGCTATTCCACTTGCTCCTGCTCTACCTGTTCTACCAATACGGTGAACATACGACTCAGGGATATTCGGTAATTCGTAATTGATAACGTGTGTTAATTCATCAATATCAATTCCGCGTGCTGCAATATCTGTAGCAACTAACACTCTTGTTAATTTTGATTTAAAATTATTCAATGCATTCTGACGTGCATTTTGTGATTTATTACCGTGAATGGCTTGTGCCTGAATTCCATTCTTTGTTAAATCCTTTGCTACTTTATCTGCGCCATGCTTTGTTCTAGTAAATACAAGAACTCTTTCAATTTTTTTGTCTTTTAACAAATCAATTAATAAGTTTTTCTTGTTTTCTTTATCTACAAAATAAACAACCTGGTTAATAGTATTAGCAGTAGATGAAACCGGAGTTACTTCTACTTTTACGGGGTTCACCAAAATGGTATCTGCCAACTGAACAATAACAGGAGGCATAGTTGCTGAGAAAAATAACGACTGACGTTTAGAAGGTAATTTTGAAATTACTTTTTTTACATCGTGTACAAATCCCATATCCAACATTCTATCTGCTTCATCTAAAACAAAAAACTGAATATTATTCAAATTCACATGTTTCTGATTCATCAAATCAAGTAAACGACCCGGTGTTGCAATAAGTACATCTATTCCGGCACGCAATGATTCAACTTGTGAAAATTGACTCACACCTCCGAAAATAACTTTGTATTTCAAGTTGGTGTTTCTACCATAACTAGCAAAACTTTCAGCAATTTGAATGGCCAACTCACGTGTTGGTGTTAAAATCAAACTTCTGATTACTCGTTTTCCTTGTTGAGGAGTTTTATCTTCCGTTAACAATTGAATAATTGGTATGGCAAAAGCTGCTGTTTTTCCTGTACCTGTTTGTGCAACTCCCAATAAATCTTTTCTACTTAAAAGCAAAGGAATCGCTTTGGCTTGAATGGGTGTTGGTGTTGTGTATCCTTCTGTTTTTAAAGCCTTAAGGATAGGCTCAATTAAATTTAAATTTTCAAATGACATTATATATGTTATTAGTTATAGACCGAATAAAATTATAGAGGCTCCAATCATCGGTCTGATGAAAGAAATTCTTATTTACTGGTTAAACTTCTAATTTTTGGGATTGTACTCCGAAAGCATTGAGAGGAAAAAATACCGGTTGCCCGATATAACAATGAGTAGTTTAATTCATGTAATATAATGCAAAGATAAGTATAATAAATGGATAAAGCAGTTTTTTGTTTTGAGGTGATACTTATTGTTATTCGCAGAAAGAAAATGGAACGCAGATTTCTATGATTATCATGATAAAAAATGATCTTTTATTTGAAGGGGTGGATAATAATTTATCTCCTAGGGTGCTTGGATAAAAAAGCCCGAGCCTCATCACGAGGAACTTCGCAAGCCGTCCCTTTTTTATTTTTTAACTTGAGTTAAAAAAATTATGAAAAAAACAACTACGAACTATTGCCATTGTATCAAAAATTTATTGATGCTATGGTAAGCGGAAAGCGCCTTCAAAAGAATGGACGCTCAATGAGAAAAAGAAGTATTGATACTTATTTAGCTCTTCAAAAGAACCTGCAACAGTATTCGATTGAAAAAAACAAGGTATTGCGCATACGTGACATTGATCGACTGAACACAACACGTGCTAGGATAATTGAACGAAACTATTGGGAGCGTTTCTATTTTGGCTTTACGGAATTCCTTTATGAGAAGGCCGATGATAATTATGTTGGAAGTCAAATAAAATTGCTTAGAGCCTTTTTTAATTATTTGAACGAACGGATGGAACCTGCTGTTGGAGATTTCTACAAACAATTTTATGCTACAAAGGAAGAAGTGCCAGTTGTTGTACTTTATCCTGAGCGGCTTAATTTTCTGATATATGATAAAGAGTTTGAAAAAAAACTTCCTAAGCATTTGAAGAAACATAAAGATATGTTTGTGTTTGGATGTTCCACCGCTTTGCGTTTTTCAGACTTAGTAAATCTTAAACCAAGTAATTTAGAACATCTAAATAATAATGTCTACGTGAGTTATCGTTCAATAAAAACCAGCACATACACGCGAGTTTATTTGCCAGATTATGCGAAGGACATTTTGAAGAAATACAAACGCAGAAAAAAAAGTTTGTTCCCTCCTAT
>CAYWAV010000019.1:33691-48159 GCA_964456225.1 uncultured Chitinophaga sp. | reverse complement strand
AATGCCACCAACAAGACTCGCGGTTAATGTTGCAGTATTGCCAGAACAAATCGTTTGGTTTGAAACGGTAATGGTATCTGTTGAAATTGCCTGATTGGTTAAACCAGCAGCTCCTCTGGTAGCGCCATTTGGCGGAAATTCAGTTAATCCATCTGAATTGGTTATTCCATTTGCTCCAGGAGTAACTGTTGCAGTAATTGCTCCGGTTGAAATAGCAATATAGCCACCGCCACCGCCACCGCCCGGACCTTCAGCCTCGTTCCCTCCGGGAAGTACATTTTGATTTCCTCCTGCTCCACCATTTGCAGAAGCCGTTATTCCTGATACTGTGCCAATTGAATTTAAAATAATTGTCCCACCTCCGCCAGCTCCACCTGCCCCATCAATTCCGACACTGCCACCCGAAGAAGTTGTATTAGAACCTGCTGCACCATTTGCTGTTATTGTTCCTGTTCCGCCAATTGTACCATAGCTCAACACGTAAACCATTCCACCGCCATTTCCTCCACTTCCTCCACAATTGTTTTCCTGATCACCGGCCCCACCGCCTCCACCTAAAAATATTTTTCCAGTTGTGTAATCTAACGGACGACCACCCCAACCGCCATTGTTTATTCTATAATCTCCTCCCCATAAATTTGTTCCTCCAGACTGAAATGGTTTTGGTCCCTCAAGTGTAGCATTTCTGTTTGCCGATGAAAAAGAGTATCCACCTCGTCCGCCTCCTGAAGAAACATGACTTGAAAAAGTAGCATTGATATCCAAATTCCAAGCAGCAACCCAGCCAGCGCCACCACTTACATCAGGGTTTCCTTCTCCGTCCCAAACACCTAATCCGGCATTGGATCCACCACCACCACCAGCATTGTGCGCATCTCCACCACCGCCACCATTGCCGGCAACACCTCTGCAGAATCTTCCACCTATGGCATTATAATCAGCTTGATAGCCAAAAACACCTTCCCCTTTTTCAGCTCCTTCTGTGGCATCATTTCTTGAAACTTGTCCGCCTCCGAGTGTTGTAACATTGTCGCCAACCCTCGAACCTCCTCTAAAACCTAATGCTGTAGAAGTAATTGTTCCGGTTCCATTAATCATTGTTGATGCTAAAACTTCTACGGCTACAATTCCACCTGTAAAAATTCCGCCTGCAGCCCAAGCTGGACAAGTAAGCACTCCTCCTGAATTTATGGTTAAGCTATTGTATCTAGGAACACGAATAACTTGAACTCTTCCTGCTGAGGTGTATCCGTTTTTTAATCCGCAATCTATTGTAATACTTGTTCCGCTTGGAACAGAGCGTACTTGACAAAATTCATAATTTCCACAATTATTGTATGCGGTAATTTGTCCCCACGTTAAATCATTCGGGAAACCATAAAACTGTCCGCTTCCTGCCGGGAACTCTATGGATGAGCTGGTGCTTGAGCTAATTCCTTGCATTTGAATAATCATAATCAAATCTCCAGCAGCCAGATTGTTTCCTGCTCCGAAACGGACATTTGCATTTAATCCGCTAGCACCTACAGTTATAGTAGTGGCTCCAATAGCTGCATTAGCAGTCAATGTGGTATACTCGTTTACAATTGTTCCGGCAGCACCAATAACTCTGTTTCCGTCAATGCCTCTTTGCGCAATAGATACAGGGGTGTATATGCAAAAAATAAAAAATAAAATGCGATTGAAACTTTTCATGCAGATAGTGTTGGGCTAATTCTTTTTAAATGAAAAAATTTTTAGCCAATGTAAAAGAAATTGTTGGGATTTCCAATACTCCCTTAATGTTCTTTATATCAGATGCTTATTTCCTTAAAAGGGTTGCGTGGAATCCATTCGGAAGGCTTTAAGAAATCAACAAAAGGTTTGATGATTCTGTTAGACAATGGGTTACGATGACGGATATAGCAGGTTAACTCAATAGCTTCTGCTCCTAAGGTGCTTTTAATCTCAGCTGCTGTTCTTCCTAAAAAGAGGTGTTTTGCCTTTTTGTCGAGGCTATCCTTAACATAATCGTAGAGAATGTTTTGATATAATTCCAATTCTTTGTTTATAGAATAATTCAAACCAACAAAATGCGCCTCAATTTCGTTTTCTAAAATAAATGTACTTCTGAATCCTATTAATTTTTGTTCGTGATAATAGCCGACAAAATTAAATTTTTCACCTAATACCTTTTTCATTTCTGCAAAATAAGAAGGGGTAAGAGATGCCATTCTAAATTTCGCTTTTAAATGAACATTGTTGTATAATTGAAGAATTTGTTTTGAATTTGCTTTTATATCGTCAACTGAAAAATCTTTACGTTCTATTTGTGCTCCTTTTTTTACAATATTTTTTGCTCTGTTGCGATATTTTTTACTCATCGCATTTAGATAATCGTCAAATGTATCCCAGTGGATATCCAGAACCATATTGGGTTCTACCAAAAAATCATGGTATTTGTATTCGCCAAATTCTTTCGTGTGCTGAACAGAGGATGAATAAAAATCTTTTACCAAGACCATGGCTATTTTCCCTTTTAATTTTTCAGCATCACCGATACGATAAATTACATCTGCTAGGGCCTCTATAGCTTCTGTTTTATCTACTTCTGGGATGCACGTGAATCCGTGCTCACCACTTACAAATGCATTTCCGCAAATGAGCAAGCGCATGTTTATTTTGTCAGCACTTTTTATCAAATGGTTGGTTAAATATTTTTTTAGATAATTTGTAATGACACAAGAAAATTCTTTTTCTTCCGCCTCCACATTGCTTCCAAAGCTGTCAGAAGAAAAGTCAATCACTTGAAAATAAGCAATGGCAACAGGTTTTTTTGATTCGTAAATGATTGCATAATGAAAATGCATATTGTCAGGACGCTCATTTTCTAAAACAGTCAAAAAAGGGATTTGTAAAAATTCACTTCCATGAATAACAATCTTATTCCAATGCTCAGCGTTTAACATTGAAACCGAATCGTAAACTGCAAATGCAAAATCAGAAGACTTTTTTTGAAGAGCCGACTTTTTTTTGTTTGGTATTTCAGAACATGGAATAAGCATACTTATAAAAAGTTATTTAGATGATTTAATCATTTCTGATAGCATCAATTCTTTAATATATTTAACTGGAGCACTTCCATAGCTTAAAAATTTCTCGTGAAAATGTTTTAAGTTGAATTTGTCGCCTTCTTGTTTTTTTAATTCTTCTCTGAAATCATAAATTTCAGTGTATCCGCTAAAGTAAGAACATAATTGAACTTGCGTGACAGAAACTCTTCTCCATTTTCCTTCCGCTTCTGCTTTTTGTTGAAACGCTTCGTTACTCAATAAATTCAAGGCGTCTTCTTTGCTCATTTCTTTTGTATGTACGCTATAATCTAAAATGGTGTTACACGTTGTTCGTAAATTCCATTTGTAATACATCAGCCACATTTCGTCACTGTTTTCGTAACCGCTTTCCAACATCATTCGCTCCGTGTAAACCGCCCAGCCTTCAACCATTGCACCGTTTCCAAAAATAGCTTTAATTAAACTTGGAGATTGATTACTATAAACTAACTGTGTATAATGTCCAGGAATGGCTTCGTGAATGTTTAAAATTTGTAGGATATAATGATTGTATTCGCGAAGATAACTTTCTGCTCTGTCTTTATCCCAACTTGCCAAACTTCCAACATTGTAATAGGTGGTTCCATTTTTATCATAAGGACCTGGTGCAGAAATGGATGCTCCTGCAACACCTGCCATGTAGTCTGGTTCCTTTCTTACGACAAGTGGTTTAGATGGATCAATGTAAATCAAATCTTTTTGTTTTATGAATTCTACCAATTCAGGCAATTGCTTTTCAATCGCTGATTGAAATTCATTTGGCTTTACATGTTTCTCGGAAATTTTATCGATTACTTGTTTTATAAGGACTAGCTTGTCAGTTGGCTTAACAGTTTTATTTAAATATTTTTCCCAAAGTTTATCTGCCAGCTCAAACATTTTTTCGTGTAATTCTTTTTTGCGAGCCAAGGCTTTTTCGTAAACAACATCAGCAGTGTATCCACTTTGAATTTCGTATTCAAACTTTTTTGCATATAGGTCTTTCCCTAATCTGAAACTTCTTGGTGTTTTGTTATCTAGTTTTTTTAGCCAGTCAGCAAAATCTTTTATTGCTGCAATAGCTTGTTTTGCGGTTGCTTCGATGGATTGTTTTTCATGTTCACCAAATTTTACTTTATTTAATGCATCGTGTAAATCGGTTTCAAAAACGGAAATGCCTCCTAAGTTTTGTTCAATAGCTAATTGTGTATGTTCAACGGTAGGATTTTTAATATTCTTTTTTGCTGCTTCATAATAAGCAGGAATGTTGGCCATTTTTAGATAAAAATTACGCAAACGGACATCTAAAGAATCGTAATTTCCTGCTAAAATTTCTGCGAAAGCTCCAGAAACATTATACTCAGAAGGATTCCATTCAAATGACTTCTGTTCGTTAATCGCCCACTCAGTAGATTTTAACTGATTCTCTATCATGTAATAATCCGTTTTGTTATTGTCGGATAATCCATTGATGTCAAAGGATTTTAGAGAATCTAAATTTGCTTGGGCAAATGCCAATTCTTTAGCACGGGCTTCATCGGTTGGAATAATTAAAATGCTGTCGTATTTGTGATAGCCTTGTGAACTTGCCCAGCCCGGATAAATTTCCCAAAGACTTTCAATGAATTGTTCTTTGTATTTATCAAATTGTGGATTCATATCCGCTACGATTTTTGTTTCTGTCGAATGTGAGTCACCTCCGCAAGATGCAATTGAAATGCAAACGATGGACGCTAAAAATACTTTTTTCATGGATTGGATTTTGGAAGGCTAAAGGTAGAAAATAGTATTAACTTTAGTGCATTAATTAATGTTAAAATGAAACGGTTAAAACCATTATTAAATAGGGCAGTTTTTTTAGGGTTATTGCTTATTTGTTTTATTGCAAATGGTCAGGAGAATCATAAATTATCGGGTAGAATAACGGATTGTAAATTTAAAACGCCTATTAAAAACACAATCATTAGATTGGTTTGTCAGGATCAGCGAATGTTTGAAGTAAAAAGTGACTCTTTGGGTTTTTACTTTTTTCATAATAGTGTTTTGAAGCCTGGTTTAGAATATGTATTGACTGCAATTGCTCCAGATGAAGCAGTAAAAGTATCATACGGAATGTGTCTTTATAGTTATTTTAGAAATGGATATTTGACTTCTTCTGACAAAGTAAAGTTTAAAACGGAAGAGAATATTTCTTCGGCTAACTTGATTCATGATTTTTGTTTAATACCTATTCAGAGATCGATTATTATACCTACTGTTTTTTTTAAAAAGAATAGTGTAAAGTTTGATAGAAGCCAAGCTGATGAATATGATTATTTTTCATATTCAGGCGACACAACTGTGGATTGTCTTGTAGACTTAATGAAGAATTTTCCGGAATTTGTTTTTGAGTTGTCAGGACATGCTGATAAAAAAGAAAAAAACGCAAAAGAACTTTCAGCACTAAGGGTGAAAAAGGTGTATGATCTTATGGTGCTAAAAGGAATAGAAAAGGACCGATTGTTTTATAAATCCTATGGCGATAAACAACCAATGGAAGAAAGAGATATTTCTTATCAGGTAATAGGAAAGTTAAAAGGCTCGAAAAACCAAAGAGTTGTAGTTCCTGTTCTCAGAAAAGATTACAACCCTGTTCCTAAGAAAGATACTCCTGTTATAATGAATGAAGGAGAAAATTGATACCCACTCATCCTTACTTATAACCACTAATCATTTTATAAAATAAGCCACGTTAAATTTCCTATTTTTGATAAAATAATTCCTTTTTCTCCTTCTCCTTTTTCAAGGATAGGGTTGTGTGAGGTTAAAGAAAATACTATGTACAAAAAATTATCCCCGATTATTTTACTGACTATTTTCACTGCGTGTGGAAGCAGCGAAGAAAAAGTTGAACAAGCAAAAGTGGTTTATCCAGCAACTCGTAAGGCAGATTCTGTCGATACGTATTTTGGAACAAAAATTTCCGACCCTTATCGCTGGTTAGAAGATGATCGTTCGGCTGAAACAGGTGAATGGGTGAAAGCACAAAACAAAGTAACGTTTGATTACTTGGCAACCATTCCTTTTCGTGATAAAGTAAAAGAGCGTTTGACAAAAATCTGGAATTTTGCGAAAGTAAGCGCACCATTTAAAAAAGGAAAAAATTATTTCTTTTATAAAAACGATGGTATCCAAAACCAAAGTGTATTGTATGTTCAAGAAGGATTGGGTGGAAAAGCAAGGTTGTTGCTTGATCCCAATGCTTTAGCGGCAGATGGCACCGTTTCTTTGGGCGGAATGGGAATAAGCAAAAATGGAAAATATTTAGCTTATAGCATTAATCGAGCAGGTAGTGATTGGAGTGAGATTTATGCAATGGAAATTGAAACGGGAAAAAAATTATCAGATGAAATAAAGTGGGTGAAGTTTTCTGATATTGCATGGAAAGGTGATGGATTTTATTACAGTGCATATGAAGCACCAAAAGGTGGTAGTGAACTTTCGAATAAAAATGAATATCATAAAGTGTATTATCATAAATTGGGTGATGCTCAAAGTAAGGATGTTTTAATTTATGAAGACAAAAAAAATCCACTGAGAAATTTTTCTGCTGGAATTTCGGAAGACGAAAAATTGTTGTTGTTGTATGGTTCTGAATCAACAAGTGGAACTTCGTTGGCTGTGAAAGAGTTAGATAAGCTGAATTCTCAATTCATTACTCTTGTAAATAATTTCGAGAATAATTATGGTGTTATTCATAACGAAGGAAATAAACTTTATGTAGTTACAGACAAAGGTGCCCCTAAATACCAATTGTTGGAAATCGACATTCATGGAAAACCAGATTACGAGAATTGGAAAAAACTTATTCCGGAGTCAAGCGATTTGTTGGAAAGTGTTTCTCTTGCAAATGGAAAATTTGTTGCAAAATATTTGAAAGATGTAACTACACGTTTATATGTATATGATATGAACGGTAAAAAAGAAAGTGAAATTAAATTACCAGGAGTATGTAAAGTTGACGCGTTTGATAGCGACAAAGAGGATAGTCTGGCTTTTTTCTCATACAAAACATTTACAGCGCCTGATGTTGTTTATAAATACAATATGGTAACAGGTGCAATGACTGTTTGGTTCAAGCCGGAAATTGATTTTAAGTCGGATGATTATGAAACCAAACAAGTTTTTTATACTAGCAAAGACGGCACAAAAATTCCAATGTTTATCACTCATAAAAAAGGAATTGTATTGGATGGAACAAATCCATGTTTCCTTTTCGGGTACGGTGGATTTAATTCTTATTACTCACCGGAATTCAGAATCGACAGAGCTGTGTTTTTAGAAAACGGTGGAATTTATGCAGTACCAGGATTGCGCGGTGGTGGTGATTATGGTGAAGATTGGCACAAGGCTGGAACGAAATGTGAAAAACAAAATGTGTTTGATGACTTTATTGCAGCAGCTGAATATCTAATAAAAGAAAAATATACTTCGTCTGCAAAACTTGCGATTCATGGTCGCTCCAATGGAGGATTGTTAGTAGGAGCAGTAATGACCCAACGACCAGATTTAGCAAAAGTAGCTATTCCTACTGTTGGAGTTTTGGACATGTTGCGTTTCCATAAATTTACAATCGGTTGGGCGTGGACAAGTGATTATGGTTCAAGTGAAAACAAAGAAGAATTTGATTGCATCATAAAATATTCTCCTTTGCACAATGTGAAAGAAGTGGAGTATCCGGCAACATTGGTAACAACAGGTGATCATGATGATAGAGTAGTGCCCGCACATTCATTTAAATACATTGCAACGTTACAAGAAAAACAAAAAGGTTCAAATCCTGTATTGGTTCGTATTGATACAAATGCTGGTCACGGAGCGGGAAAGCCAACCTCCAAACAAATTGAGGAGTACGCTGATATCTGGAGTTTTGTGTTTTATAATTTAGGAATGAAATATTAAAACAGCCGACTGTAGAAATATTGTGTCAATCATTGATAAATAATCATTCAATCTTGCATAAAAAAAGAGTGACGCAATTGCGTCACTCTTTTTTATTTTTTGTTTCTTATTTCAAAATAGTAACATGTCCTTTTTCTACTTTTAATTCATCGTCCAAACAAATTTGTTTATATTCGATGATATAGAAATAAACACCATCGTTAGCTACCTTGCCATCTATTCTTCCATCCCAACTATCTGTGTTTGATTCAAATATTTTTTTGCCCCATCGGTTAAAAATTTGCATGGAGTACTCTTCATAATATTGCGCAGGGTTTACACCAGGTGCTGCTGAAAACAATAATTGAAACCTGTCGTTGTCTCCATCGTTGTTGGGCGTAAACACGTTTGGAATGAGTGTGTTTCCGGTAAGTGCTGCCTCATTTACAATGATTGTCTGAGTAATTGTTCCAACATTTCCACATGTGTTATCATAAGCGGTTAACGATACCGTATAGCTTCCAGGTGATGTATAATAATAAGCAACTGTAGAATCATTAGTAAACGTAGTTCCATCTCCCATGTTCCAAATAAGTGAATCTGCACCAGTTCCAGTAAATTGGATATTTACAAAAACGGTATCCTTACAAGGTTGTGGTGGAACAGCACTAAATGTAGCAGCAAAAATTTCTTGTTCCAATACTTGAACGGTTAAAAAAACTGTATCGGTAATGTTACAAGTGCTCGAATCAATTGCTACGTAAATTACGTTGTATGTTCCAATGGTCGTAAACGTATGTGTAGGGTTTGCTACTGACGAAGTGGGTGTTCCATCTCCAAAATCCCAATAATGTTGCGGAGCGGAGGAGCCAGTGAAATTCGCATCAAAAGGTGGGTCGCACTCAATTATGTTTGGTGCAGCAGATGCTGTTGCATTTAATATAGAAGTGTCAAAATAAACAGTATCTGTTATTGTGGCCATATTGCTACATGTGAAATCCCAGGCAGTAAGTGATATAATATATGTTCCAGTTGTTAGATAAGTATAGTTGATTGATGTATCATTTATAAATGTATTTCCATCACCCATGTTCCAAAATAATGAATCCGCACCTGTTCCTGTAAATTCTAAGTTCACAGTAAACACACTATCCACACATGGATCGTAAGGTGGAATATTTAAAGTTGTGGCAAAAACTTCTGCTGCAAGAATCTGAACTGTTAGAAAAACCGTATCAGCAATATTACAGGTGGAAGAATCAATTGCAACATACATTACTGTGAAAATTCCTAATCCTGTAAAGGTATGTGGCGGATTTAATAGACTGGAAGTAGGTGAACCATCACCAAAATCCCAAAAGTGTTGAACTCCGGAAGCTGAACCTGTAAAGTTAACAACGTATGGTGGATCACAGGCAATAATGTTAGGAGCAGCATTTGCGTCAGCTATTATACCATTGTAATTAAATTCCATTTTAAATAAACCTAAATTACAATTGGAACTAGCGTTTGTTGTTGACCAAGCTCCGGGTGTAGTTGGAAAGGAGCTAGATCCTCCACAACCAGCGCAAACAGCTTGGTATATGGTTCCATCATTATCAAATCGACTCGTTCCGCCATCAACATGTTCTGCACCAACGCCACCAAAAAAAGTACCGTATAATAAAGATGCTGCATCACGTTCTAAAACCATGCAATAAAAATCACTTCCATCTGTCGTAACATCGTATGCTCCTGCAGTAACAGGCATACCTGTTGTGTTTCCATTTCCATAACCGGCATTGATTGATCCACCCCAGCCGGATATGTATATGTTTTTGCAAAAGTCAACTAGAAACGCTACAGGTGAAATATTGATTGTTGCTGTTGTTCCGCTTCCAATTACAGTCGACCAAATTGTACTAGTTAAAGCGGGATTTATTTTATGTATGAATTGAGACGATCCAGGATTGCTATAAACAGAACCTACAACTGGATAGCTGCCTGTTGATTGGCCCATTAAATAAACATCCCCATCACTATCAATTTGAATGGCGTAAGCTTGATCATATCCGGTAGTTCCTAAATAACTTCCTGTTACAAGAGATGCATTAGTCGGATTCAATACTACAACAAAACCATCAGCTGTTCCTCCGATTGATAAGGGATTAATAGTTCCGGGCAAAGTAGGAAAGTTACTACTTGTGGTTCCGCCACAAACATATACATTTCCATTGGAAGGATTAACCTTGGCACCATACGCTGCATCTGTACTCAAGCCGCCTAAAAAAGTTGACCAATCTAAAGTGCCACAGTTGGGACTTAATTGAAAGGCAACACCATCTTGTGTACCTTGCAAAATCAGTGATAACGCTCCAACTGTTGCTGGAAAATTGGACGACTGAGTACAAGAAGCAACAATAATATTATCGTTGCCATCAACAATTACTTCACCTCTGGCTTCATCACCATAATTATAATACAAAGTGGCTGCATTGTTTAACCCCTCGTTGGCTGTACCACCAACAAAAGTAGAACCTAGTAAACTGGCACCTGTTGCATCAAGCTTTGTAACAAAAATATCGACTCCAGCTGCATAAGAAATGTAACCATCCATGGTAACACTGCTGCCGCCATTAAATGTATTGTCATAACAACCTACCGAAGTAGGGAAATTGGAGGAAGAGGTAGTTCCATAAATAATAATATTATCCTGGCTATCCACAATCAAACTGTGTGGAGATTCACTTCCTGTTCCTCCGAGGTAGGTGGCAAATAATCTGCTTGTACCAGTTGCTGAATATTTTATTAAACCGATATCTGTCACAGTTCCTCCACCACTGAAAGTATTATCAAAGGCACCAACCGAAACCGGAAATCCAGCACTGAAAACAACTCCACCACCATACGCATTTCCCAGACTGTCATTGGTGGCAGTATACCCCCAATTATCAGCCGTGGAACCCGTGTACGTAGAAAAAATTAAAGTCGGATCAATAATCAGGTCGTAGTTTGTATTGTAACCGTCAGGAAAATTTAAACTTACAATTTTGTTATTTAATAAAATCTTACAAACAACTAATTTTTTTTCTCCATTGATCCATTGATATACTTCCGGAATGGATTCGATGACTTCTCCTGCATTCGAATTTAAAATTATTTTATTGTTTTTTATTTTAGGATCAATTCCGTTATATGACCATTTTATCTGAGATGCATCAGCGCCTGCGTGAACAATAAAATCATATTTAAAATAGCCTTCATCAGACGTTCCGATTTTAATATCTACGCCATTATAAAGATTGCCATACTCAACTTCAGCAAATAATTTTACTTTGGAAGCCCAATGCTCGGGATTATTTCCTATGTAATAGTTATGATAAAAATCAAATTTTTCGTTTGACTTCATTTTTACATTTGAATTGGCATTCAGGAAATTGAGTGAATACGCATGTTGCCTTATTTTATCTGTTACTGCTGGAGAATATTTTCCGTGGGTTGCTAAATGAAGTTTGTGAAGATCTTCTTGATTGAAAAACTCGAAGGTAAAACTGGTGTTTTTAAACCATACATTCCCTCCTCCGATTTTAGCCATGTAATTAATATCCGAATCCCATTGACCTTTATTTTCAATAATGTTGATTTTTTCAGGATGCTTTGTTTCTTGTCCGAAAAAAAAAGTGACATTAACAAACAAGAATAATGATAAAAGTAATTTTTGTTTCATTGTGAATTGTTTTAAGTTGGTTTAAGTACCTTGAAATATCAATTAAGTAATTCGATGTTCGTATAAGTGTTTTATCCACATGCAAGATAGTGAAAAAATAATTTAATTTCTACTCTTAGTAAATTTTGCTTTATCAGATAATCTAGTTGCAGAATTTTGTCAAAATGGTCCATCAATTACTAAGTATTGTCCCTTTCTTTTTTGCCCTAAAGCTGCATTTTGACTATTTTTATAAATAAATTTTTAAAATTTTCTCAATGAAAAAGTTACTCTTTTTAATTGCTTCTTTTCTTGTATTAACGGTTTCAAATAGTTTGGCAAATTCCGGTCCGGGCGACACAGTGGTTGTTCAAACATTTGCTTTTGGAACGCCTCAAAATGCTTGGTTTGTTTTTCCATCGGATACCGTTCGTTTTGAAAAAATATTAATGAAGTATACTTTGAAATGTAATCCTGCGCAAACACCAGCATGTGGCGAGTGGGATTATTTAACATACACCTATTTGTATGACCATACAGGTTTATTGGATTCTACTTTAATCAATCAGCCTACATATACGGTTAATGGTGCTTCACCTGATAGTGTAATGTATATGAATACTCCATCGTATTCTTATGATACACATTGGCAATACAATGCTGTTCATACAGATACTACCTCTTTGAATACGTATGGTGTAGGCACAGGAACAACCAATGCTGTTTTTCCTTTTGGTGCTTCGGCTCCTGTTTCTCGTACACAATATCTTTGGAAAGCTTCTGAAATTTCAGCCGCAGGAATGACTGCAGGAAACATTACAGGCTTGCAGTTTTATTTGCAAACTCTTGGAGCAGAAATGCAAAGTATGACTATTAAAATCAAAGCGGTGTCTTTGGATTCATTGACGCAAAGCACTTTTAATAATTCTGGTTTTACAACAGTGTATTCTCAAAATACTCAGTTCACGGTGTTGGGATGGAACAGTTTACAATTAACAAATCCATTTAACTGGGATGGAATTTCAAATTTACTTATTGAAATTACTTATCAAAATATGGCAACTGCAATGGATAATATTCTAGCAGCAAGTACGACCACTTTTAATTCGGGCTTAACAAATGCCGGAGCAGATAGAGTTGCTTCGTTTACTTCCTATGGATATGTAGATGTGCCAATGAATTCAAACTTGGTTTCGATTGATTCTTTTGTGACTGTTGCATTTTGGTGCTATGGATCTCCTGCACAACCAATGGATGGAACAGCTTTTGAAGCAGTTGATTCGTTGGATAGAAGATTGTTGAATAGTCATTTACCATGGAGCGATAGTAATGTTTATTGGGATGCTGGTTATGGCGGAACAGCATACGACAGAATTAATAAAGTAGCCACTCCAACAGAAATTGAAGGTCAATGGAACTATTGGACTTTTACAAAAAATGTTGCAACGGGTTCAATGAAAGTTTATTTGAATGGACTACTTTGGCATAGCGGAACAGGGAAAGTGAAATCGATGCAAGGCATTTCAAAGTTTAAAATTGGAAGAGGAAATTGGGGAGGTTCACAAACTTACGAAGGAAAAATTGATGAGTTCGCTGTTTTTAATGTGGAGCTGAATGCAACTACTATTCAGAATTACATGAACAAACAAATTACTGCAGCACATCCCAACTATGCAAATCTTGCTTTGTATTATCAATGCAATGATGGAAACTATTCTACGTTTGCAGATGCAGCTCCGGGTGCACATCCTGTTGCGAGTTTGGTGAGTGTCGACAATCCATTGAGAACTCCTGCTGAACTCATCAGCAATTTTTCTCAAACAACTTTACGCCCGAACATCACTTTTGAACAAGGTGTTTTCACAACTGTAATTGATTCTACTTTAATTGTGGATTCAACAATGAATGCACCCATTCAAATTGTTACTTACACCGATTCAATCAGTAATCCGGGTGTTGCTGTTGATACTTTAATTGTTTGGCCAGCCTATTATAATAACTATGTATACGATGTAAGTGGTGTTGCTACAGATTCCTCTTTTGTAACACCTGATAGCATTCTTCATTTAATATATTATCAATGGTACAAAAAATTCCCACAAGTGACCCGTTACGAATTAGCCCGATACATTACTCCTTATGGAAATGGATTGAGTTTAGGAACTGGCTGGACCTGGACCTTTGATGTAAGTGATTACCGAACATTGCTTGCAGATAGTGTTCATTTAGAAGCAGGAAACTGGCAGGAATTATTAAACGTTGAATTTTTAATGATTGAAGGAACGCCTCCGCGTGATGTTGTTGGGATTCAAAACTTATGGAATGGCGGATTTAATTATGGTGTACCAGGTGATCCAATAGATAATTATTTACCGGCTCTGATCAGAAACATTCCTGTTAACGGATTTTCTACTAGATGGAAATCCCGTATCACCGGGCATGGAATGGATACTCCGGAAAACTGCGCAGAGTTTTGTGCTAAAACACATTACTTTAAAGTAAATGGAGTCCAACAATTTTCGAAATTAGTTTGGCGCGACAACTGTGATGTAAATCCATTGTATCCGCAAGGTGGTACATGGGTATACGACCGAGCAAACTGGTGTCCGGGTGCTGAAGTATGGACATACGATTGGGAACTTACTCCTTTCACAACTCCGGGAACATCCGTAAGTTTAGATCACGATGTGCAATTGTATGTGCATACCGGTGGCTGGGATTATTATCAGATAGAAGATCAGTTGGTAAGTTACAGCGCTCCGAATTTTACATTGGATGCAGCCATCGAAGAT
>CAYWAV010000019.1:28895-33591 GCA_964456225.1 uncultured Chitinophaga sp. | reverse complement strand
TAAGTAACCCGAACGGTGGAGCAGATCAATATGCGTTTAATAACACGAAGATAAATAAGTATACATATCCTACTGTGATGCCAAATTCGTTTTCAATTGAATTCAGAACAAATAATAATCCATGGGAAGATCAATATACTTTGAAAGATGATGCTGGAACAATTATTGCCTCCAGAAATGGTGCAAGTTTAAGTGCAAATACTCTTTATAAGGATACGGTTACTCTGGCGAATGGTTGTTATACACTTGAATTAACCGATTCAGGAGAAGACGGTTTAGCATTTTGGGCAAATCCTTCACAAGGAAGTGGTTACCTCCGATTGAGAAAAGTTACTACTCCTGCACTTATTAAAACCTATCCTACGGATTGTGGTGGACAAATCTATCAACAGTTTACAGTAGGTTTGACAAGTGATGTGGATGATTATATTCTTACCGAAAACACAACGTTGAGTGTCTATCCAAATCCAACAGATGGGCATGTTTTTATTGATATTAATATGAATGCTAAACAAGATGGAGTAGTAGATATTTTGGATGTGCTTGGCAAAAATGTTTTTCATTACGAATATAAAAACCTGACAGCCGAAAGTATCGAAGCAGATTTATCGCATTTGCAAGCAGGAATTTATTTCGTTGCTCTGAGGTCAGGTAAAGATGTAATTACAAAAAAATTGATGATACGATAGTTTTTTGCTTTTGCTTTTTAAAATGCCTCTTTGAAAAAAGAGGCATTTTTTTGTTAAGATAATTATGATAAAAATGAATTATACTATTTAACTTTGTAAAAAAAGAAAAGCCATGAAAAAATTAATAGCAATTATCGGCCTTTTAGGGTTGTCTTTTTCTGCCAATGCAGGAGAACCGATTAACGGAAAAAATAATTTGTCTTTGGCTCAAGGTGATGGAGCTAAATGTTTTAATGAAAATTCTCATATTATTAATGTGGGAATTGGTTTAGCAAGTGGATATTATGTGAAGACAAGAGGTGAAAAATATTCATCGAGTCCTTATTTGAATTTATCATATGAGCAGCCTTGGCCCAAAAAACTTGGCCCAGGATTTTTAGGAGTGGGAGCCTATTTTGGATACAAAACAGAAAAATATCAGCGTAATTATAATGCTTTTTATGGAAATGGTTATTATTATGAAAGACGATACAGTTATTATACTATTGCCGGTCGTGCTGCTTATCATTGGGATGTTTTAAATTCTGAAAAAGCGGAAGTATATGGTGGAGTATTAATTGGAGGTTATATAAATGTGTATTCATATAGCGACAATGATCCTAATTCAGATTATTCAGTTTCAGTAAATCCTTTTAGTCCTTATATCGCAGCATTTGTAGGAGCACGTTATTATTTTACCGACAACATTGGCGTGTTTGCTGAATTGGGTGTTCATCCGCATTCTCATTCCAGCTATAATGCATCAGTTGGTTGTAGTATAAAATTTTAAAAAAAACCGAATAAAAAAACTCTCTCAACAGTATGCTGAGAGAGTTTTTTTTATGATTGAATTCTAATTTAATTTAAAGTAATGTTGTAAACATTTCCGTTGATGGTTACTGTTGCCTGATTATCGCAAGTGCCAGTGCCGAAGTCAACATAACGTGTTGGTTTGCCTGATGGAGTTAATGTTAATTGTCC
Source organism: uncultured Chitinophaga sp. (assembly GCA_964456225.1). GTDB lineage: Bacteria > Bacteroidota > Bacteroidia > 2-12-FULL-35-15 > 2-12-FULL-35-15 > 2-12-FULL-35-15. Next base: position 31,942 of record CAYWAV010000019.1, on the reverse strand, counting down.
GCTTACAATATGACGACAACCAATTTCTTTTCTCAAAGCACTTGTGATCGTCACATTAAATGAATTTCCAGCGGTATTTGTTCCGTTAGCAGAACCTGTAATTAAGTAAACATCATCGTTCCAAGGTAGAGTGCTTTCTCCTACAATCCACTCACGTGTACGTGTTGAAGTCCAGTTGATTGTTCCTCCGCCACTCGCTTTGATAATTTGTCCGTTTACATTTATAGTATAAGATAAATGTCCGGCAGCATTGTGCCCATTGTTTGTAACCGTTTTAGTTCCCAAAATTTGATTGTCATTTACATAGTAGCTTGTAAAAGAAATTGTATGCGTGGATGCTGAATCGCGGTATTGGCCAGAATACGTAACAGTGATAATACCTCTGCGGTTTCTTCCATCGTTGCATAAACAATTCGCTGTTCCAAAATCAATTGTTAGTACACGAGGTGTAACAGTTGTATCGTGTGTGATAGTAGCACAAGAAGTTAAGATAGATTTATTTTCAGCTGAAGCTGGAGTTAAATAGGAAGTTAAGTTTCCACTTGCAGCTTCATCAGCAATGTTGTTCACATCGTTATATGTTCCTTCAGCTAAAGCATTATCAGAAGCAGAAGATGTGTCCGTATCTTTTTCATCTTTATCTCTTCTACAAGAAGTGAATAACATACCAACAGCAGCGACTACCATTATGTATTTAATTGTGTTTTTAGTTGTCATTTTTTTGGTTTTAAATTTTTTGTTTTATCCACTGAAGTTCTAACGAAAGTGGATTTTTATGTTTATTTGCATCTATGACGAAGCAAGAACAGAAAAGTTTATTTGAAAACTAAAAAAGAGGACAGATTCGGCTAAAATCCTTTATTTATAGGTGAAAAAAATTTAAATTTTTTTCTTTCGAAAGGCTGTTACACAAGCAACGATTGAAAAAGCAAGGAAAAAAGCGGCAAGGACAAAAATAATAAATCCTATTTCTTCTCCCGGGCGATTGGAGCCCCATTCATTGTAACATCCGATATCAATAACTGCGAAGCTTAGTATAACAAGAACTAAACTAAATACCATTCCAATGATTGAAAGTGCTTTCATGTTTTTTATTTTGCAGGTAATATTTTCCCTTTTGCTTCTCCAAAGCCAATGCGTATTCCATCTTTCTGGCAATAGCCTCGCATAATAACCGTATCGTTATCATTAATGAATTTACGTTCCGTTCCATCTTTCATTTTAAATGGTTTTGTTCCTTTCCAAGATATTTCTAACATAGAACCATAAGAATCAGGAGTTGGACCACTAATTGTTCCCGATGCCATCATGTCTCCCACATTAATATTACAGCCATTTACAGTGTGATGTGCCAATTGTTGCTCCATTGTCCAATACATAAATTTGTAATTAGAATGTGAAACTAAATTTTCTTCGCCTTTTTCCGGAGTAATAAATACATCAAGGTGGATGTCTATATTTTTATCTCCGCTATATTCTAAATAAGGTAACACTTTTGGTTCTTGTTTATAACCGAGAACTCTGAATGGCTCTAAAGCATCCATTGTTATTACCCAAGGTGAAACGGTGGAAGCGAAATTTTTTGCAAGGAATGGTCCTAATGGAACATATTCCCATGTTTGAATATCTCGGGCACTCCAATCGTTGAACAAAACCATTCCGAAAATATGCGCTTCTGCATTTGCAGTTGAAACACTTTCTCCGAGCTTCGTTTCTTTTCCAATAATAAATGCTGTTTCTAATTCGAAGTCTAATGATTTACAAGGACCAAATACGGGTTGAATTTCATTTGTAGGTTTTCCTACCTGTTCGGCAGGCAAGGTTTGTCCTTTCGGACGATGAAATTCTGTTCCTGAAATGACAATGGAAGAAGCTCTGCCATGATAACCGACAGGCAAATGTTTCCAGTTTGGCAACAATGCATTTTGCGGGTCACGAAACATTGTTCCAACATTGGTGGCATGATCAATGCTTGAATAGAAGTCGGTATAGTCGCCAATTCGCACCGGCATTAATAATTGCACATTGCTGATCGATTGAAATACTTTTGCTCTTGCTTCTTTATTGTCGCGTAAATCGGGACAATTTTCATTCAATAGGTTAGAGATGCATTCGCGAACCGAAGATGTAGTTGATTTCCCCAATGCAATAAAATCATTCAAATATTGGTTAGTAAAGATGGAATTATCAATTTTTAATTTATCTAAAAAACCTAATTTGTTTAAAATAGCTAAATCCAATACTTGGTCGCCAATAGCAATACCTACTCGCGGACTAGAACTCTGAGTTTTAAAAACACCGAAAGGTAAATTTTGTATTGGGAAATCGCTGTTAGGTAAAACTTCTATCCAGGATTTTAATGAGGGGTCGTTAGCTTTTATCATAGTATTAAATTGAGAGGAACAAAAATAGCGAAATTAAGTTAATTGGGTTGATTAGGTTAAAGTGGGAAATAAGTTAAATAGGGATTGAGCTAATTGGGTTGAATTAGGTAGTTAAATATAGACAAGCCTTAACCCCTTATTTAACCCAATTAACTTCCCCCGTATCTTTTAATTATCTTTACGTTATACTAACAGATTTAAAGCATGAAGCTACTCATTCCCTGTTTTTTATTGATTTCAGTTTTAGGATTTTCTCAGGAAACAGAAAAAAGAGGAACCATTAAAATTGAAAAAAGCAATTGTGTAAGATTGGAAAATAATGATAGTATATATGCGTTTGTGGATCAAATGCCGGAGTATAGAGGAGGACAGGATTCGTTATTGTTATGGTTTAGCAAAAACTTGAAGTATCCGAAGATATTAGTGGAAGAAAGTGCCAAAGCAACGGTGTTTGCATCCTTTATTGTTTTGAAAGATGGAAGCATTAGTGATATTAAAATATTTAAAGCAAACAATAGTCCTTTTGAAATAGAGGCATTACGATTACTAAACATGATGCCAGATTGGATTCCCGGAAGATGTAGTGGGACTTTAGCAGATGTAAAAATTAATTTACCGATCAAATTTGGATTAAAATGAGAAAACAATTTGTGATAGCTTTTT
>CAYWAV010000019.1:0-28795 GCA_964456225.1 uncultured Chitinophaga sp. | reverse complement strand
ACGTTATAAGTAAGAATTAAGTAAAAAAAATGTTTTATTTTCTTTAAGTATTGCCCCTCTCCTGTGGAGAGGGATTAAGGGAGAGGTCTTTATTTATATGATTGAAACATCAAAATATCATGCAACACAAACCGACTTAGCCAATGAAAAGGTGATAGTGGAGGCGGCCAAAAAGGATCCTTCTAAGTTTGCGAGCTTGTATGATAAATATTACGAACAGATTTTTCGATACATCTATCAGCGTGTGGATGATAAAGAACAAGCGTTTGATGCTACACAGCAGGTTTTTATAAAAGTATTGGAAAGTTTGCACAAATATGAATTCAGAGGAGTGCCTTTCGCTTCTTGGTTGTACAGAATCGCTTCCAGCGAAGTCAACAATGTGTACCGTGCTCAAAAACAAAGAACCGTGAATATCGATTCGGTTGGAGTTTATGGAGTGATAGAGGAGATTGGTGAAACAAAAATTGACCAATATCACGATAAGATTGTGGATATAATCGGAAAAGAACTTCCAGAAGATGAATTGCAATTGATAGAAATGCGTTTTTTTGAAAAACGTTCTTTCAAAGAAATAGGTGAGATTTTGGAGATTACTGAGAACAATGCGAAGGTGAGGACTTATAGGATACTTGAGAAACTTAAAAAAATTATTAAGTAAATACGGATAACGAAATAAAAACGCATATTACGAATGATTAATACATGCAGATAAAGAATACATTACAAATATTACGAATAAGTTAAAGTATCGATTCGTAAAATTCGCAACCATTCGTTATCCATATAATTTTAAAAAGGTACAATATTGAATATACAATTACTCAAATGAAAAGGAAAACAAATTTAAACCGTCCGGAAATCAGTTCAGCAGAAATTGCTCAACGTAAGAATTTCGATTCGGTTTTAAAACAAAGTGCAAGTGTGGGAGCAAAACCATTGATTAAGAAACCTTGGTTTTTATCTAGTGTGGTTGCAGTAAGCATAGCAATTGTAGCAACAGTTGTATTGCTGAACAAAAACAAAACTGTTGAGAGTGTTAAAGGTCAAGATGAAACTACATTTACAAATGATGCGGCACTGCAAGCATTTTATAAAGCAGAAGAAGCAAAGCCATGCATCGCTCCTCCAATCAAAGGGTTGAATGTGCATTACACAACGTATAAAGTAATTGCAGAAAAAGGAGCAACATTAGATTACAAAACAGGCTCTAAAATTGTTATCCCTAAAAATGTTTTTACAGATGAAGATGGTAAATTGTTAAAAGGAGAAGTGGAATTGCGTTACCGTGAATTTCATGATGCGGTTGATTTTTTTGTATCCGGTATTCCAATGACTTATGATAGTGCAGGAGTGAAGTATCAATTTGAATCAGCTGGAATGGTTGAGGTGTTGGCTTATCAAAATGGCAAGCAAGTAAACATGGCTCCGAAAAAAGCAATTGATATTGAAATGGCTTCCAATTATAAAGGAACCGAATACAATTTGTATAAATTGGATACCAATGCAAACAACTGGAGCTGTTTAGGGAAAGATAAAGTTGTTGAATCAACTACAAGAAAAATGTCAGGTGAAGATGTTGTAAGAAAAGTTGACGTTCAAGAAACACCGGAGTACATCACACTCGAAACAAAAAAAGTAGAAGCGAAAAAAGAAAAAGAAGTGCAAATGGCTGCTTTGCCCAAGCCAATTGCGGAGCCTTTGAAGCCGGCACAAATAAAAAAGGGAAAATTCACTTTTAACTTAGATGTGGATGCTAAAGAGTTTCCGGAATTAACTGTTTACAAAGGTTTGTTATTTGAAGTGGGTGACGAGAATACAAATTTCAATAAATCGATGTATGATATTACTTGGGATGAAGCGTCTATTAAAGAAGGAACTAAATCCGGAGAAAATTATAAACTGACTTTGATAAAAGGGTTGAAAAAATACGATTTAATTGTTTATCCAGTTTTCGAAGGAAAGAATTATGAAACAGCGATGAAAACCTATCAGGAAAAATTTAATAAATATAAAGTAACACTTGATAAACGTATTGCTGAAGAAAAAAGAGTGGAAGAGATGTACCAAGCGAAAATAGCTGAATTTAAAAGACAGCAGGAAGCGCTGATAAAGTCAAACGAAGAACGTATTGCTGCTCAATACAAACAAATGGAAACAAATCAGAAAGTGATGCGAATGTTTGCAGTAAATAGTTTTGGAGTTTTTAATTGTGATAATCCAAGTGTATATCCCAAAGGAGTTTTATGTACAGCAAATATTCAAAACGATTTAAAGAAAAATTTACTTTGCTATGATGTCTATTTGGTTGATAATCTAAAAAATGGTTTGTTTACTTATACACGTAATCCAATAACTAGTTTCTCGTTTAATCCCAATGCTAAAAATATGTTGTGGACTGTTGAAAATGGAGTAATCTATTGGTTAAAGCCGGAACAATTTAATGCTATAAAAGGAAGTGACGGAGCCCAAAATTTAGTGTTGAGTAAAGTAGATAAAACATTTGAGACAGTAGAAGAGATGAAAGCATATTTTAATTTTTAAAATCGCTCGCAGATTTCGCAGATTTTCGCAGAAATAATTCCAAAAGATGATAAAAATTTTTCTTTCCCTTTCTTTTTTCATTTATACTTCTATGTCTTTCTCACAGACAGATACTACACCGTCACGCGGAACAATTAAAATTGCAAAACCTAAAGACGGAGAAGTTTATGTAAAAGCAATCTGCAATTTTAATATGTATAACGTTGCCGATGGAAAAGGTGCTTTTGAAAGTGTTGATAAATACCAGCCATTTCCTGTGGTTGAAGGATATGCCTATCCCTTTAATTACAATAAATATTTTAACGATTGTTTTAGCAAAAAAGTGATAGAGTTGAAAGGGAAAACAAAAGACACCGTTGTAATGGAAGTGAAGATATTGGAAAACGGTAAAGTGTATATTAAAGATAAAAGTCCGGCCATTATGGTAAAAGGATATCCTGCTACTTATGATAAGAAAACAGGAACGTATGAGCTAAATAATTTACACTTGAATTGTTTGAAATTTTTAAAGCAAATTGATAAGTGGATTCCCGGTTATGTGATTCTTCCCAAAAAAGATAAATACAGAGGCGAAGTGGTAATAAAGCCAAATAAAAAGAATGTGGATGTAACAGGAACGGTTACTGTTTTCTTTTCCGCCACTCCGTTTGAAGATTAACATGAAAGAGCTGTTGTCAATTATACTGCTGTTTTTGTTTTCTTTTGTCGGTGCGGCCCAATCGGATTCTTTAATAGGTACAATAAAAGTTTCGAAATATGCAGATTCTGTATATGTTAAGGCTTCTGTGGATTGGAAAATTTCACAAAAATCGGTTAACAGCGACTTCTCTTTTACTTCTTTTTATAAAATCAATAAAAAAACAACGGTTATGCAGCCTCAGGCAAATAACTTGCTTGTTGTTTTGGCGCCATCTCCCGAGGAGGAGGCGGTAGATTTTGATTTTGCAAAATACTTCCAATCGAATCCGTTTACGAAACAAATAAAATTGAGAAATGGAGAGTCGGAGGCAGTGACTATTTATTTCACTGTTAGCAAATTCGGGCGGATACGCTTTGCAGATGCAGTCCCGGTTGAAAAATTAGGTGACACCATAGTTGTGTATACCAATGGGATGAAAGAAAAATATAAAATTGATGTAGCCCATGTAAAGACGAAAAAAGCATTTGCAGCATTGGCTTCATCCAGATGGAGGGCAGCGAAGATCAAAGAACTAAAAAAACATCCTTCCAAAAGAAGGATAAAGTATAAAAAGTATAGAGGGTTTACGGAAGGAACTCTTACAGTCAATTATTCTTCAGTTCCTTTTTAAGATTAGGTAAATTTTTTCATATTGGTCTCCAGAAAGATGGGAATTAAATCCGTTTCTATCTGCTATATACCTGTCATCCGCAATCCATTCCATTTTTTCTATATCTTTACACATTCAAATTTCAAGGATGTCACTTTTTAAAAATAAAAATTTCTATTTCCTGCTTTCATTTATTGAAGGAGGATCTGTAATGGCAGCCGAATTGCTGGGTGCCAAAATGCTGGCTCCTTATTTTGGTTCCTCTTTATATGTATGGGCAAGTGTATTAGCAATCACATTGGGTGGCTTAGCAGTTGGGTATTATGCAGGAGGAATCCTTTCTTATAAAAGTAAAAATCCACTTACTTTATTTTATGTTTTATTAGCAGCAGCAGCCTTTACTATTCTAATGCCTTTTTCTTCTAAAATGATTTTATGGTTGGTAGGTTCTCACAGCTTAATTCCATCCGTAATCATTTCTGCTTCCTGCATTTTGTTTCCACCTGTATTTATGATGGGAATGGTTTCCCCATTGATTATTCGTGCAATCACAGTTGATGTGGAGCAATCAGGAAAGGCAGCCGGAGCAATTTATGCTATTTCTACTGTAGGTGGAATTCTTGCAACTTTTTCTTTTGGATTTTACATCATTCCTAATTTGGGTTTAACACTTCCTGCCATCTGTACTGGAATTGTTTTAGGAATCATACCACTTTTTGTAATTGTAAAACAAAAACAAATTGCAAAAGCTGCAGGTTTTTTTTTGCTTTGTGTTTGGGCCATTTCTACTTCTTCGGTTAGTTTTTCTTCTTCTATAAAACGGGTGTACGTTGCTGAGGGCCTGCTCGGACAAATTGCTGTGTTGGATTATCCGCACTATAATAAAGACACTGTTCAGAATGGATACAGTCGCTGGCTGTTTGTAAACCGTGTTTCGCAAACCATGTACGATTCGCTGGCGGATGAAACAAGTGGTGAAGAAAAATATTTTACTTACGTGTATCGTATCTCTGATTATGTCGATTCATTTCCAAAAACAACTAAGTCGCTATTGATTGGTTTAGGCGGAGGAAGTGTGGCTAAAAAATTAATTGAAAAAGGATTTGAAGTAGATGTTTGCGAATTGGACCAACGTATAGCTGATGTAGCGAAAAATTATTTTTATTTGAGTCCGAAAGTAAATATTAAGGTAGATGATGGCAGACATTTTATTCGCACTTGTGAAAAGAAATATGATATTATAGTGTTGGATATGTTTAAAGGAGAAGATCCCCCGAATCATGTTTTTACAGAAGAATCATTAACAGCACTAAAAGGAATGTTGAATCCAAACGGAATTATATTTGTAAATAGTTTGGGTTATTTCGAAGGAAGCATTGGTAAATCGATGCGCTCGGTTTATAAAACATTTCAGGCGGCAGGGTTTAATGTGAAAGCTTTGACAACAGATCCGAATCCTGATCAGCGTAATATTTTATTTTATGCTTCTACAGGAGAAATAAAATCACATCCTGATTTTATCGATGAAAAAACTATGGATTTGAAAGATGCAGTAGTTTTAAAAGATGAATATCCTGTATTGGATATTTTAAATGCAGAGGCTGCTCAGCGCTGGAGAGTAATGGCAATCCAAAGTTTTAATGTAGATCCGAATCAAAGAGTATTGCCGATTTTTGAATAGATAATTATAATCCCACTACAAATCCAACTCTAAAAATTGGATTTTGATAAGGAGTGTATACCGATTCAGTAAAGTTATATAACACCATAGCAACAATTCCTGCCCGATCACTTATTCGTTGAATATATCCGGCTCCAGCCATTACGCTCACAACATCCACTCTTCTTCTTTTAAAATCAAATGTCTCTAAGTTCAGATGTTCATATTCAGCATGACCGAATAAATAGTCTGTAAAATTATATCTAGCAAAAACTCGTCCACCGTAAACATCGGTTTCGAAATCGTAGTATCGATCTTTGTAATGATAGTATTGATAAGTAGCTCCAATACCTGCCGAAATTTTTTCTGTAAATTTATATCCTACCAAAGGCGAAACATCGGCAAAAGTTACGGTACCGAATTGAATTCCTAGATTTCCACCAATAAAAACTTTATCCCAAAAATTCTTCTTAGGAGGATGTTTTCGAATCATTGTGCTATCTTGTGCTACAGAATTTAAGCATCCGATGCAGAAAAGTACAATGCTTATTTTAAAAATGAGTTTTGTCATATTGTAGAAAAGTAAAGTTAAGAAAAAAATGCGTTAATTTGGGTATTATCTAGAAACGTTAATAAAATGAAAATTGTTGTAACAGGAGCGAGTAGAGGAATAGGCTATGAGTTGGTAAAAAAACTAAGTGCCGATTCAGGAAACACCATTTTTGCAGTTTCGAGAAACGAGCAGCAGCTAGAGCTATTAAAAAAGGAATGTGCCAACAACAATGTAATTACTATCGTTTGTGATTTAAGTAAAGAATTATCAATTCTGAGTTTACTAACCAATTTGAAAAAACATGTGCAAACAATAGATGCTTTGGTGAACAATGCCGGGGCAATCATAAATAAGCCCTTTTCAGAAATCACTAAATCGGAGCTGGATTATGTTTATAATGTGAATGTGTTTTCAGTGGTTAGATTGATACAAGGAGTGTTGCCATTGATGGAAGAGAAGCAAAAATCACATATTGTTAATATAAGCAGCATGGGTGGTTTTCAAGGAAGTTCAAAATTTGCAGGTCTTTCTGCCTACAGTACCAGTAAAGCTGCATTGGCGTGTTTAACAGAATGTTTGGCAGAAGAATTTAAGGAAAAAAACATTGCTTTTAACTGTTTGGCTTTGGGGGCAGTACAAACAGAAATGTTGAATGAGGCATTTCCAGGGTATAAAGCACCAGTTTCTGCTGCTGAAATGGCAGTCTATCTATCTGATTTTGTGGTAAATGGGCATAAAATAATGAATGGTAAAATTATACCTGTTTCAATGAGTAATCCTTAGTAAATGAATCAAATTTTTGTATATTTCGTAACTTTTAAAACCTAAATCCGTAAAAAGTTTCGGTGTTTTAAGTAAACAACTAAACTATCTATCCACTCAAATCTACTTTATGAGAAAAATCTTTACGCTCTTTTTCCTTGTTTTTATTGGTAAAATTGCACTAGCACAGGATGTTAGCGTTATCGCTATTACAGCTCCTGTCTCCGGATGTTCATTAAGCGCTACTTCTAGCGTAACAATTAATGTAAGAAATGTGGGTCTCACCAACTTAAGTGCGGTTCCCTTCGACCTTTCTTATACTATCAATGCAGGATTGCCAGTAACAGATTTGGCAGTAAGTTTCCCTTCATTTGCTTCAAACACAACTGTATCGTATACATTTACAGTTCCAGCCAACTTATCGGCACCGGGTTCTTATACATTTACAGCCTATTCCACTTTAGCAACAGATATCAATACAACAAATGATGCTGTAACAGGTTATGTTGTAATATCTACTGGGCTATCAGTTGGTGGTACTGTATCAGGAGGAACAAATGTTTGTATTGGAGCTAATTCAGGAGTTTTAACATTGGCTGGACATACAGGTTCTATTCTTAATTGGGAATATTCAACTGATGGTGGAACAACTTGGATTAGCATTTCTAATACTACTACAACTCAAAGTTATTTAAACCTAACTGTTCCCACAAGATATAGAGCACAGATTCAAAATGGTGTTTGTGCCGCTGTAACATCTTCAGTGGCTATAATGACGATTGATCCAACTTCTGTTGGTGGAACAATTTCTGGAACCGCAACCGTTTGTAGTGGGGTCAACTCAGGCAACGTTACATCGGGTGGTGGAAGAGTAGGAGCGATTTTGAAATGGCAGTTTTCAATTGATGCCGGAGTAACTTGGACAGATATTGCAAATACAACTACTACTCAAGCATATTTAAACTTAACTCAAACAACTCGTTATCGTGTTCAAGTTCAAAGTGGTGCTTGTATAGCAGTATTCTCTTCATCCGCTACTATTACTGTTAATCCTCCTTCAGTTGGCGGAACAGTTTCAGGCGGAACAACTGTTTGTAGTGGAACTAATAGCGGTAATTTAACTTTAGCAGGTCATACAGGTTCAATTACGCGTTGGGAATACTCTACAGATGCAGGAGTTACTTGGACTAATATCGTAAATACAACAGCTACTCAAGCGTATCTTAATTTAACTGCTACTCGTTGGTTTAGAGCAAGAGTAACAAGTACTGGATGTGCAGGTGTTTATTCTACTCCAGATTCAATTGTTGTAAGCCCTGTAAGTGTTGGTGGAACAATTACTTCTGCAGCAACAGTTTGTACCGGTGCAAATAGCGGAACACTTACTTTAGCAGGAAATATTGGAACAGTTCAGTATTGGGAATTTTCTATTGATGGAGGTACTACCTACACTCCAATTGTAAATACAACAAACAGTCAAGCATATTTGAATTTAACTCAAACAAGAATTTATCGTGCAAATGTAAAGAGTGGTGCATGCGTTGCTGTTAATTCAGGCACAGTAACCATCACTGTTAGTCCAACTTCTGTTGGAGGCATAACTACAATGAACGATACTGTTTGTAGCGGTTCAAATAGCGGAACAATTACTTTGAGTGGTCAGACTGGAACAATTACTAACTGGCAATCGTCCATCGATGGAATTACCTGGACAAATATTGCAAACACAACAACTTCTCAATCGTATTTAAACGTTGTTGCTACAACTTATTATCAAGCAAATGTAACAAGTGGTGCCTGCCCTGCTACATTGTCAAGTATTGATACGATTACAATTGATGTTCCAACTCTTGGAGGAACTGTTTCTGCAAGTGCAAATGTTTGTTATGGTAATAATGGTGATACATTATTTTTAACTGGACAAACAGGAAGCGTTATTCGTTGGGAGTATTCAACAGATGGAGGTGTTAACTGGGTTGCTATTAGCAATACAACACCAATGTATATTTATTCAAATATTATTATTACAACCGTATATAGAGCTGTTGTGCAAAATGGATTTTGTGCATCAGTAAATTCTTCAACAGCAGTATTAACAGTTGATCAAGTTTCTGTTGGTGGAACTATCTCCGGAAGTACAACTGTTTGTGGAGGTGCTAACTCTGGTACATTAAATTTATTTGGGTATGTAGGAAGTGTTCAGTCGTGGGAATCATCAACTGATGGTGGTGTTACCTGGACAACGATAGCAAATACTACTGCAGCAGAAAATTATTTAAACTTAGTTGCTACTACTGTTTATAGAGCTATTGTTGCAAGCGGTGTTTGTTCAAACGATACTTCTTTAACAGCAACTGTAACAGTTGACAATCCTCCAATTGCAGGAAATCTTGTTGCCAATGATACTGTTTGTGCTGGTGCAAATTCAGGAACATTAACTTTAACTGGTTATGTTGGAACAATTATTAATTGGGAAACTACTACCGATGGTGTAACATGGTTTGCATTGTCTAATACAACAGCTACACAATCGTATTTAAATTTAAATGTTACAACTTATTATAGAGCATTTGTAAACAGTGGAGTTTGTTTGGGAGCGATTTCAAACATTGATACTATTACTGTTGACCCCGCTTCTGTTGCTGGTTTGATAACTGGTGCAGCTGCAGGATGTGAAGGAGCAAATTCCGGAACATTAACTGCAACAGGAACTGTTGGTTCTGTTGTTGATTGGGAATCGTCAATTGATGGTGGAACTACCTGGATAAGTTTGGTTAATACAACAACAACTCAAACATATTTGAATTTGGTTGATACTACTTGGTACAGAATAATTGTGCAAAGCAATATGTGTTCGGCTGATACTTCTGCAGCAACAATGATTATTGTTTATCCAAAACCTGTTGCCATGTTTAGTGCAGATACTGTTTGTTACGGAAATGCAACAACGTTTACAAATGCATCCACCATTCCTTCTGGATTTATTCAATTCAATCAGTGGGATTTTGGTGATGGAAACAATTCATTGTCTCCGGCTCCAACACATACTTACGGAGCAGCTGGAACATATGTTGTAACATTATTATTAACCTCTAACCAAGGTTGTTTGGATACAGCAACTGTGAATGTTGTTGTAAATGCTTTGCCTCCTTCAACTATTACAGCAAATGGTCCGCTGGGTATTTGTTCTGGAGATACACTAATATTGAGTGCAACAGCAGGAGCTTTCGATTATATGTGGAGCACAACTGATACTACTGTTAGTATTATGGTAACTACTTCTGGAACATATGCACTTACAATCACTGATTCATTAACAGGATGTATGAATATGGATTCAGTAATGATTACGGTTTTCCCTTCACCTTCTGTTTCTGCTGGTGCAGATATGGATTTAAGTTTAGGAAGCACTGTTGATTTAGAAGGTTCAGGTTTAGGAGTTATTTCTTGGTTCTGGTTCCCGAATACTGGATTAACAAATTCTTCCATCTCTAATCCAACTGCAGCGCCAATTGTTACTACTATGTACACACTTACGGGTACCGATGCAAATGGTTGTACCGATGTAGATACAATGACAATCACTGTAATTATGGATTACAATGTTACCATCTCCAATTTAATGACACCGAATGATGATGGCTTTAACGATAGATGGGTTATTCAAAATATAGAAAATTATCCTGATACAAAAGTGCTTATCGTAAATCGCGAAGGACAAGAAGTTTATAGTTCGGATGCTTATGATAACAACTGGGATGGTACAAGCAAAACAGGAGGAAGGTTGCCTGATGGAACGTATTATTACATCATGCAATTCCAAAATGATGAAAAAATTTATAAAGGAGCTATCACAATTTTAAAGCAAAACTCTAAATAAAATCATTCAGGAAACAAAAAACTAAACAGAAAACTACAAATTAAAATTTTACCCTATGAGGAATTTAATTATATCATCTGCTCTTATTCTGGTAACAGGAACAACAATTGCTCAGCAAGTTCCATTTAGCAGTCAGTACTACACAAATCCATTTGTGACAAATCCTGCTTTTACTGGAAATCACGAGCGTGTGAATGCATTTTTGACTCACCGTTCTCAATGGACCGGTATCAGTGGCGCTCCACAAACAAGTTACTTAACGATAGACGGACCTATTGAAGCAAAAAATATTGGTTTGGGATTAAATGTGTATTCCGATGTAACGGATATCATGAGTCGTGTTGGAGCTTTCGCAAACTATTCTTATAAACTAAAAATCAATGACGATAATAATTTATTTATCGGATTGGCTTTAGGTGCGATAAACCAGAAAATTGATTTTTCGAAAGTTGTTGTTCGTGATGCTGATGATCCATTTTTGTTTACCGAATCACAAAGTAAAACTGCTTTTTCTGCAGATTTTGGTTTAGGATATACTTTCAAAAAATTAGAAATTGGAATAGCTGCTCCTCAAATTTTAGGAAACACTATGAAGTATAAAAAAACAGATGACGGAAGTAGTTATTATACATTTGCTCGTCATTACCAAGGATCTATCAAATATGTGTTTGATGTTGTGAAAGAGAAGGAAATAACTGCATACCCATTAATTATGGTTCGTTATGCAACAGGTTCTGTTTTTCAATACGATGTGAATGCGGTATTAGATTGGAAAAAAATAGGTTGGGTTGGAGTAACTTATCATAGCAATTACGCAGTTGCAATAAGTGGTGGATTGCGCTACAAAAACATTGCAGTAGGGTATGCTTATGATTTAGGAATTGGTAAAGTGAAAAAATTTACGGGTTCTTCCTCTGAATTCTTATTGAGCTACACATTTGGTGGAGCCCCAAAAGAAGAAGTTGCGAAAGTAGAAGATCCAAAAGATGCAATTGTAGATGATATGATTGCTAAGTTAAAAGCAAAGTCAGATACTAGTGAAGTAGAAATTCAACGTTTAAAAGATGCTTTGGCTAAGTTGCAATCTGGCGAAGGGTCTACAGCTACTCCAAAAAATTCGGAGAGCTTAACTGAAAACTTAATGCGTACTGGTAATTCGGGGGATTTTGTGGATGATAATGGAATGGGTATGGCTGCAGGTTTTTATGTTGTTATTGGTACATTTAGCAGTAAAGCCAATGCTACAAAGTTTAAAGATGCAAACATCATTAAGGGATACAACAATACTCAAATTGTACAAAATTACAAAACAAAAGTATACTATGTATTTGTAAATAAAGTAGACAAACAAGCAGATGCTGAAGCAGAACAAGTAAAATTTAAAACCGAATATCCTGATGTTTGGTTGCAAAAGTTAGAGTAACATTGAGAACTCTTCTCAATTGATTTCGCCTCATTTCGTAATAGATTTGAGGCGATTTTTTTATTTTAATTAGCTAGATTTGTATTTCGATACAATAGATTTATGAGAATGTTATTTTTTTTAATCAGTTTTCTTGTTCCTCTGGTCATTTCTGCACAATCCAATCATGTGCTTTTTGGAGAACGGGATTTAAATAAGGAGTATTTGGCTGTTTATATTGATAAAGAAGGAAGTCTATATCCTGATTATTTTATTTCTAATTCATCATTGGACAGTTGTAATGCCTCTCTTTTAAAATGGTATGAAAATAATCTCTCCAATTTTTTTATTATTTCAAAACAATACAATTGCAATTTTGAAAAGTACACGTCTGAAAATGTAAGTATTTTAAATGATTCTATTAGTTCTTCTCTTAAACATCGGATCAACAATAAAAAAAACGAATATAATTCTGTAAGTTTTCTTATTCATGGTTATCGAAAGCCTTTTGTTAAAATGAATGGTGATCGTACTTCCCGGAGAGATTATGCCGTTATGGAAGAGGTGGTCAATAAAAATCTAAAAACTTTTTGCGTAGAAGTTTATTGGGATGCGATGTATGATTGTTGTTATTCTACGAACAGAAAAAAGAACAAAGCCTTGTATTCTCTTTTAGAGGAAGCAGAAAAAAACGCGATACCTGTTGGTCATAGTTTGAGAAATGTGATATATAATTTACGTTTTGATACTATAAACATTATCAGTCACAGCCTTGGCGCTAAGGTAGCTATACATGCACTGTTTAATGCTGAAAAGTGTTCGCTGCCAACACCAATAAACAATCGAATTAATATTTGCATGATAGCTCCTGCACTTTCTGATGAGTCATTTAAGGAGTATTTTAACCGGCAAACAACCTACGATTTTACAAACAAGGACAATTACAAGCTCATTTTACTCTTCAATGAAAACGATTTTGTTTTAAGGAAAAAAGTTGGTTGGTTTGGTCCTGGGCCTTACAGGTATGTCAATACAACATTAGGGTGCAATCATAAAAGCTGTACGATGGATTTTGAAAAAGAATTCAAGAAAAAATCCCCTGCTTCTAGCTTGCATTTAATCAATATGTCATTTGTTGGACAGTGTCACTTGGTAGGATGTTATTTTTCTTCAGACAATATGGATGCATTGTTTGAAAGTATGAAAAAATAAGAAATAAGCATTTTAAATTCGCGTAAGAATTTTTATATATTTGTTATGATAATACAAAACAGAAAATATTTTTAAACATGAAAACGAAACTGCTTTTTATAACGGCATTAACAACATTTTCCTTTAGCTCTTGCAAAAAAGATTATCAATGTGTTTGTACTAATGCAAGTACAGGCAATGTTCATTATGGCGATAAAATGGAAGCAAATGTCTATACCAAAAAGGCTGCTGAAGAAACCTGTAAGAACAACAATAATCTTTCTGCCGGCTCACTTAAAGATTGCCATTTGGAAGATTATAAGTAGGATTTATCTTGGGTACTCCACTCTTACGTGATACACATTCATTAATTTCTTTTTAAAGATCTTTTTTAATGTGTTGATGTCTTTAAATGTAATATCAGAATTAGCGTATTGATTTTGCTCGATTTGTGTATTAATAATTTTTTCAACGAGGGCATCAATACTTTCAGCATCGTATTTTTTTAAACTCCTTGAAGCGGCCTCTACAGAGTCTGCCATCATTAATACGGCAGTTTCTTTTGAAAACGGAATTGGTCCTGGGTAATGAAATTTAGATTCATCAATTTTTTCTTCAGGAAAAGCATTTTGGAAAGAACGATAAAAATAACCAGTAATACTAGTTCCGTGGTGCGTGCGTATAAAATCTATGATTTGTTCTGGTAAATTATTGCGTTTTGCGATTTCAATTCCTTTTATAACGTGAGAAATAATAATAGCAGCACTTTCATCAAAACTCATTTCATCGTGTGGGTTCATTCCGTTGGCTTGATTCTCTATAAAATACATCGGCATTTCCATTTTTCCTATGTCGTGATACAATGCCCCTGTTCTTACTAATAGTGCATTTCCACCTATGGTATAGATGGCTTCTTCGGCAAGGTTTGCAACTTGTAAAGAATGTTGGAATGTACCCGGTGCACGCGATGCTAATTCGCGTAAAAGTTTTCCGTTTGTGTCGGATAATTCTAAAAGAGAAACATCAGAGATGAAACCGAATAGTTTTTCGAAAACAAAAATTAAAGGATATGAGAATAATGTAAGTAAAGCACTAACGCCAAACCAGGCAAAATCAGTAAACAGAATAGCATCGCTGCCACCTTCCTGAATAACTGTTATTCCTACAAATGCAATGCTGTAAGTTAAGAAAATAACTCCTGAAGAAATAAAAATCTGTGAGCGGTTTCGCATGTTCACTATGCTGAAGATGGCAACCATTCCACCTAATAGTTGTATAAAGGTAAATTCGAAACGATCGGGTGCCATAAATGAAACGATCAATACTGTCACTAAATGGGTAAAGAGTGCAATGCGCGTATCATAAAAGGCACGGATGATAATTGGTAAAATACAGAATGGTAAAAGATAAATACTGAATGATTGAGAGCCATTTGAAAAATGTGCCATCAGCACTTGCAAAAAAACTAAAATTAAAATGAACGTAATTTTTGCATTGTCCAAAAATATGTCTTTCCTGAAAAATCCTAAAAAGGCGATAAGAACACATAAACAAGAGGATACAATTAATACTTGTCCTAGTATAATAAAAATATAATCACTTGAGCTGCCACTTTTTCCTTCGTATTCCGACTTTAATGATTCCAGTATTTGAAATTTATGAGCATCAATAATTTCTCCCTTTGAGATTATACCTTGTTCTTTTAAAATGATATCTCTTGAAGGAGAAATATCATCTATGCTTTGTTTTAATATTTTTTCAGTTGTTCCTTTGTCGTAAAAAATTGTATGAGCAATGCAGTTTTCTAAAATGGGCAAAAGGTGTTTTGCGCCAGCGCTGTTTGTTAGTTGAGATTGTTGGTATTCGTAAGCAGATGTAATGGTGTAAAAGTCCCGCAATTCAAGCTCTTCTGCAATGTTGTTATCTAATACATAAATCGAAAAGTCGGGAGATTTTGTATCAATAGTTGCATTGGGTTCTAATATTCCTTTACTATAAATGGAGTCAAGTATTTTTTCTCCCAGTGCAAGTGCTTTTGCTTTTGTTGTTTTATTCGTTTTGTTATCCCAGCTTTTGTCTATTTCAAATTTCAGCTGTGCTTTCTTTGCAGCAACAATATTTCTATCAAATTTGAAATAAGGCTTTGCATTTGCAACAACATCCGATTTTTCTTTTTTCAATTCGTCATCCGATTTTTTAATGGCAAAATCGAAGGGTGCGATCAAGTCTTCATGTAACCATGGTTTTCCTTTTAGATTTTGGAATTCGTATTTAAATTTCCCTTGTTTTGGAAAAATGAATACAATGGCGGCCACGGCAATACAAAAAAGTATTCCCTTGTAAATTTCCGGATGAGAATGGCGAATGAAAGAAATGAATTTTTTCATACACGAAAATAATCAATATTTGAGTGTTTTGAAATGCGTCCTTAAACAAGTTTGTACACAGGTTTATTCACAATTTTTATAGGAACCCAGCTGTCTGCCGTTAGGTAGGGTTCCTGTGTGGATATTTGTTAAAAGCACTAATATTGCTTAAATTTGTACTTTAACAATTCTCTAAATCTAAAATTCAATAAATCAATAATTCATTATGAAAGAAGTATACATAATCTCCGCAGTTAGAACACCATTAGGAAGTTTTGGCGGAGCATTGGCAAGCGTATCAGCAACCAAGTTAGGAGCAGCAGCTATAAAAGGAGCACTTGCAAAAGCAGGTGTGGATGGTAAAGAAGTACAGGAAGTTTATATGGGAAGCGTGTTACAGGCCAACTTGGGTCAAGCACCAGCCCGTCAAGCTGCTATGTTTGCAGGGTTACCGAATACTGTTCAATGCACTACCATTAATAAAGTGTGTGCATCAGGAATGAAAGCGATTATGATTGGAGCTCAAAGTATTATGTTGGGCGATGCCGATGTGGTAGTTGCCGGTGGTATGGAAAATATGAGTCAGGTTCCGTTTTATTCTGAAAATCTGCGTTGGGGAAACAAGTATGGCAATGTTACTATGATTGATGGTCTTGCTAAAGATGGTTTAACAGATGTTTACCACAATTATCCAATGGGGAATGCAGCTGATTTATGTGCAAAAGAGTGCAACATTTCTCGTGAAGAACAAGATGCATTTGCGATTGAATCGTACAAGCGTTCACAAGCCGCTTGGGCAGCAGGAAAATTCAATGACGAAATTGTTCCGGTAGAAATTCCTCAACGCAAAGGCGATCCTATCTTAATGAAAGAGGATGAAGAATATAAAAATGTTCGTTTTGATAAAATACCTGAATTAAAAGGAGCATTTTCTAAAGATGGAACAGCAACAGCAGCCAATTCTTCTACAATGAACGATGGTGCAGCAGCAGTTGTATTGATGAGCAAAGAAAAAGCAGAAAAGCTAGGAGTAAAACCAATCGCGATTATTCGTGGTGCAGCAGATGCAGAACATGCACCGGAGTGGTTTACAACTGCTCCTTCATTAGCAGTTCCAAAAGCTGTTGCAAAAGCAGGAATGAAAATGGAAGACATTCATTATTTTGAATTGAATGAAGCATTTTCAACCGTTGGAATAGTGAACATGCAAAAAATGAAATTGGATGCAAGCAAAGTAAATGTGAATGGCGGAGCAGTTTCTTTAGGACATCCATTGGGTTGTTCCGGGGCGAGAATCGTTGTTACATTAATTCATGTATTGAAACAAAACAAAGCGAAGTTCGGTGCTGCCGGTATTTGTAATGGTGGTGGTGGAGCGAGTGCTATGGTTATTGAAAATGTGTAGATATTAGATTAGAGATGTGAGATTTGAGAACAGTCTCATATCTCAGATCTTAACTCTCAAATCAAATATGTTCGGAATAGTTAATCTAAGTATAGTGCCTTGTCGTAAAGAACCTTCGGATCGCTCCGAAATGGTTACTCAGCTATTATTTGGCGATCACTTCGAAATATTGGAAACCCAAGGTTCGTGGTGCCGAATAAAAATTGCTTATGACGATTACGATTGTTGGATTGATAAAAAACAATTTCTTCCAATTGCTCATCACACATTTGATATTTTAAGTTCCACCGAAGCATTTTGTGTGAATGAACTTGTTCAAATTATTACAGATACAAAAGCATCTCAACTTTTTCCAGTTTGTATTGGTAGCACACTTCCCAATTTTGATAATGGTGAATGTGCTGTAGAAAATTCAACATTTAGTTATGATGGTGGCTTTGTAAACGGGTATCTCCCTTTTTCGAAAAATGGAATTATTGATACAGCAATGATGTATTTGAATACTCCATATCTCTGGGGAGGAAAAACTCCTTTCGGAATAGATTGTTCTGGATTTACTCAAATGGTGTATAAGCTTAATGGAGTTAAAATTAGGAGGGATGCATACCAACAAGCAGATGAAGGGGAGACTTTAAGTTTTGTTGAAGAAGCAGAACCTGGTGACTTAGCTTTTTTTGATAATGATGAAGGGAAAATTGTGCATGTCGGAATTGTGATGGACAATAATAAAATTATTCACGCTTCAGGTAAAGTTCGTATTGATGGCTTCGATCATCAAGGGATTTTCAATAACGATAAAAAAAATTATTCTCATCGCTTGAGATTGTTGAAGAGGATAGTTTAAAATATGCATGCTCAAATCAATTCTCATATTCATTTTTATTTTATTGAGTGTCACTTCTTTTTCTCAATATGAAGCTGAATGTTTCAATCAGAAAAAGAATGAAATATTGCTTGCTATAGAGAATGCTCCACGCGATTCTATGCATTTTCAGGACACTCTTGTAATTGATAATGTAAAACGGTATGTCGACACCATGTTTGTTATGAGAAACATGGATGTGGATTCCTACATTAGTAAGATTATTGGTTGTAGGATGCCCGATTTTAATTTCTTTAATTTAAATAAAGAAGAATTCTCAATCAATAAAACAAAATCAGAATTTATTATTCTCAATTTTTCATTTGAATGCGGAGATATTTGTAATTACCAATTGGAACAATATTCAAAACTTCAAAAAGTATTAGGAGATAGCGTGGCCATTTATAATATTTATGAAGAACCCGATAAAAAAGTTAAAGAATATGTACAAGGTATTGGTATTGACAACCTGCAATTTGTAGCCAATGCGGATTTGCTGACATATCATTATTCAATGAGTGTGAGAAGACCTTTTCTTTATCTGTTAGATAGACACAAGAATATTATCTATATGAAGTGCGGGCAAAGTCAAACAGAATCCCGTGTTTATATGTATGAAACATTGCTGCAAAAGATAAGAGCTACTAATTGTTCCGACTAAAGTTTAATCGCAACCTGCTCTCCTAAAAACTTTGGTTGTTTATGTAAAATATACAAATCCAACACAGCTTTAAATTTTGCGAAATGTTCTCTGGTACGAGTCTTTATTGAAAAGGCAGCAGGAACATCTTTTGCATTGAAGGCAACAACCTCCATGTCGTAATAATTTCCGATAAATACTGCTCGTTCGTTATGAAACTTTTGCGAGATAACGGTTATTTTATTTTGACCGAAAACTTTTAAGCATCTTACCATTGAATCCAATGTTCTGAATCCGGCATAATCTTGAGTGATGCAACTATCGGGAACCCCTTTTGCAACCAAGGCTTCTCTCATGTCGGTGGCTTCATCGTATGCTTTTCTTGAATTGTCTCCACTCACGATAATGTGTTTTATTTTCCCTGATTTGTATAGTTCAGCGGCTGCTTCAATGCGATATTTGAAAAATAAATTTTCAGTACCGTTGCGCAATGTTTTGCTTGCCCCTAAAAGAAGGGCAATATCATTTTTAGGAATTGAGGACGTATCGGAATAAATTTGTGATTTTGTACTTTTAATAATCCAATAATTACTGCCAATAATTGATAAAAGAAGAATTGCAATCAGTATAAATGATCGTTTGAAAATTTTTTTAAAAGGAAGATGCTTTATTTTTTGGAACATTGCTTACAGATACAAATCAATCAGTACAAATGCTGAGAATACCACACTTGCGATGCCATTTGTGGTAAAAAATGCTAAGTTGACTTTTGATAAGTCATTCGGTTTAACAAGTGTATGCTGATAAAATAAAAGCAAAGTATAAATAGCTGCACCTATCCAATACCACAAGGAGAATTCTGCATATATGCCTGCATAAATAATAAATCCAGCGCTTATCAAATGCAAAATATTTGAAAGCATCAAGGCTCCTTTTTTTCCTAATACTACAGGAATGGATTTTAAATTTTTAGAACGATCAAATTCTTCATCTTGTAACGCATAAATGATATCAAAGCCGCTTACCCAAAATAAAACAGCAAAAGAAAAGAAGAGTGGAAGCCAATCGAATTTTCCTGTAACGGCAAGATAAGCGCCAATTGGAGCAAGTGATAAGCCCAGCCCTAAAATTAAATGACACAATGCTGTGAATCGTTTTGTTAAACTATATCCTAACACAACTAACAATGCAACAGGTGATAAATAAAAGCAAAGCGAATTTATAAAATAAGTAGTGCCTACAAATAAAACACAATTCACAATCACAAAAATTAATGCCGATTTTGGTTTTACAATTCCTGCAGGTATTTCACGAATGGCTGTACGTGTATTTTGTTCGTCAATAGTTCTATCGATGTATCGATTGAAAGCCATTGCAGCGCTTCGTGCAAAAATCATACACAAAACTACAAACACAAAAAGTTTTATATCAAATTGAGCTTCGGTATACGCAATAGCTAAAAAATATCCGATGATAGCGAACGGTAAAGCAAAAATAGTATGACTGAATTTTACTAAGGATAAATAATTACTAAATGTATTCGTTTTGGATTCCATTCAATACTATTTTTTGCTCATAAAAACGATTATCAAAATAGAAATTATTGGAATTGAGCTTAAAATGATTCCAATAATCCCTGGAGTAATTTTTTTTGTATTGATTTGATGTTTTGTGTCGTAATAAACATAGATAGTAGAACTAATCATCCCTAAAAAGCCTGTTGGTAAAGATAAAAACAGTCCGTATGGTAAAAAACATAATACTGCTGAAAGGAATCCCAAGCAAACAGCAGCCACTCCTAATATTTGTAAGTTTTTGTTCATGCTACAAAATTATCATTTTTTCGGTAGCGATTATTCTTCCATCTTGAACTAATTTGCAAAAATAGATACCGGATTGAAGTTCTTTTAATTCTATTGATGAACCAGTGATCTGCTCACTTGTAATTAATTGCCCGATAGAATTATAAATCAGTAATTGTATTCTTGAATTTTTTGTGCTAATTGAAATTTCAATCGTAACATTTGTGCCGTTAGCAGAAGGGTTTGGATAAATAAAAATCGAATTGCTATTTCCATTTTCTTCAATATCAGTAATAAGACAACCTGTTAAAGCATTGAAAGCATTTGCTTTTCCATAACCATATTGATTGTTTGGAACAACTCCTGTAAATCCATCCAAGGTTGTGCAGCTAGTGATTGCATTTTTTACATCCATAGCTGATGCGGTAGGATTTTTCTGAAAGTACAATGCTGCAATTCCTGCAACACTTGGACTCGATGCGGATGTTCCACCGCCAAGTGTATGATATCCGCCCGGATCATAATAATCGGGATAAGCAATTGCATCAGCTGGAAGGTTAGATAAAAGTGAACACGACATCGTGAAATCACCAGGAGCAATAATTTCTGGTTTTATTCTTCCATCACGTGTTGGTCCGGAGCTGGAATTGTTATGGCGTTTTCCCGGAATGCGGAATGGGTCTACAAACATTACGCTGTTATAATTGAGCAAACTTTTTCTATTTGTATAATTACCTACAGTAAGTACTTCATTCAAACATTGAAAACCAGAACAAATCGTTTGATTTAAATCAGGGTGTTTGTAATACATACTATCGGGCATGGTTGCCATACTTGGTAAACCGCTGCTCATCAAAGTAAAATCCCACACATCAATTTTGCCGCTTCCTGTAGTAATTAATCTCCAGGCATAACCAGTTGAGTCAGAAATAATATTGAACTCCATCGAATACGTTCCTCCAATTAAAGTTCCGTACGTTTGAATAATTCCAATTCTATTTCCAGCATTGAAAATGGTATCATATTTAATAACAAATAAATGAGTAGAAATATCTGAAAAAGGAGTAATTCCTCGCAACGAATGTGTAGGAGTCATTTTGTCGGCACCAATTGCAAAACTTACATTGTTGAAGTCGGCTGTATCAGAATAAATTCCAATGTTTGCTCCTGTGCCACTTTGAAAAAGCGTAAAGTTGGTATCACTAGTTACGGTATATCCTAAATGAAATTTTTGATCTCCACCATTTCCTGCAGATGCAACAAATGCTCTTCCAGATTGAGCAGTAATCATACTTTTAATCATTTGTGCTTCAAGATCCAAACCATCGTGCGAACCTAAATAACTGCCCAAACTTGCATTTATCACACATGGTTTTCCCAAAAGATTTGCTTTAGAATAAATATAATCCACTGCATCGGTCATGGATGTAGGATTGAAAGTAAAAAAATCATAGGCAACTACAACCAGGTCAGATTTGAATGCGACACCTTTATACGTTCCAGTTGCTAAGCCATTTCCGGCAGCAATTCCTGAAGAAAGAGTACCGTGTCCGTTCCAAGCAATATCATTGTGAGCAGCAGCCAATCCACCGTCAATTCCAATATTGTCCCATTCTTGTCCGTACCCGTAACTAGGTGTGTTGGAGGCAATTGGCTGTGCCTGATCCCATAAATATTTAACGCGGGTATTTCCTGAACTATCTCTCAAATCGGGATGAGAGAAATCGATTCCGGTATCAATAATTCCCATTACTACTCCGTTTCCATTGTATGCTTGCGTTAATGGTATTGTTCCTAAATGCACTGGAATTACATTGTTGTTTAACAAAGAAGTGTCGCTCATTGGCTTTAAACTTGGAGGAAATGCTTCTAAACGAACGATTTTTGGATTGGACGCAAACACAGAAAGCGCTGAAGCAGGTATTTTAATGGCAGCAATATCACCCGAAAAATACTTTAGTTTTCCGGAAACAGAA
The DNA here is from genome assembly GCA_964456225.1 of uncultured Chitinophaga sp. Lineage (GTDB taxonomy): Bacteria > Bacteroidota > Bacteroidia > 2-12-FULL-35-15 > 2-12-FULL-35-15 > 2-12-FULL-35-15. Next base: position 6,463 of record CAYWAV010000019.1, on the reverse strand, counting down.
GATGTGATTTTTTGAATGGTTTCAATATCACCTTTTACAAAAACATCAATTATTTCTTTAGAGGCTAGATTGTTCTTTAAAGCCAAAGCTAAATTCATTTTGCCTTGTGCAAATACATTGATTGAAGAAATCAATAGTATGAAAAAGATGGAGTAGCTTTTTTTCATGTTTATAGCCAAATATTTACGAAATTTACGATTCTAAGTGGAGATAAACTAATTCCTATGCAACAATTTTTTGTATTTGTATTTACTTTTTTAATGGTGTGCTGTAATGCGCAAACGGATACTGTTGCTTATTCTCGCGACTATGAATTTAAGGAAGGTGTGTTTTTGACACTTGAAAATTTTAAAAAGAACACCCCTATTTCGAAATCCGCAATTGTATCTGTTTTGCCCAAGGATCAAATAGATTTTTTGACTCAAGTATTGGAACAAAAAACGATTACTTATAAAGATGCTGCCGGTGTTGAGCAAAAATTGGAAACAAAAACGATTTGGGGGTTTTGTCAAAATAGAACCATTTTAATCAATTTTAATGGCGACTTTAATCGCATAAATGTGATTGGAAATTTGAGTTTGTTTTCAGCGGTTGTAGTGCAAACGCCTTTGCGTAACGATCCTGTCGGTGACATGTATGGTATTCAGCCTAATTATACAGAATTGCGCCAATTTGTGCTTGATACAAAAAACAATAAAGTGTTTGATTTTAATGCAAAAAACATTGAAGAATTATTAAAGGATGATGTGGAGCTTCATGCTCAATTTGTAAAGCTAAAAAAGCGTAAAAAGGCAGATTCTATCTTCATTTACTTGAGAAAATACAATGAAAAACATCCTCTTTATTTAGTGTTAAAATAACCCTCCGTTTTTGCCCAAAAATTACGATATTTGCAATCCAACAATTTTTCATTTTTCAATTTTTCATTTTTCAATTCAAAAAGATGTCAGAAGGCAGACAAATTATTTTTTCGATGGTAAACGTGAGTCGCACGTTGCCTGCAGGTAAAACTATTCTAAAAGATATTTATTTGTCTTTTTATTACGGAGCAAAAATTGGTATTCTCGGATTAAACGGTTCGGGTAAATCCACGTTGATGAAAATCATTGCAGGAGTTGAAAAAAACTACCAAGGTGAAATTCATTTTTCTCCAGGATATAAAATAGGAATGCTGGAGCAAGAACCTCAATTAGATGAAACTAAAACCGTTATCGAAATTGTGCGTGAAGGTGCTGCTGAACATGTTGCCATTTTAAAAGAATACGAAGACGTAAACAATAAGTTCGCTGAAGAAATGTCGGCAGAGGACATGGATAAATTAATAAATCGTCAGGCAAAATTGCAGGATTTGATTGATCAGTTTGATTTGTGGAATTTAGATAACCGCTTGGAACAAGCAATGGAAGCATTGCGTTGTCCGGAAAGTGATGCATCAGTGAAAAACTTATCCGGTGGAGAGCGTAGACGAGTGGCCTTGTGCCGTTTGCTAATTCAAGAACCGGAAATTTTATTATTGGATGAGCCTACCAACCATTTGGATGCTGAGTCTGTTGATTGGTTAGAACAACATTTAAAAAATTACAAAGGAACAGTTATCGCTGTTACTCACGATAGATATTTCTTAGATAACGTTGCAGGATGGATTCTGGAATTGGATAGAGGGGAAGGTATTCCTTGGAAAGGAAATTATTCTGATTGGTTAGACCAAAAACAAAAACGATTGGCTCAAGAAGAAAAAACAGAAAGTAAGCGTCAGAAAACTTTATTGCGAGAATTAGATTGGGTACGTCAAGGTGCAAAAGGACGTCAAACAAAATCAAAAGCGCGTTTACAGAACTATGAAAAAATGCTTGGAGTGGATGCAAAATCGACAGAAGAGCGATTGGAATTGTTTATTCCTAACGGTCCGCGTTTAGGAAATGAAGTGATCGAAGCCATTGATGTTTCAAAAGCTTTCGGAGATAAATTATTATATGAACATTTGAATTTTAAATTGCCTCCTGCCGGAATCGTTGGTATTATTGGTCCGAATGGCGCGGGTAAAACAACTTTGTTCCGCATGATTATGGGAGAAGAAAAACCAGATCATGGAGAATTTAAAGTGGGTTCAACCGTAAAAATCGCTTATGTTGATCAGTCGCATACAGAAATTGATCCAGAGAAAACAATTTATGAAGTGTTGACAGGTGGTTCTGAAAATATTGTGATAGGCGGACAAACATTGAATTCCAGAGCATACGTTTCTAAATTCAATTTCAATGGTTCCGATCAAGGAAAAAAATGCGGCATACTTTCGGGTGGTGAACGTAACCGTTTGCATTTAGCATTGACTCTAAAAAAAGAAGCAAACGTATTATTGTTGGATGAGCCGACAAACGATTTGGATGTAAATACACTTCGAGCATTGGAAGAAGGTTTGGAAAGTTATGCAGGCTGTGCTGTAATCATTTCCCACGATCGTTGGTTCTTAGATAGAGTTTGTACTCATATCCTTGCTTTTGAAGGTGATTCTACAATTTATTATTTTGAAGGCGGTTATTCTGAATACGAGGAAAATAAGAAAAAACGTTTAGGTAATGTTGAACCAAGACGTGTACGTTATAAGAAGTTGACTGTATAATGAATGCAAAAAGATTAATACTAGGAATCGTCATTGGCGGTATCGTTGGAGCAGTTTTAGTTCTGTTAGTGATGGTATTGTTTGAGAAAAATCGTACCGATAATAAAGGCGGATTGCGATTGGTAACAAATGATTCAACTACTACCGACCCTAAAAATCAACAAATATTAGTGTATGGCGATTATATGGATTTGGACAGCACCGATTATTTATTAATTCCTTTAGGGATGAAAGTGGTGGACGGAAAAGAAAATAGTGGCTTGCGTTCTAAATCGAGTGATGAAGATTCAGGAGCTTATGGTTTTCCAAGTAGCTTTAGAAGTTATAAATACAATTTCTATTCTTTGGATTTTGGAAATTGCAACAACATTATTTTTTATAATAAAAAAAATGATGAAACACATTTGTTACTACAAAAACCTGCAATTATTTCCCAATTTTATTTCCCCTATTACAATAAAGAATATACCGGTGATAAATATTATTTTATCCTATTAGGGATTCGCGAAGACGATACAAATTTGGATGGGTATATTAATCAAGATGATGCGGAAACGGTTTATTTGTCGAATTTATCAGGAAAAACGATGTTTAAAATTACTCCCGATAATACTCAGTTGGTTGATTGGTTTATCGATATGTCAACAAATACCATTTTAATGAAAGTGCGTTTTGATTCCAATAATGATAAGAAATTTAATTACTACGATGAAATTGAAATTCTGAAAACATCGATCGATTCACCTGTTGAAGCGAAAAAAATTATAGGGAAAGAAATTAAGGCGAATATTCAGAAGATACTTGATAAGATAAAGTAATTACAAATTGTTTTTCCCTCTTCACACTTTCTCGACTCCGCTCGAAATGTTAGCGCTACACCCTTTTTCTATATAACAATAAGCTCTAAAAACACTTCGACTACGCTCAGTGTGACGTCAGTCTGAGCATAGTCGAAGACTAGTTATTCGAAAAAACGAAGTGTCGAGAAATTAGTTAACGATCTTCATTTCGTTAATCAAATTCGTTGCTCCACCATATTTATCAATCAGGAATAAAACATAACGAACATCTACACTGATGGTGCGTTTGTATTTGCTGTCGAAATAAATATCTCCACTCATGGCTTCCCAATTGCCATCAAATGCCAATCCAACCAATTCGCCATTCGCATTTAATACCGGACTTCCGGAGTTACCACCTGTAATATCGTTGTTGCTGATAAATGCTACGCGAATGTCTCCGTTTTTATCAGCATAGTTACCATAATCTTTTGCTTTATAAAGGTCTTTTAATTTTGAAGGAACGTTGAACTCAAATTGATTCGGATTATTTTTTTCCATAATCCCGTTTAAAGTTGTGTAAAAACTATAGTGTGCAGCATCTTTCGGTGAATAGGATTTTGCATTACCATAAGTTAAACGAAGAGTTCCGTTTGCATCCGGGTAGAATTTTTTCTCAGGTTGCATTGCCATTAAACCTCTCATGTATTTACTTCCTTCAACTGCATTAACAGCATTGAATGCATCAATGTATGGCTCAATGTTTTTATCGTAGTTATTGTAACAAGCTTTTACAAAAGCGTATGCAGGGTCTTTCTGAAGTTTTTTTACATCCGGCTTTTCTAAAAAATTGGCTGCTGTTTGTGGACTGCTAATAAAACTTTTTTCGAAAACAGCTTTTGCAAATTTTTCAAATGTTTCTGTATTGTTTTTTCCTTTGTATTTTTTTAATACTTCTGCCATATATTCAGGTTGTTGATTAACAGGAATATTTTCATAATACATCTGAATAAGTTTTGCTAAAATTTTTTGTTCAGACGTTTTATTAAATGATTTGTAAAAGTTCGCATTAAAAAACTGAATGCGGTCTGTTACTTTTTTTACATTGTCAGCATTTTTTGAATCAGTTGTTAGTGCATTTTCCAATGCAGTGTAATTCCAAGCTGCAGCTAAAATCCCAGAACCAGAAATTCCTTCTCTCATATAAGTAGCATGCAATGCATATTGGTTATAGTCTGCATATGCTTTTTCATAATTAGATAAAATGTTTTCGTATTCAGGTTTTCCTTTTGCCCAAGCAGCAAACGCTACTTCAGTTTGTTTTTTCTCTTCAGCCACTTTCAGGCGAAGCAACTGTTCTGTTTGGCCGATAAAGTATTTCCAATAATTAGAAATTCTAGCGTATTGTGACGACATTAATAAACGTGTGCTATCACTTTTATCCATTTGCTCTTTCCACGCTGTAAGTCTAATATCACGTAAATCAACAATAGCAGGATTTATTTTGCTTGTTGCTAATTCAATTCCTTTAGATACTTCATAACGATTGGTTCTTCCAGGGAAACCGTAAACCATAGTAAAATCACCTTCTTCAACTCCTTTGATAGAAATAGTTAAAAACTTTTTTGGTTTGTAAGGAACATTATCTGCAGCATATTGTGCAGGCTTATTATCTTTGTCAGCATAAATACGGAACATAGAAAAATCACCAGTGTGACGTGGCCACATCCAATTGTCAGTATCACCACCAAATTTTCCGATTGATTGAGGCGGTGCTGCTACTAAACGAATATCTGTAAATTTCTCAAATACAAATAAGTAATAGGCATTGTCTTTAAAGAACGAACGAACAATACCTTCGTAATGTGTTCCTTTGGTTGCTTCAGCAATAATGCCTTTGAAGATTTCTTGCTTTTTATATTCTTCACCATTTGCTCCGGCTCCGGCCAACGATTTATTTACTTTATCAGAAACATCTTCCATTCTAACAAGAACAGAGGCAAATAAATTTTGATTCACTTTTTCTTCAGCAAAATTCTTAGCCCAAAAACCATTGTCGAGGATATTGTCAGCTGAAGTGCTGTGATTGGCAATAGCTTCGTAACCGCAATGGTGGTTGGTAAGCAGTAAACCTTTATCAGATATAATTTCAGAAGTACAACCGCCATTAAACCAAACGATGGCATCTTTCAAACTTGCATTGTTTATATCGTATAATTGTTCCGGAGTAAGCTTTAAACCGGCTTTCACCATTTGTTCGTAGTTGTCCTTTAAAAGCATGGGAAGCCACATGCCTTCATCAGCTTTTGTAATGTTAGAAGTTAAAAGTTGGAAAGTTAAAAGTAAAAGAGCTATTTTTTTAGTCATAACAGGTTGCATTTTTATTATAAGGTTACAAATCTATAAATTATAATGAAATAACGGCAAGAGATAAGCTAAATACCTTAAAATCAATTATAAATGGTTGATATTTTAGGATGAACGGCAAGGTGATTATTAGGGGAAAATTCACGATATTCGTGCTTGTAATTTATTGAATGAAATTTTTTGAATAGGTATTTTTAAATATGTCACAAAAACCATCCACACCCAAAGGCACACGCGATTTTTCACCACAAGAAATGGTGAGACGAAATTATATTTTTGATACCATCAAACAAACGTTTCAATTATATGGCTATTTGCCTATTGAAACGCCTGCAATGGAAAATCTTTCTACGCTGATGGGGAAATACGGTGAAGAAGGAGATAAGTTGATTTTTAAGATTTTGAATAGTGGAGATTTTTTGGATGGAGTGGATACTAACCTTCTCCAAACTCCCGACTCCAAACTCCTAACTAATAAGATTTCCGAAAAAGCACTCAGATACGATTTAACAGTTCCCTTTGCACGCTACGTTGTACAACACCAAAGTGAAATCACATTTCCATTCAAGCGTTATCAAATTCAACCAGTTTGGCGTGCAGATAGACCACAAAAAGGACGTTACCGAGAGTTTTATCAATGCGATGCCGATGTGATTGGGAGTAATTCATTAATCAATGAAGTGGAGTTGGTGCAAAT
>CAYWAV010000018.1:37103-49327 GCA_964456225.1 uncultured Chitinophaga sp. | reverse complement strand
GTGATTTATCCATTCTTGAAAAAGATTGGTGTAATGTGGCAAACAGGCAGTATTAATCCTGCTCAAGAACATTTTATTTCTAATTTAATTCGACAAAAATTAATTTCCGCTATTGATGGTGCTATTCCTCTTGAAAATAAAAAGCAAAAGAAATTTATTTTGTTTTTGCCAGAAGGAGAATTGCACGAGCTGAGCCTTTTGTACTATAACTATATATTAAAAACCAACGGACATTCTGTTATCTATTTAGGACAATCTGTTCCTCTAATAGATTTACAACGTGTTTACGAAATTCGTAAAGCGGATTATATTCTTTCCGTTCTAACCCATGGCACTCAATCACCTGAAGCTTATGTTAAAGACCTAAGCAAAAGCTTTCCAAAGGTGAAGCTATTGCTTTCTGGCTATCAAATTTTAGATCAAAAAATGAAGCTCCCACCCAATGTCGAGCTATTTAAATGTCATAAAAGCCTAACTTCATTAGTCGCTTAACCTTTCGCTTTCAACCTTTTAACACCAGCTTCCCGCAATTCTTTGTAAATCAGCACATTATTTGCTTTTTTGTTAAAATATTCTAATTTTGCTAATTTTGTTTAATCTTTATGTACTTTTGTTAAACAAAATAAATTAAACACTTAAGTTTAAGGATATGACAGCAATCGAATTCAATCAGCAATTAGTTAATCAGCGAATAGCGCTAAGAAATTTCGCATATAGTTTAACCTCAAATACTGAAGAAGCGCAAGACTTAGTACAAGAAACATTTTTGAAAGCATTAAAGTATCGCGACAAGTTTGCAGATTCTACAAATTTAAAAGCGTGGTTGTATACTATCTTAAAAAATACATTTATTAATACTTATAGAAGATCTGTTAAAACTCGCCAAATCATTACACAAACTGATGATTTAGCGTTGGTTAAACCATTGAACGGGAGCAACAGTCCTGACGCTAATTCTCAAATTAATTTAAAACACATTTTAAAAGCAGTTGATGGATTGGAAGATGAATATAAAATTCCTTTCACTAGATACAACGATGGGTATAAATATCAAGAAATAGCAGAAGAGTTAGACATTCCTATTGGGACAGTGAAAAGCAGAATTTTTTTGGCTCGTAAACGATTAATGAACGACTTAAAAGAGTACTCATTCGAGAATTCACTTGTTTAAATAATAGTACTATTTATTAAACAGAAATGACATCCAAGCAAGAGATAAGCCTTTTTTGGTTTAGAAGAGACTTACGTCTATCAGATAATGCTGGCCTGTTTCATGCCTTGAAAAACAACAAAACCGTTCTCCCTGTCTTTATTTTCGATACCGACATTCTCCATAAACTAGAAAACAAAGAAGATAGACGAGTAGAATTTATTCACCTTGCCTTAAATGAATTACAAAAACAACTCTTAAAATTAGGCAGTTCATTGTGTGTCATACATGGAAACGTATCGGCTGTTTTTGATGATTTATTCAAAACGTATTCTGTTCAAAATATTTATGTCAATAACGATTATGAGCCTTCTGCTATTGAACGGGACAAACTAGTTGAGCGGTTAGCAAAAAAGCAGAATATTCCTTTTTATTCATTCAAAGACCAAGTTGTTTTTGAAAAAAGTGAAATCACAAAAGAGAATGGATTGTGCTATACCATTTTCACTCCATATATGAAAAAGTGGAAAAGCAGTTTAAACGACTATCACATAAAGCCTTTTGCCACTGAAAAATATTTTTCAAACTTCATTCGCACAAAACCTTTTCATTTCCCATCCTTAAAAGAGGTTGGATTTAAATCGAGTGAAATGAAATTTTACGCTCCTACAATTGATGAAAAAATCATTTCCAACTATCACGAATCACGAAATTTTCCTGCAATTGAAGGGACTAGTAGATTGAGTATTCACTTACGTTTTGGCACTATCAGCATCCGTTATCTTGTTTCAAAAGCCAAACTTTTAAACGATCAATGGTTAAATGAATTAATATGGAGAGAATTTTATATGATGATTCTTTTTCATTTTCCACATGTTGTAAACGGAGCATTTAAAAAACGATACGACCGAATTCCATGGAGAAATAAAGAAGAAGAGTTTGAAGCCTGGTGCAACGGGGAAACAGGTTATCCAATTGTGGATGCTGGAATGCGAGAACTCAACTCAACAGGCTTTATGCACAACCGAGTACGTATGATTGTAGCCAGTTTTTTAGTAAAACACTTACTCATTGATTGGCGTTGGGGTGAAGCCTATTTCGCAGAAAAATTGATGGATTATGACTTGTCAGCCAATAACGGAGGGTGGCAATGGGCTGCCAGTTCGGGTTGTGATGCTGCACCTTATTTTAGAGTATTTAGCCCGGATGCACAAACGAAGCGCTTCGACTCGAAACTTGAATACATTCGCAAATGGGTGCCTGAATTTGAAGAATTGACTTATCCAAAACCAATTGTTGACCATAAATTTGCTCGTGAAAGAGTGTTAAATACTTATAAAAAAGCACTCGCAAATAATTTGGAGTAACTATTTAACACTACATTTGTAATGTAATTTCCTTCCCGCTTTTTATGTCGGATACCAACGAAAAAATAGTTGAAATAAAACACCTGAAAAAACATTTTGGAAAATTCCAGGCTGTAACAGATGTTAGTTTTGATGTTTTTCGTGGTGATGTTTTTGGATTTTTAGGTCCGAATGGTGCTGGGAAAAGCACAACCATCCGCGCAATGCTTTCACTCATTAAAGCAAGCGGTGGTGAATTAAAGCTTTTCGGAAAAGATTTATCCAAGGACAGAAACTACATTTTACAACGCATAGGTTGCATTGTTGAAAAACCTGATTTCTATAAATACCTGTCGGCAGAAAAAAATATTGAAATTTTTGCTCGACTATCAGGAATGAATGTGACCAAAAGTAAAGTGCACGAAATTATCGAATTTGTTGGCTTGAAAGGCAGAGAGAAAGATAAGTTGAGCGGGTTTTCTCATGGAATGAAACAACGCTTAGGAATTGCACAAACGCTCATTCATGATCCCGAATTAATTATTTTGGATGAACCAACAACAGGATTAGATCCGCAAGGAATCATTGATATTCGGAATTTAATTCTTCAATTAAAAAACGAACGCAATAAAACCGTTTTACTTTCATCCCACATTCTTTCAGAAATTGAATTGATTGCAAATCGAATGGTCATTATTGCCAAAGGCAAAACCATTGTTCAGGGGTCAGTTAAAGATCTTTTGAATGCTCAAGAATTAATTGTTGCGTTTACTGTTGATGATATTGAAAAAGCAAAAAGTTTACTTCAAAAAGTAAATATGAATGAGCTAATCGACAATACAGATAAGAATAGTTTACTCCTACACATTTCACAAGAAAAAATTCCTGTAGTAAATAAACTTTTTTGTGAAAACGGAATAAATGTTTATTCGATTGAAGCAAAACGCAAACTGGAAGATTACTTTTTAAAACTAATCAACGCATAATGTTCTGGAAAAGTACCTATAACGAATTTATTAAAATTGCTGCAAAACCTCGCAGTTATATTGGAATTGGCGCTATTACAGTTATCATTGCTATTGTTTTGTTTGCTATGAAGTCGGATGGAATGAGTTTTATTTCTTTCATTACTTCATCGTTTGAACAAACTTTATCTTTCGAAGGAAATATTTTGAATGGCAACTTAATTGCTTTTGTGATTTTACAAATGCTTATCATTCATGTTCCACTTTTAATTGCATTGGTAACAGGAGATTTAATATCAGGCGAAGGTGCTATGGGAACAATCCGCTTGCTGCTTACTAAACCCATTTCCAGAACCAGTATTCTTTTATCAAAATACATTGCGGGTTGCGCATACACTTTGGTTATCCTTTTGTGGATGGCTTTTTTAGCTTTGATTATTGGCAAATGGCTTTTCGGAACGGGCGATTTGATGGTACTAAACAGTGATGGATTAATTGTTTTGCAAGAACACGATTTGCCTTGGCGATTTTTATGTGGTTTCGGAGTTGCCTATCTTTCAATGATGATGATCGCAACTTTATCGTTAACACTTTCTTGCTTTTCTGAAAATTCAATCGGCCCGATTGTCACTACCATGGCAATCATAATTTTATTTACCATCATCGGAACACTGGATGTTCCTTCTTTACAAGCTATTCAACCTTATTTATTTACAACTCACATGGTATCGTGGCGAAATTTTTTCGAAGACCCTTTACCAACTGATGCGATTATTGAATCTGCAACCATCTTATTCTTTCACATCATTGGATTGTTGTCCATTGCGATTTATAAATTTAACAGAAAGGATATTTTATCATGAGGCCAACTGTTGCCATTTCGAGCTTGCCGAGAGGTTTAATTCGTTTATTGGGGTTATTCCTGTTTGTTTCTCTTTCAGCAAACAGCATTCAAGCTCAAGAAAATGCAAATACTATTTTACATGCTGTTTATGCAAAAGTTCAAAAAGCAAAAGACTATTCGGTTGATGTAAACATAAAAGTGGACATGCCTTTTATTCGTATGCTGCCTGTTGCTGCAAAAATTTATTACAAACAAAAAGATAAATTTAAAGTTGAATCAAAAAGCATTGCTATCGTTCCGCGACAAGGCTTTGATCAGGCATCCAAAATGTTGGCCGACACCAATTCGTTTACCACGGTTATCCAAGGAAAAGAAATGATTGGAAAAGTTCAAACCATCATCATTAATATTATTCCGCTTTCTGATACCAGCGACTTGATTCTTGGGAAATTATGGATTGATCAAAAACAAAATATTATTTTAAAATCACAACTCACCACAAAATCAAATGGAACAATTTTAACAGAATATACTTACGGAACTCAATTAGTATTTGGCTTGCCCGACAAAATGACTTTCACGGTAGATGTAAAAAAATTCAAGATCCCAAAAAGTGTTGCAGCGGACATGAATAATAAACCGAAAGAAGAAGACAAGAAAAAAGATCAGAAAAAAGGACAAATCATTATTACACTCACAAATTATCAAATAAACAAAGGTATTCCTGATGCTATCTTTAAAAAATAAAACAATTTAACACACCCCGATTCGTATATTCGTTTTTATTCGCTATCCGCATTATGAACTATTACATCATTTACAAACCATATAAAATGATTTCCCAATTCACTTCTTCTCACAAAAAGAAAAAGTGCTTGGGCGAACTTGGATTTTCATTCCCGAAAGATGTATATCCATTAGGCCGTTTGGATGAAAACAGCGAAGGATTGTTGATTTTGACCAACGATAAAAATTTAAATTACAGATTATTAAAACCGGAGTTTGAACACAAACGCGTTTACCTAGTACAGCTTCAAGGAATTGTTACAAACGAAGCACTCAAACAATTAGAAGCAGGCATCACCATTGCCCTAGATGCCGGGCCCTACCTCACAAAACCGTGCAAAGCAAAACAAGTTAAAAAGCCGGAGAATCTTCCTCCACGCGGACATCCAATCAGCGAATCGCTTCCAACTTCTTGGATTGAATTAACATTGACGGAAGGAAAATTTCATCAAGTTCGGAAAATGACTGCAGGGGTTGGCTTTCCGTGCTTGCGTTTAATCCGTATTGCAATAGAAGACATCCGATTAGAAAAAATGCAGCCTTCTGAAGTCCGCGAATTAAAGCGCGATGCGATTTATAAACGATTGAACATTGAGCTATAGCTATTCTACTTTCTTCTTACCTTAATATCCAAATTCATCACCTCATTTTATTGCTTTTATCTGTCTGAAACCATTAAAAATTGTCAATATTTCCTTACTTTCGTTTTTGGATAAAATAACCCTTATGCCAGTTTTAGTTGTAAATTTTATCGACAAACTTAAAAGTCCCTTTATCGGGGCTGTGTTTCTGTGCCTGTATTTTGCTTTAAACGTGAATCCTGCTTCGGCACAGGCTCCCGGAATGCTTGAATTTGAGGGAAAAACGATAAAAGACGGCAAAATCTTGTCGGGAGCAACGGTTACTGTTTTTCGCAATGGAACCATAGAACAAGAGAAAATAAAAACAGGCAAAAACGGCAAGTTTTCCTTTTCATTGGTTTTTGGTGTCGACTATAAAATTGCTTTTTCTAATCCCGGCTGTGTCGACATGCACTTAATGGTTTACACGAGCAAATTACCAAAAGAAAAAAATAATATTTTCCCGCTATATGTAACAGAAATTCCATTTTTTGAACCCAACACTCCTAATGTAAGAGTGAGCAAATACAAAAATCCTTTTACAAAAGTAATTTACGATGGAAAAAAAGCTTTTATGGATGATGAAGCTTATCTAGCTCAATTTATGAAAGATCTTGTAATTGATCAGGAGGAAATAAATCGCTTGGCTGCTGAAAAAGCTGCGAAAGAAAAAGCAGAGAAAGATAAATTACTGGCTACAGAAAAAGCAAAAAAAGATGCTGAAGAAAAAATAAAATTAGAAGCATTAGCAAAAGCGGCATATGAAGCACGATTAGAAGCTGAAGCAAAAGAAAGAGCCGCTGAACTGGCCAGATTAAAAGAGGCAGACAATAACAAAGTGTTACCTGTTGACCAAACTATGGAAACAGAAGCCATTCGCTTACAACGTGAAAAAGAAGCGAAAAATTTAATGGCAAAAAAGAATAAAGAAATAAAAACAAATTATGAAAACGACCTCTTAAAAATGGTTGCTGAAAACGAACGCATTGCTAAACAAAAAGCATACAGCAAACAAAAGCAAGATGCCCGCACCAATACTGTTATTACACAAATGCGAAATGAAGCAGATGTAAAAGCTAAATCAGATAAGCTAAGAGAAGAACAAAAATTGAAGAAAAAAGAGTTGCTTGCAAACCAGCAGCAAAAAAATAATGAAATACGGAAACTGGTTGAAGCAGCTGCCTTTGCTGAGCGCTCTGTAAGAATCAGCAATCAAAAAACATTGCCAGACGTAAGAGGATACAAACAAAAAGAAAATCCGAATTTTGCAGTTACAGTTGTTGAAGGACTGGTTAAAACAATTCGCACTACTATTGTTACACAAGGTAAAAAAATGGATACCTACAAAAAAGAAACGTATTTCTGGGGAACTGTATATTGTTACAAGAACGGAATTGAAATAGACGAATTAATATATAACAAAGAAATTGCATTTTTCTCAGCTTATCAAAAAAAATAATGGCAACGATGAAAAAAAATCACACATTAAATGCAGCATTGCTCCTTCAATGCTTACTATTTTTTGTTAGCACACTTTCTGCTCAAACTACCAGCTTTATTTATTATGGTGTTGAACAAGGACTGTCGCAATCACAAGTCCAAGACTTGGCACAAGATGACGATGGAAACTTATGGATTGCAACACTTTCGGGATTGACTAAATATAACGGTCGTGAATTTAAAACATTTTCCAGAAAAGATTCTTTGGCAGAAGATTGGGTGACAGCGATGTGTAAAGATAAAAATGGAAATATCTGGTTAGGACATTGGGCTGGCGGAGTATCTGTGTATAACAACAAAACCAAAAAAATTGAAAATTTAAACCTCGAAGAATACACCCGCTTTAAAACGGTAACAGCTATTGTTCAAGATGCTAGTCAACGCTTTTGGCTATCAACGGAAGGCTCTGGGATTTTTGTTTACGACCCAACAAACAAAAAAATGATTTCTCTGAATAAAAAAGACGGGCTCAGCAGTGATAATGTTTATGATATTTGTCTGGATCAAAAAGGAAATATTTGGATTGCAACTGATATTGGAATAACCATTTATGATACAAAAGCTAACCTTACCTCCTCTACTTCCTACAGCATTTTAAACACTGGAAATGGCTTGCACAGTAATAGAATTACAACACTTGCATTGGTCAACTACAATGAAATTTGGGTTGGTTCTGCTGATGCCGGAGTAATGACTCTCATTGTAAAAGATGATTTTAATGTGTCGCTTCCAACAAAAACAATTGAAGGATTGGGAAATCGAATCAATACACAAAATGGTTTAGGAGCCGATTTTATAAATGCAATTTTCGAAGACAAAACACACAATATTTGGATTGGAACAACCGGTGGCGGAGCAACAAAAGTTACTCCGTTCCCTTCACAAGAAAGAACAGACGCTATTTCAAAAGCAATCGTTTATAATTACAATACCAAACAAGGTTTAAATTATTTTAATGTAAATACCATCTTTCAAGACCGTGAAGGCGCTATTTGGATTGGAACCGACATAGGATTAAATCAATACCGTGGCGAACGTTTTCAAATTTATGATGAAGGAGATGATATTGTAAACAATTTAGTATGGACAACCTTATGCGACAAAGAAGGAAATATTTGGCTGGGAACGAACGATGGGATTTCTAAAATTAGTTTTACTTATTCTGCAGTCAATAAAAAAGAAAATCATAGCATCAAAAATTATTCTACTAAAGATGGATTGTCCAGTAATGTTATTCTTTCTTCGTTTGAAGACAAAGATGGGAATCTCTGGTTTGGAACAGGCTTCGGAGGTGTTTGTAAATTCAACAAATCGACCAATCGTTTTGAATCTTATTCTACTAGTGATGGTTTGGCAGGCGATATGGTTTATGCAATCAGTGACGATAACAAAGGAAATTTATGGTTCGGAACAAAAGAAGGAGCATGCAAATTTGACCCTATTGCAAAAACATTCAGAAACTATTCGATTGCTGATGGATTAGGGGGAAATAACGTTTACAGAATTTTTAAAGATTCGAAAGGAAATTTATGGTTTGGTGCATTGGGCGGAAGCTTGTCTATGTTTGATGGATCGAGTTTTAAATCATTTGACGAAGAAGATGGAATGCGTCACCGTTTTATTTTATGTATCAACGAAGATAAAAATCACAATTTGTGGTTTGGCGCGTATGGCGGAGGACTATACAAATACGATGGAAAAGTGTTTACCAATTTTACTGTGAAAGAAGGATTGACAACCGATTCGCCTTATTCCATTATTTGTGATAACCAAAATCATATTTGGATTGGAAGTAGCAGAGGAATTGATCGCTTTGATGAAAAAACTGTTTCTTTTGTTCATTACGGAAAAGCAGAAGGATTTTTAGGTGTTGAAACAAATCCAAATGCTGTTTGTATAGATGCTGAAGGAAATTTATGGTACGGAAGCATTATGGGAGCAGTGAGATATTCTCCAAAAGAGGATAAACCAAATACAGCTGAACCCAAAACATTTATCACAGGCTTAAAATTATTTATGAAAGATTTTGAGTTTCCGGATGATGCACATTTCAAGTACAACGAAAATCATTTGACATTTGATTTTGTTGGCGTTAGTTTAAATAATCCTGAAAAAGTAAAATACCAATACAAACTAGAAGGGTTTGATAAAGATTGGCTTCCGGGCTTCACTACTGCCAATGAAGCTGTTTATACCAACTTGCCTCCGGGAACTTATACATTTTTAGTACGTGCATTTAATAACGATGGAACAGGAAACATTAGAGCAACGGAATATAAATTTTTTATATCTCCTCCTTTTTGGCAAACTGCTGTGTTTTATGTTTTAGTTTTCCTATTCGCCATTTTCGGATTGTATGTGTTTGATAAAATGCGCACACAAAAACTAAAAAATGCTAAAAGAATATTAGAAGACAAAGTAGAAGAACGAACCGAAGAATTAGCAATTAAAAATGCTGAACTGGCAGAAAAGAATAAAGACATTACTGATAGTATCCGCTATGCAAAACGCATTCAGGAAGCAATCCTTCCCCCGGATAATGTTATCCGAACTTATTTTCCGAATTCGTTTGTGTTCTCCAAGCCAAAAGATATTGTGAGTGGCGATTTTTATTGGTTAGATAAAAAAGGTGATGATATAATGTTTGCTGCTGTAGATTGCACCGGACATGGTGTTCCCGGAGCATTTATGAGTATTGTTGGAGCCAACATTTTAACGCAGGCATTGAACGAAAGCAAAGTAATTATTCCTGCCAAATTTTTAGATCGATTAAACAAAGGTGTAAGCGAAACGTTGAATCAAACTTCAGAAGACACAAGATTACGTGATGGAATGGACATTGCATTGTGTACCATTAATTTTAAAACAATGGAATTGCAATATGCGGGAGCATACAATCCTTTGTTTCTGATTAGAGGAAAAGAATTGATTGAAGTAAAAGCCGACAACATTGCGATTGGAAGTTATACCGAAGGACAAACTCAAAATTATACCAACCATATTGTTCCATTGCAAAAAGGAGATACTATTTATATTTTCTCAGATGGTTATGCCGATCAATTTGGTGGTCCGGATGGAAAAAAATTCAAACAAGCACAATTCAAAACGATGTTGATGAACTTGAACGGTGTTTCCATGGAACAACAACAAATTGCACTAAAACGCTCTATCGAAGAATGGAGAGGCGTATTACAGCAGGTTGATGATATGTTGGTGATTGGGGTACGAGTATGATAGTTTGAATATTTATTTTAAAAGCTGAAACGCAAAATGAGAAAATCAACAAAACATTTTTCCTTTATTTTTCTTTTAAGCATAATGTTGTCTCAGTTTTCAATCGCTCAAAGAATTTCTGCTTGTGGGTATCATTCTTTTTCGCTTTGTTCAGATAACTCAATAATGTCGTGGGGATACAATATAGATGGCGAATTGGGAATAGGAACTACCACAAACAGCAACATTCCATTACCGATAAGCAGCCTTAATAACATAAGATCAATAACTGGGGGGTCATACCATTCCTTAGCAATTAAAAATGACAGCACATTATTGTCCTGGGGACAAAACATTTATGGCGCACTTGGCGATGGCACAAATGTAGGAAGTGATATTCCTGTAACTGTAAATTCTCTTACAGAAATCATTGCTATTTCTGCTGGTGGAAATCATTCCATTGCTCTAAAAAAAGACAGTACAGTTTGGACTTGGGGTTATAATATATATGGACAACTGGGTGACGGAACAAACATTGATACAAACGTCCCCTCTCAAGTATTTTCATTATCAGGAATTATAGCTATTTCTGCAGGAGCATATCACTCATTGGCACTGAAAAGCGATAGCACAGTTTGGGCATGGGGCTTAAATATAAATGGCGCACTTGGCGATGGAACATATACAGATAGTAACTTCCCTGTTCAAGTAGGTTTTTTAACTGGAGTTAGTTCAATTAAAGGTGGGCGCTTTCATTCAATCGCTCTCAAAAATAATGGGACAGTTTGGGCTTGGGGTCAAAACGGATGGGGGGAACTCGGAGATGGAACTTTTACAAACAGTAACATTCCTGTACAAGTTAGTGGATTATCAACTATTCAAGATATTTCAACTTCTGGGTTACATAATCTTAGCCTAAAAAATGATAGTACAATTTGGGCTTGGGGACAAGGAGTTTATGGACAAAATGGTGATGGAACAAATTTCAATAGTGGCGTTCCTGTTCCAGTAGTATCTCTTACAGGAGTTACTTCTATTTCGGCAGGAGCCTATCATTCTTTAGCAATGAAAAGTGATAGTTCGATATGGAGTTGGGGGTATAATTTAACTGGACAATTAGGAATTGGAAGTTTTTCAGATGTGAATATTCCTACACAAGTAACAGGTTTGTGTTCCGCAGCAAATTTAATGAGTGAAACTTTTTTAGAAAACTCTATTAGCGTTTTTCCTAATCCATTTTCTACTCAGACCATTTTGCATAGCAGCATTTTTTTACATAACGCTACAATAACCCTGGTTAATTGTTTCGGACAAACAGCAAAACAAATAAAAAATATTTCTGGTCAGACTGTTAGCCTCGCGCGCGACAATCTTTCTAATGGACTCTATATTCTCCATTTGATCGAGGGGAACAAAATCTTAGCGGTAAACAAACTGCTAATCACTGACTAATTCAACAAATAACTAAGCAACCATTCCCTTAAAATTCCGTCTTCTTTAAAAAAGCATGCTAAAACGTATACCAAGAAAAACAGCACCCAAAAAATGATTGCCCTCCGGAAGTATTTACAATAAAATTTCAAAAAAAATCCCCGCTTATTCAGCGGAGATTTTTAATATAATCCAACAAATTAATTTGTATTGAGAGTATTAAATATAATATTACTCATTTAAGAATGCTTCAAATTGTCCGAAAACACCTTTTAATTCTGGCTTTTCAGGATCTCCTTCAAAAGCAATTTTCGCTTTATCAGTATACTTTAATTTTACAGTTCCTTCAGCAAGTACTGCTCCGTTTTC
>CAYWAV010000018.1:0-37003 GCA_964456225.1 uncultured Chitinophaga sp. | reverse complement strand
CTTTATCAGTATACTTTAATTTTACAGTTCCTTCAGCAAGTACTGCTCCGTTTTCGCCATCGCGGTGAGCATAAATTCTTACAGTAAAATCGTAGGTTTGTCCTACTTTTAATTTGTCTTTGTTATCGTACAACAACTGAATTGCTGCATAATCTTGCACAAATTTACTTTGGGATTGATTGTATTCACGTATTGCTCTGGTTGGTGATTGACGGTATTCGAATTTTTTTGTTTCAATAATTGGCACCATGTTGCTCCAAGCAGCAGATTTTTTTCTTAACGTTTCTCTGTTTGTTTTTTTGCCATTCATTTCATACTCAATGTTGATTTGTTGACCTGGGTATTTAACACTTGGGGGAACACTAAAAAATGCCATGAAGTTCATGTTTCCAGCCATATCTAATTCCGTTTTAAAGTCAGCACCGTTTACACCAATTTTATTGGCGTAACCTTGCTTTTGTAAGTGGTACCACTGAGCAGCAAAAACAACTTTGTCAATGTTTTTTGCATACACTTCATTTTTCTTCCATTCTGCTGTTTCTTTCTCTAATTTTTCAGTATTTAAAGAAGCAATAATCATATCCACTTTTGCTTGTGCCGTTTCAATATCCCAAGCTTCTAATTTAGCTTGATCTTTCGCCATGATATCCATTACTTTTCTTTTAGCATCCAATGTTGCAGGACCGCCATTTGCACTTTCTGATGATTGAGATATTTGTGCTAAAATTCCCGGTTCAACTTCAATTACTTCTACATATCCAGCAGCACTTGAATTTACCCATACATAAAAAAGTTTTACTTTATTCTTACTATAGTAACTTTCTTTCATAGATAGTTTAAGCTGTGGCTCAGCACTTTTCTTTTTCTCGAAATAATGTAATTCATTTACAATTTTTCCATCTACTTCTTTCACAAATCTAAAACCAAAAGATTTTTTATCCACCTTTCCAAAGTATTGTCCTGTAATGCCCATTTCATCTTTTTCAGCATTAAAAGCTTCAAAGTTTCCTTTTATTTGTGCACTCGTTTGAAATCCATAGACAAATAGCATTGCTATTGTAAGAATAATGTTCGTTTTTTTCATGGGAGTTTTTTGTTTTTTTGTTAAAATTTAATTGTTTTATTAATATTACTTACTGAATATTCCTTTACTACCATTGCTACCATTTAGTCCTGGAGAATACGATTGTGTTTTTGCTTTTCCACCAACTCCGCCAGTTCCACCATTATTTGTCACACTAATTTTTATGGATGCGGCACCACTTCCCGAAACAACTACATTTCCTCCATTACCAGCATCTCCTCCGCCTCCTCCATTTCCAAAATCTACAGAGCCACTTCCACCATTGCCACCATTTGCATTTATGTTCAAAGTATAATTTGTATTCATTTTAGCTTCTGTGATAACACTTCCTGAATAAGCGTCAGTAATCACAATTTTGTATACTTGCTCACCATTCAATTGCATTGCTGTTACGGAAACATTTATACTCTTTCCATCAGCACCGTTTTTTCCATTTATGGTATAACCAACAGTGCCGCCTCTTCCTGAAGCACCAGAGCTTCCTGAAAAATAGTAATTCACATCCGTTTTGTAATTTGCAGGACATGTGTATTTTCCTTTTATTTTTTTTGCATCATACTTTGACCAAACAGTAACTTCAATTTTATCTCCAGGAATTTTTCTGCTATCACTCGCTACTTTAAAATCTCCTCCCGCAAAATCTCCTCCGCTAACTTCTACTTCAAAATCGGTGTAAGGAGTAAATCCACCTAAGTTTTTTGTTTTTAAAACTTTTCCGTTATCCAAAGTAAATTCAACACCAATACCAATAATGCTTAATAAACCAACTACTGTAGGTTGAGTTACGGGAACAACATTGATTGATTTGATTGTTTTGCCGTTAAGTGTATTCTCTTCTTCCTGTTTTGCCAAAAGGGCTGCATTTTGTTCCACTCGTTGAGTTCGAGTTGTTGTTTGAAGCTCTTTAATTTTAGTTCTATACTCATCTAAGGTTGCCTTTTCATCAGCATAATTCTTAACCTTTGATTCGGAGAATATATATTTTATACTAGCACCCGTTTTTATACTCCAAGTATAATAGTAAATTTTTTTGTCTATTGCCGTTACAGCAGTTTCACTTGTTTCTGATTTAAAATAGGCCGGATATCCGGGTAAATCAGCTTGGTATTTTTCTTCAATAATTCCGGCTCTGTTTACAACTACTTCTGTAAAGTTATCTCCTTCTTTTTTAAAGCTAATAGGCCATTGCTTAGCTGCTACTTCAAACTTGAAGTTGCTTCCGTTCTCAATGACTTTGTTAACTGTGAAATTACCAGAAGCTAATTTTGATAGTTCTGTGTTTTGGCTTTCCTGAGCTTTTACAACAAATGGAGTAAGAGCAAAAATCACCATAATAAACGCTTGTTTCATCCCTGTATAATATTTACGGAAGCAAACATAGTCGAGAATAGCTATCATTATTGGCTTATTTCAGTAACAGCCAATTTAGTTTAGGAATGGACTTAAGCCGTTACGGCCTCCTCAAACTCAACTTTTTTATACTTGGAAAGTTTCGCTGATAGTCCGTTAGAAAGGTTAATAGAAAGCTCTGCTTTTGAATAATTAAGAATGTGTTCTTTTGCTATTATCCATGATTTATGAACACGTATAAAAGATCTGTTTTCCGAAAAAATGGTTTCGAAATGTTTTAAGTTTTTACTTACTGTGTATCTTTTATCGGTTGTATGCACAAAAGAATAAGACTCTTGAGCTTCTATAGCAATAATTGTTTCAATTGGAACAATGTGCTGCTGCCCTTTATCACTTACTACAATACTTTTGAGTTGTTTATTTTCAAGGGTATTACTTAGTAACAATAAACGTTGTGCTTGCTGTTCTAAATTATGTTGCGTTTGAACTCTGGTGATTGCTCTTTTCAATCGGTCGATGTCAATTGGTTTTAATAAATAATCAATTGCAGCAGTTTCAAAAGCACGAACAGCATATTGATCATACGCTGTAACAAAAATAATTTCAAAATCTATTTTTTGAAAAAAATTAACCAATTCGTATCCAGCATAATTGGGCATCTCAATATCTAAAAAAACCAAATCTGGTTTTTCCTTTTTGATAACTTCTACCGCCTCTAAAACATTTTCACACTTGGCAATCAGCTCAACATCCGGACAAAATCGTAGTAAAAGGTTTTGAAGCACATCTCTTGCACTTTCCTCATCGTCTACTAATATGGCTCTGACCTTATTCATTTGTTGCAAATCTACTAGACATATTTGTTCTTTCCATATAAAATTTAGGAACCAGCACTTTTCATTCAGGAATAGACTAAAATTTATGTTTTACAGGTATGGTTATAACAACCCTTGTTCCGCTAGCTAAACCGTTATCATATAAATCTTCGAATTCATATCCGAATTTGCTGTTCATAACACTGCTCAGAATTTCAAACCGCTTAAGAATTGCCTTCCCAGAAAATGATTCATGTTCAGAACGCTGTCTGATTTTGATTGCCTTTGCTTTTTCCCTTCCAACTCCATTGTCTTCAATCACACAAATAAGTGATTCCTTCACTTGAAAGTGAATCGACAGTTTTTTGCTTCCTTCTTTATGGAGCAATCCGTGCACCAATGCGTTTTCAATAAAAGGCTGAATCAACAAAGGGGGAATCATAATGTCGGCACTATTATCGATTGTTATTGTATAATCTAATTCCTTTTTAAATCGCAATTTTTCAAGTGATAAATATAATTCCAACAATTTTATTTCTTGCTCAAAATCCACAAAATCTTTATCCGAATAGTTTAAAGTACGTCTTATTAAATTTGAAAATTTTGTAATAAATGTGTATGAATTATCGATATCCCCCTTCAAAACTAAATCTTGAATAGAATTCAATGCATTAAAAATAAAATGCGGGTTCATTTGTGATTGGATGGCTGTAAGTTTTGAAAAATTAAGTTCGTTAATCATTTCTGATTTTTTTCTCTGAGAATTAAGCATGTAACGATATATCAACGTGATGATTAAAATCACAAGCAAACTTGTTCCAATTATAAACCACCATCTTAAATACAAAGGAGATAAAATTGAAAAAGAATACGAAATTGGTTCACTGATTTTACCACTGTTTTCTACCTTAATCACAAACGTATAGGTGCCAGGACCTAAGCCATTATAAACAATTTCGTTTTCTGTATAATTGCTAGTCACCCACCTTTCTTCATATCCAAGCAGTTTATAATGATACTTTATATTCTCCTTATTTCTGAGTGTAGGTGAAGAAATTACAAACCGGAATTTTCGTTGATCATTGTCGAACGTTTGAGCATTTAGTCCGATTATCTGTCGATCATTTACTTCAATTTTTGTTATTTTGATTAATGGCGACTCCTTGTTGCTCTTTAATTGATTAATCGATAATTTTTGAACTCCTTTTGAATGACTAATCCAAACCTGATTGTCGATGATTTCAAAATCAAAAATTTTATTTGTTGAAAACCCTTGTACTTTATTAAGTTGAATTAATACCAATCCATTTTTATCAAATACAACAAAGCCTTCGGAAGAAAGGGTATACAATTGATTGCCATGCACAACCAACTTGTGAACCTCTACTGGTTTTTGATTTAATATTGGGATAATTTGTTGAACAGCTTTATCTTGTTTAAAAACGACAATCCCATTGCTTTTTGTTGAAACGTATATAGATTGAGCATCGAGAGCAATATCATTAGCAAACAATATTTCATTTCTATAGGTTGCATTTTCTACTGACAGATCTGTTTTCAAAATTTTCAATCCCTCAGAGGTTGCAATAAAAATACTCTTCGTTGTCGGTTCTTGTTCAATTGAATAAGTTCGAATTTTAAAGGATTGAGAATTTTCCCTTTTAAAGGAATCCTCGCCATCAATTGTAATTTTACAAATACTTGTGTTGAGGGCAAGGCAAACACTTTTTTCGTTTACCAAAGTTGCATCTTTCAACGATCCAGATAATAATACCGTCAGTTTCCCTGACTTTTTATTATATGCTTTTACCTGACCATCATCAAAGATGATATAAGGAAAATTTGGCCAACTGTACACTGCTTGAAGTGGTCGATTGCCATTATTTGACAATACCTTATATTGATTTTTTTGAAAAGACAAAAGTTGACCCTGAAGGGTACCCATCAATATTCCAAAATCATTGTCTTGCTCAATACTCACTACAGATTGTCCTTGCAAAGAGGGCAACACATCGGGAATCTCACAATTTGGAACAACGAAAACACCATTATTGAATGTACTTAAGAGCAAATTCCCTTCATTATCTTTATAAACATCAGCAATCAAATAATCCGAATACATTATTTCAGAAAGTTGATTCTTTTTTATGTCGCTAGTATTCCTTACACCGGATCTAGTCCCTGCTAACCAAAGTTGGTTATTCTCGATATAAAAACGAAAAAACTCATTGCTCTCTATTAATGATTCTCTAGCGACCTTTTGTAACTCAAATGTTGTTTCATTAAAGAAATACAAATCTTTTCCGGCAGTACTAATCGCATACGTTTTTTTGTTAATTCTGAAAAATTTCAACACTCCTTTGATTTTTTCGGAGTGATTAATAATTGGAACAAATCTAATGGTATTCTTATCTAATATTAATAATGAATCCAAATCAGATATATGAGAAATTGTTATTCCGGAATAAGTAAGAAAAGGGAAACCATAATAATTGGGAGGCGCACATTTAATATTTATTTTCTTCCCATATCGATCAAACAATAAAGCCGTTTTTGACAATACGAGTAAATTGTTATCAGCAGTAACAGAAAGATATACATCACTCGATCTTTCTGTATCCTCTAACTCATAAAATACGGAACATACATTTTTCTCTATCTTAAAAATCTGGCTGTTTAAATTGTAGCAGAAAATAGTGCCCTCACTATTTTTTACAAAACCAAAAGCAGACAATCCTTTCATTTCCGAGCATTCTAGCTTTTCAAATGTATAACTATCGTATTTATAAAAACCTTGGTCTGTTGCAAACAAGTAATTAAGTTCATTGTCTTGGATGACATCGTAAATTTGAACCCCTTCAAATTCATTCTCTCCTAAAATAAAATAGGCCGGTTGCTGAGAAAAAAGAGAGTGAATTCCGAGAAAAAGTGAAATTATTAAAATGTGAAACTTCATTTCACGAAGATAATTTATTTTTCATACAAGGATTAAAAGAAATATTACATCCCCATATCTCCGCCACCACCATCAAATCCTCCATTGTTTTGCCTGTCTGGGCGAGATTTTCTTGTCTCCGACATTTTGCCAAAACGGTAACTAAATGTAAGTGTGGCAACTCTTGATTCGCGTTTACGGTTCATCTCTTGATAAAATACTGGATCATTATTTCCAACAATTTGAAATATGCGTGTATCTGTTATATCAGTAATGTTCAAACTCAAACTTGCATTTTTAAATATTTCCTTTTTAAATCCAATATCCATCCAAAACATTTGTTTTACTTCCCCTTGCAACGTTGCTGTAGGCCCCATATAATTTGTAGTAAACTGAATATCCATGTTTTTCCAAACTCTCATATTGGACAACACCTTAACAATGTAGCTTAAATTTTCGTTTTGTAAATCTGCTTGTGCTCCTCCATCAATTTTTGTTTGGAAACCATTTGCACTAAAAGTAACGTTCCACCATTTTGTTATGTCCGCCTTAATGATAAGTTCCAATCCGTAAGATTGTGATTTATCTAGGTTGATAAAGGTGATGTATGAAATAGTGCTATCAGAAATAATTTTGTATCGCTGAATCACGCCATCTGTTTGACGAAAATACGCTGTTGTTGTCAACACTCCTTTCTTAAAATATTTCATATAACTCAACTCATATGAATTAATGTATTCAGGCTTTAAATAAGGGTTTCCATAACGAATGTTGTAAGGGTCAGAGAAATCTTTAAAAGGGTTTAAATTTCTGGAATTGGGTCTGTTTATTCTTCTGCTGTAACTGAGTTGAAGCTCTTGCTCTTTTTTTAATTTTTGAGACAAATGAACAGAAGGAAATAATTTAAAATAGTTATTTATAAATTCTTCTTCGGTAGTAATTAAGTTAGATGTCGTATTTGCTTGTTCAGCACGCAAACCCAGCTGATAACCGAATTTTTTAATTGTTCCAGAAAATGTTGAATATGCAGCATAAATATTTTCCGTATAAACAAAATTGTTGCTTGTATTGGTATCTAAAATAAAATCATTGTAGGTATAATCATAAACATTCGATGTAAAATTACTTCCAATATTTCTCATCGTGGTTTTTCCACCAATCTCCCATTTCATTTGATTTTTTAGTGGTTGTACATAATCCACTTGAACTGTAATGATATTGTTTAGGGACACATTTTCTGTTTTTTGTTTGAATGGACTTGTGTTTTTAGGCTCATACTTTAGTATGTAGTTTCTTTCTGTATACTTTTCGTTCTTAGTTCCCTTAGCATCCGAATAAGAAACATCAACTGCAAATTCTTGTTTAGGTTTTGTAAATGTTTTTCTATAATTCAGGTTGTAATCAATATTTGTTGGAGTGTCGCTTGTTTCTATATCACGTGAATAACCGGCTGAAGTAATGTCATTATTGTCTGATTCCAAATAGTTCGCCATTTCATTGCTACTCTCCAAACCCATATTATACAGTACAGACAACCCAATTGTATTTTTATCATTCAAATAAAAATCGACTCCTCCTTTCACGTTGTGTGAAATACTTTTATTCAATGAACTGGAATTTTGTCTAAGGAAAAAAGTGGTGTCTGATAAAAAATTTTGTCGCAAAGTAGAGCCACTTCCTGTTCTATTATTGGAACGAAATCCATAATTGGCATATACATTCACTTTTGAATTTCGGTAACTGATTGCAGCAGATGCATTGTATTTGTCTCTTGTTCCAACGCCAACAGACACCGAACCGTTAAATCCATTTAGTTTATTCTTTTTTGTAATCACATTTATGATTCCTGACATTCCATCAGGATCATATTTCGCGGAAGGATTTGTAATAAGTTCTATACTCTCGATGCTGCTAGCAGGAATTTGCTGTAAAATTGCCGCTCGACTTGAGCCTGTTAGTCCTGATGGTTTTCCATCAATTAAAACGGTCACATTTCCACTTCCACGCATACTGATATTTCCATCAATATCTACTGAAACACTTGGAATACTTTGTAAAACATCCGATGCAGAGCCTCCTTCACTTACAATGCTTTTTTCAACATTGAATATTTTTCGATCTATCCCCAGTTGTAAAGTGCTTTTTTCAGAAGTCACTTCTACTTCTCCCAATTGTTCAGCACTTGCTTTTAATTTTATTTGGCCCAAGTCCAATTCGGTTTGTTTCGGGCGAATAGCGATGGTGTCAATGATCAACTGCTTATATCCAATAAAATTTATTTTGAGAAAATATCGACCGAAAGGTATTTCTGAAAGAAGAAAATCACCTTTGCTTCCTGCAACCATTCCTCCTGCTAATGTAGAGTCCTTTAGTTTGAACAATGCTACTGTTGCAAATTCAACCGCTTGTTTGTTTTTTTCGTCAATAATAATTCCTTTTATTTTGCCAATGGCAGGAACATTTTCTCCTCCAGGAAATTGCTTGTTTTGAGAGAAGGCAAATCCTGAAAATGAAACTAAATAAATAAAAAATACTGCTTTTTTAAAAGGCACGGGGATTCAATTGTTTCGCGACAAAAATACGAATTAAAGCACTTGTCGAATTGGGTATTCGACCATTGAGTGTTAAATAAGTTTAAATGTTGCGATTATTCTTCGCCCTTTCGGAGACCTGTTCCTTTTCAGACCGTCATCCCGTGCTACGACACGGGATCTGCCTGTTAAAAACACTGCTTAATATCGTGAAATCCCGTGTCGTAGCACGGGATGACGTTTGCGAGGGAACTATCTTTTTAAATGTACGCTATTAAATAGCACAAATAAACAATTTATTATCTCTTTTGTTGAAGATATTGAACAAGGAATTAAAATTGACGTTCGCTATTATGTAATTAGTATGTGTCGATTTATATTCCTCTTCAACAGAAAGTATCTCCAGGTCTTTTAATTCTTCTCTGTTTTGAAAACGGATGTATAATTTAATCGGGAAATCATATTCAATTTGTTTTATTCCATCCTCAATTTTATTGTTCCCATTCAATGCTTTTTTTAACTTTTTATAAGCATATTTATAATCATACGTTAAAGCGGAAATGTCAGATAACACTGCACTTCCAGTTGGATGGCTTCCAGCTCCCTTTCCTACAAATGTTTGTTTACAAGAGAATGCTCCTTCTACTTCTACGGCATTATATTCGTACAGCACGTTATACAATTCACTTTCTCTATCAACAAAATGCGGAATGGAGTACGCTCTAAATTTATCACCTACCTTTTGTGAAACACCTAACATTTTTATTCGCAAGCCTCTTTGTTTGGCATATAAAATATCATCGTAACTAATATTTTGAATTCCGGTATTAAAAATATCATCCGGTTTTAAAACAATTCCAAAAGCATGAACCGTCAATAACAATGTCTTGAATTTTGTATCAAACCCTGCAACATCTAACCACGGATCGCTCTCTGCAAAACCATTGATTTGGGCATCTTTCAATACATCTCCATAATCCTTATTTTCCAATTCCATTCTAGTAAGAATGTAATTACACGTTCCATTTAAAATTCCTTTAACACTACTTAGTAATTCATTGTCGTAATATTCTTCCAGATTACGAATAATTGGAATGCTTCCTCCTGCCGAACCTTCATAGATTAATGCAACATTGTTTTTTTCTTGCAACTGATACAACTCTGTAAAATTCTCGGCCAACATTTTTTTGTTTGCAGTCACCACACTCACTCCATTGTTCATTGCATCTCTAACAATAGCAAATGCTTCGTCAGCATTATCAATAAGCTCAACAATTACATTTAAGTTGTTGCGTTTTAAAATTTCTTCTCTATCATAGGTAAAAAGAGAAGTGTCAATTTTTCTTTTTTTATTTTTATCCTTCACGCAAATTTTTTCGATCGTTGCTTTTAATCCTTGCGAATGATTTAACACATCGTACAATCCTTGTCCAACACAGCCAAAGCCAAATAATCCTATTGTAATGTTTTTGTTTCCCATAATCTAATTTTAGCGTTTTTGAATTCTAGAATTTTAGAATCTTTCTAACTACGTTGTTAATTTTTGCGAAATTACTTTATTAGAATGGTTTCGCCCCACCCAATTAATGTCCTTTATTAGCAATTGATTCCAATTTTAGTTTGTGATAATTCTACAAATCAAAAATTCTAAAATTCTAAAATTTACAAATGCAACCCGCACTCCGTTTTCGACTTATTCACCCATCTTCCGTTTCTTCCTTTTCCTGCTACGGTACAATGAAAACAGCCAACTGAGCTATATCCTTGTGAAAGAAGAGGATGTTCCGGCAGATTATTTTTTGTCATGTACTCCTTTGCAATTTTTTCATTCTGATCTATCAATGGATAAAATTTCAAGATGTCGTCTTTTTGTTCAAACACTTTAAAACTTTGCCGGTGAATATTCTGTGCCGCCATTAGTCCGGATACCCAAACATCAAAATCTACTTTTATCTTTTCGATTGGTTCTACTTTATTAATGGAGCAACACAAGTCGGGGTCAGAGTTCCAGGTTTTATCTTGATTTGTGAAATTGTTTTTCCATTCTTCTGGTTTTACGTCAATTACTTTTAAGTTTAAGAGTTTTGTTAAAGCTTCTTTGTATTCGATTGTTTCATTAAAGTGGTAAGTGGTATCTAAAAAATAAACGGTTTCATTGGGCTTTACTTTGTGAAACAGATGCAATAAAAAAGCCGCTGTTGTACCGAAAGAAGATGTAAACAGCACTTTACCAAAATCTTTGTATAGCTCTTGAATACGTGCTTCCGGACTAAGCAACAAATACTTTTTATTTAATTCGTCTAAATTCATTATAAAATACTTACCCAAATATTACGCAAACTTACGATTACTACCACAATTCCTACAAATATCAATCCGGCCCTCACGGGAATTTTCGAAGTCATATACGCTGCGATTGGTGCTGCAATTGTTCCGCCAATGATTAATCCAATAATAACTGACCAATGCTGCATTCCGATAAGCGTAAAAAAAGTAATCGAGCTTGCGAGTGTAATAAAAAACTCGGCCAAGTTTACCGAGCCAATGGTGTATCTGAATGATCTTCCGCGAGCTATTAAAGTAGAAGAAACGATTGGGCCCCAACCTCCCCCACCAATGGAATCGAGGAAAGCACCAATAAATGCCAAAGCACCAATTCGTTTTATTTTCTTTTTCTCATTTATTTTTTTTATCGCTTTAGCAATAATTACAATTCCAAGAATTAAAGTATAGCCCGATACAATTGGTTTTATGATGTAACCATAATCTTGAAAAGAGGAAAGAACATAGGCTCCGATAATTGCACCAATCACCCCGGGAATTAATAGGTGTTTAAACAGCTTTGTATTTACGTTTTTGAATTTCAAATGCATCAACCCGGATGCACCTGTTGTAAATATTTCCGATGCGTGCACACTTGCACTTGCGGCAGCCGGAGAAATGCCAAACGATAATAAAAAGGTGGTTGCTGTAACTCCGTAAGCCATTCCCAATGAGCCATCCACCATTTGTGCAATAAATCCACCCAAAATAAAATACAGCACCGTTTCATCCAAAGAACTAAACAAATTCACAGCGGAATTTCCTATCAGCGAAAGCGGAATAAAAGAAAAAAGGATATGCCCTACAATCATTAAAGAAAGTGCTGCTAAAAAATAAGTCAACAATACTTTCGGTTGTTTGTAAAAAGGTTTTTTTGTTTTTTCAATCGCCAAATGCGGTTGAAGTGCTGCTAAACTATTTTCGGCATTAAGAATGGATGTCACTTCATTCAGCTTTTTTACCTTTTGAGCAAAATCTCCTTTTAAGTGATTGCGGAATTTGTTCAAATTCTCAATGCTTTCTTGAGTATCATCCGGCAATGCTTCATTAAAGACTTCTTTCAAGCGTTTTGCTAAAGTTGGTGATTTACCGTTGGTAGATATCGCAATTTTTAAATCTCCTTTTTGAACGATGGAACCCAAATAGAAATCACACAAATCAGGTGTATCTGCTACATTGATTAATATTTTACGTTTTGTTGCTTCTTCACGAATCAATTCACTTATTGCTCTGTCGCCTGTTGCCGCTATTACCAAATCTTTCCCGTCTAAATCAGTAACTTCAAACGCCTTTTCCAGGATAATTAATTTTGTTGATTTCTCCTGAAATGCTTTAATATCGGGCAATACCCGTCTTGCCACCAATGTCACTTCTGCATCCGGACTATTATTCAAAACCGCTGAAATCTTTTCCAAACCAATGTTCCCGCCTCCTACAATCAAAACGTGAAGACGTTCTAATTTGAAGAAGACAGGAAATAAATGGTTGGTTGATGCCTTTTTACTCATAATAGTGCGAAAATAGGTTTTTTGTGGGTTTTTTTGTTGAAACAATGTTAATTTCTATAAATTTTATTGCTTAATTATTGTTTAAATATTGTATTAAATCACTTTGATAAGACTAAACACTCTTTAAATTATGATTAATTGTTGTTTTTATTGTTTTTCCTCTTTAAATCGAAATTGTGATACAGATTGAGAACCAACACATTATTGCTTTCAAAACTATCTACTTTTGGTTTTTGAACAAACACATTCATATAGGAAACCAATATGTTTAATCGCTCATTCAGGTTAAAGCCCACTCCAATCGCAAGTCTGTTCTGATCAAAATAGTTGTTAACTATCTCCTTTCCACTATTGATAAGCACTTCATCAGAAATGGCCAGATAAAGTGTTTTGCTTTCAATTAGTTTTCTGTTCAAGGCAAACTGCAGCGACAACTGATAACGAAAACGATTGTTATAACTGTAATCCTCGATTAGCACATTTGCAGCTGCCTTTTGAATAAAGCGCTGTTCTGCCCTCAAACGATGGTTTACTTTCACTCTTCCAAATGTTTCGGAAAACAAAAGTTGCTGCCAACCTCTGTATTCCGGCCGAATGTAAGTAGGCGTATAGTGACTAAAATAGGCGACTCCAACAGTTGCACTCACATTGCTGTTTAGATTATAAGTGATTCCGGGACGAACAAGAATCTGACTCCATTTATTAAGCCAGTGTGTTCGCCTGAAACCAAAATCAAAATAGATGCTCCACTTATCATTCAGCTTGCCTTTTGCAAAGTCGCCAAACCAAACCAGATTATTGTGAGCAATTGCCTTTTGTCCATTCACATTTATATAAATTGAAAAAAGAAGGCAGAAAATAAAAACACTTCGCTTCATTTAGTTCAACAAATACTTCCAATCGGTTAAACTTATCGGAAAAGATTCGTGAAGCTTTACAACATCACCTATTACAATGATTGCCGGGGCTCCTATTCTTTCTTCTTTAGCTATTTGCACTATTGTTTCAATGGTTCCCAAAGCAAGGTTTTCAGATGGAAGAGAACCATTTTGAATAAGTGCAATGGCTGTATCGTTTTTCCCTTCTTTAATAAATATATCCGCTATCTCTTTCAACTTATTTAATCCCATTAAAATAACCACCGTTGCAGTCGACTTAGCTGCCAGTTTTATGTCTTCAGAAAGTTGCCCGTTACTCTTTGTTCCTGTGATTACCCAAAAACTTTCACTCGTTCCTCTATTAGTGACTGGAATTCCTTGTAGCTCCGGAATAGCTATTGAACTTGATATTCCGGGGACAACCTCCGTTTCTATGTTAAACAATTTTGCGTGCGCGAGCTCTTCGTACCCTCTTCCGAATACAAACGAGTCACCTCCTTTTAACCGAACCACGTGTCCGTATGTAAAAGAATAATCCACAATTAATGAATTGATTTGTTCTTGCGTATACGCATGATTGTTGTTTCGTTTTCCGACATATATTTTCAGTGCATCAATGGGTGCATATTTTAAAAGTTCGGGATTTACCAATGCATCGTATAAGATTACATCTGCGGAGCCAATAGCTTCAACGCCTTTAACGGTAATTAAATCAATATCTCCTGGACCTGCGCCTACAAGAGTTAGTTTTGGTGTTTTATTTTCTTTGCTCATTATTTCTATGTTTTTAATTGTTTAGTATGGATTTGTCTGATTGTTAGTTTTTATAAGTGCTGACAACAACAAATCTCAAATTTTATATGGTTTATATACTGTGGTTTCATTTCTTTCATGTTTGTCAATACCTTGTCTTCGATATGTCTGCTTCAACGCAGAATGCTCAGACTGACGGTTGAATGCAAACGTTCACTATTAGGGCGTTACACCGAGTGGAGTCGAAGTGCGCTCCCTTTCTCTAAATGCACTAATTTGTTTAATAAATTGTGTTGCATCATTTAAATATTGTTGAGCAAATGTTTTTGATGGCTCATTTTGGTTGATTTGTAAAACAAATGCTCTGAACTCCCCAGCTAAGTTAATGTCTCCTGAACTTACAAAATGCTTCTCAAAATCATTAATGATGTCATTTTGCGTGTTAGTCTTCAAACTTTTCCCCAACAACAATGCTTTTGCTCCACTGATAATCGTTGCATAACTGTGATAAATGCTATCTGCAAACAAATTTTCAGAAAATGAATTTTCTGCCCAATCTAATTTTTCTTCTGCTTCAAAAATCAAAGTCGCTACTAAATCAATCATTACTCCGGCACATTCTCCCACTCCAATTTCTGTTTTAAATTCTTCTGTATGCCCCCAATCTAAATACTCTTCGGGCAATAAGGTGCTGTTGTCGGCATGTGGTTTTAATAATTTATAGAAATAATCTTTCCCTTGTTTGTCGTAATAATTATTAAAATATTCCCCTTCTACTGCATTCTTTTCAAAATCATTTAACAGTGTTCTTAATACAGCTGGACCGCGTTTACTCGGAACTTTAATAATTTTTTCAGAAATTCTTCCTTCCCCGTTTCCAACAACACCACCGCCCAAAACCAATTGCAGAGCAGGAACTACTGCTGTTCCATTTTTAAAAGAACTTCCATGAAATCCAATTTGCGCTAAACTGTGTTGCCCACAAGAATTCATACAGCCACTAATTTTTATTTTGATATCGTTGTTAAAAAGTAATTCAGGAAATTCTTCTTTCACCACTCTTTCTAACTCTTTCGCGATTCCTGTGCTGCTGGATATTCCCAAATTACAAGTATCGGTCCCCGGACAAGCCGTTATATCGGCAACACTATCAAATCCCGGCTCCGCAAGATTCAACTTGTCTAATGCTCTGAACAAAGCAGGCAAAGCTTCTTTCGAAACAAATTTCAACAACAAACCTTGATTAATCGTCACGCGGATATCGTCTGCTGCATAGGTATTAACTAAACTAACTAACTCGCGTGCCGTGTGTGAACTAATATTCCCTAACAGAATTTTAATGTTCACACCATAGAAGCCTTGCTGCTTTTGCTCAAATACATTTGTTTTTAACCAATCTTGATACTTTATATTGTCACTTATTTTAAATGTTGTAAACGATGTGGATGAAGTGTTTTGTTTGAATGGCACGGCATCGTAGTTAATCGGAAACGATGAATAGCCCAATGCTAAGCGTTCTTCAGCCACCAATCTCAATACTTCATCTATTCCAATTTTATTTACCAAATATTTTATTCTTGCTTTGTGTCTACTTGCTCTTTCACCATGTCTGTCAAAAACACGAATCAACGCTTCTGTAAAGGGAACAATTTGATCTTCTTCCAAAAATTCAAATGCTGTTTTAGCTAAAAAGGGTTGTGCCCCCAATCCTCCACCAACAAGCACTTTAAAGCCTCTTGTGATTTTACCATCTACAATTTTTACTTTAGGAATAAATCCTAAATCGTGCATAAAAGTGTAGGCGGTATCATCATCGTTGGAAGAAAAAGCAAATTTTAATTTTCTTCCTAATTCTTGTCCGAATGGTTTACGCAAAAAGTATTTAAACAATTCCTGAGCATAAGGAGAAACATCAAATGGTTCTTTGGGATCGATGCCCGCTACTGCAGACGCAGTGATATTGCGGACCGTATTTCCACAAGCCTCACGCAAGGTGATGTCATCTTGTTCCAATTTTGCCCACAATTCAGGAGTTCTATCCAAGCTCACATAGTGAATTTGAACATCTTGACGAGTTGTTAAGTGCAAGTTTCCATTTGAATATTCATCTGAAATATCTGCGATGCGCAACAATTGTTTTCCTGTTACTTTTCCAAAAGGCAATTTGATACGAATCATCTGAACGCCTTGCTGCCTTTGTCCGTATACTCCACGAGCCAATCGCAGCGAACGAAATTTATCTTCGTTCAATGTTCCTTCGCGGAAAGCACGAATTTTTTGTTCTAATTCAATGATGTCTTTTTGTACTAGAGCATCTTCTATTTCTGTTTGAAAACTTTTCATGTTATTTTAGTTCAATAGTTAATTTGTTCCTTGGTATGCTGTGTTTTTTAGATCCCGACTTTTGTCGGGATAAATGCGGCTAATTTTCAATAAGCCGCATTAAAAAAGCCCTTCTACATTGCTGCGGAAGGGCTTTCATTTTGCTTTAATTGTTTTTATCGTTTACAATTGTGCATAGTGATTACGTTCCGCATTCGCAGGAGCATCATACAACACATACACATTGTGAGATTGAAAATTAAAAATTGAAAATTAAAAATTGTTGTCATCGTTTTGTTAGTTTTTTTGACCTCACCCCAACCCTCTCCAAAGGAGAGGGAGAATGAAAAAAGGCTTCCCGTTTCTGGAAAGCCTTTTAAATGTGATTTAAAATATATGTTTTACAACAGGCTTTCCATTAATACGCACACATCATACAGCACATCATTGAGCTGTTTGAAGAAGTTAACGTATATGTAAAGTTGTTGTTCATTGTTTCTAATTGTTGCGCAAATATAAGTGACAATTTTCTAATTCTCCAAATTTATTTTTAGTCTTTAGTTACTTTATTACTACTTTCCCAACACCAATAGTGCTTTCGGAGCTATAAATTTTATAAAAATAAATCCCGTTTTCTAGCCCATTTCTGGAAATTTCAAATTGCTTAGCAGTAATTCCGTTTATTGATCTTACTTTTTTGCCTAATACATCTGTTAGTTCGAAGGAATACATTTCATTTAATTTATCAGATTCTATTACAAATGTCGTGTTCTCTGCAAATGGGTTCGGATATACTGTGATACTTTCATTTTCTGAAACCGTTTCGCCTACCGACAGAGAAGAACATGTATAATAATTTATGCAATGTTTTTCAGGGGAAGAGATTAGTTTCAAATCAAGAGGATTTAAATAAGTAGCAAATGGGGTGTATGATGCACCCGAAACAGATGCCGGATCAAACATGGTTCCAACATTAGAATATGTTTTTGCATAATAATTTCCTTCGTTCAGAATTGTAAATCCTGTTGAATAAAAGCTACCAGCAACGCTCGAAAAAATTGTTCCTGTGTTACGCAGCTTTCCTGTTACATTATTAATTTTAACCCATTCTGCGCCATTCACATTGTAAGGAAAAGGGCAATAAAAGCCAACAACAGAATCTTGTATACAATCATAAACAAGATTCACAATATCATTGGGCGCTAATGCGCTATCGGTGGCTGTGATCGCACCACTTGTATAATCCGCTTTATAAAGTATTCTATTTCCTGACATGTTATTTTGTTCCAGAAAATAAAAATTATTCCCGGGAGCCATCACTGAGATCGGGGTAACAGAATGATAAGGTATAGTAATACTGGCCAAAATATTTATTGCTCCTGAAAGTGGATCTATACTTACATATTGGCGCACATCGCCACCGGTCCATTTTATACCATAATACATTTGAGAACTGAACGATCTGTTAAAGTGTATCAAATCAGGGCTATTGCCGGTTGCACTCGAAAGAGGCAGAGTGCGCACTATATTACCAAGTGTATCGATCTCATATAGCTTATATAGAAATGGAGCGCTGGTTGTAGACGAGTCCACTC
Organism: uncultured Chitinophaga sp.; assembly: GCA_964456225.1. Classification (GTDB taxonomy): domain Bacteria; phylum Bacteroidota; class Bacteroidia; order 2-12-FULL-35-15; family 2-12-FULL-35-15; genus 2-12-FULL-35-15. Next base: position 18,910 of record CAYWAV010000018.1, on the reverse strand, counting down.
CGCAAAAAACATAATTTCCATAGCAGTTGAAAAACTTAGACCCTAAATAATATCCTGCAATGGGAAGTTGGCTCAGCTGTGTTGACAAGCCTGTTGACGGATTTGTTTTATCAAAAAAATACCGATAACCAAAGGTTGTTGTATATTCCGATTCGATAGAATAAAAACTATTGTTTTGCGATTGTACATTTAAAATAAAAAATGTAAAAATAAGTGTTGCAATTTTTTTCATACGTTATTGTTTTTATTTAATTACTACTTTCCCAACACCAATGATGCTTTCGGAGCTATAAATTTTGTAGAAATAAATTCCGTTTTCTAATCCGTTTCTGGATATTTCAAATTGTTTAGCCGTTATTCCATTCATCGATCTTACTTTTTTACCCAACACATCTGTCAGTTCAAAAGAATAAACATCTGAGCCGCTTGATTTAATTTCAAAAACGGTAACATCACTAAACGGATTTGGAGCAACCGAAACAGATGCTTCATTCATGTGATCTAACACTCCTGTTGTCAATCCTTGAAATGGAGGAACATCGTATACCATCAATTGCATGATTCCGCTTGAGCGATTTAAGGAATCGGCAGAGATTAAAGAATCGCAAAACATATCCGTACATCCCGCTCCGTTATCAACACTCAAACACAAAAGGTAAGGACCAGTTCCAGAATAAACATGTGAAGGAGTTGCAGAGGTTGATGTTGTTCCATCACCAAAATCCCACAAATAAGTCAATGTAGAACCGAAAGATAAATTGTAAACGTAATGTGCATTGGGATCAGGATTCAACGTGTCATCAGCAATATTAAATAATGCTAGGCAACTTAATGGCGTTCCTGTGACATTAACGGGCTTACAAAGTGTATCAGCACCACATAAAAAACTAGCCGCTGTTAAACAAACAGTCATAGTTCCGGTTGCGCTATAAGTATGAGAAGGAGAAGCTAAGGTTGAATTTGGACTGCCATCACCCCAAGACCAATCATAAGAATTTCCTGTACCTGTTGAAGAATTGAAAGCAAAGAAATTATATGCGTTTGTAGAATCAGGAACCATTGTGAAGTTAGCAACTACATCATTGTTTGCGAAAATAGTTGTTGAATCTGTAACTGTACATCCAGCCGTGTCTGTTATCGTTAGAGAATATGTTCCTGGACAAACACCTGTGATTGTTGCAGATCCCCAAGAATAAGTATATGGCCACAATCCTCCTGTTGGAGCAGCGGAAATTGTTCCATCACATGTGCTACATCCAGTAGTATTAACAGAAGAAATTCCTGAAGTAATTGGTCCACTTGCAAAAACAGTTGTTGATACCACGGTTGTACAACCACTTGTTCCGTCAGTCACAGTTAAGGTATACGTTATAGTTGTTGCGGGCCAGCATACGGGATTCGAAATGGTCGGTGAACTTAAGAACGAACTTGAGGTCCAATTGTATGTATATCCTGCTGTAGGCGAATTCCCTATTAATACTGTTGCGCCAGAACAAATACTGTAAGTAGAAGGCATTGTAAACGTTGGTGTAGGGTCTACAACAACGTTTGTCGTTCCCGCGACACTTGTACATCCTGCAACTGTAGCCGTAACAGTAAATATTCCCACATTTAAAGAAGAGGCACTCAAAATTGTAGGATTTTGTATTGAAGCGGAAAAAGAATTGGGGCCAGTCCAAGAATATGTTGCCCCTCCAATTGGCGAAGCTGTTAAGTTCAATGGGGATCCTTCACAAACAGGAGAATTGCTTCCTGCTATTGGTGCAGATGGAATAGGGTTGACCGTTACTGTTGAAACTGCCGAATTTGTGCACCCTAAAGAACTTCCTGTAACCGTATAAGATGTGGTAGTCGTTGGGTTAACAATTAAAGGCATTGTGGATGCTCCTGTGCTCCAAATATATGTAAATGCTCCACCAGCTGTTAATGTAGCGCTATCTCCTGAACAAATTGTTGGAGAATTTACTGTAACTGTAGGAATTGGATTAACAGTAACTGTTGTTGTTCCCGTAGCGACACATCCATTAGCATCCGTAATAGTTACAGTATACGAAGTTGAACTTGCTGGGCAAACACTTGGCGAAGGACCAAATAAACCACAACACCAAGAATATGTGTATGAAGGTGTTCCGCCTGAGGCCGTAAAAGAAAGTGTGGTACAACTTCCTGCGCAAACGGGAGAACCCGAAGCACCAACGGTTAAAAGTGTAGGTTCTGTAATCACTATTGTAGCTGATGCTGTTGACAGATCGCTGTTATCAATTACAGTTACAGTATACGTTCCTGAACAAACCCCACTCATTGTTGGTGTTCCATCTCCAACTGGACTTCCTGGTGCCCAATCGTAGTCAAACGGACCAACACCTCCACTTACGGTTGCTGTTGCAGAACCATTGCAAACTCCATTACAGGTAATATTCGTACCTGCTATTGTAACCGTATGTCCTGTAGCAAATGATGTGATAATACTAGAAAAAACAAGCAAACAAGAGAGTAGTAATTTTTTCATAATCTATTATTTAGAGTAATTGAACAATTCGTTTTTAATAAGTTTTATCCAAATGGGATATTTTAAACGCGTTTCAGGCTTTCTTTGTAGATGTATATTGGTAGAAATTAGTTGCACTGGAAAAATCCCCCTTCCATCGCTATTACAAACGCTCTCCCCCTTTTTCAAAGGGGGAATTGCCGAACAATTAACTTTATAGTAAATGAATTTTATAGATATTATTATTTGTGTACCATTGGTTTGGGGGCTTTACAAAGGCTTCACCAAAGGACTCATTATTGAAGCCGCCACCGTTGTTGCTTTTGGCTTGGGTGTTTGGGGTGGTATTCATTTCTCTGATTACTTTGCTAATAAATTATCTATTTGGTTTGATTGGCAATCGCCTTATTTACCTGTCATTTCCTTTGCCCTTACTTTTTTAATCATCATCGCCTTTGTTTTTTTAGTTGCCAAGATGATTCAAAAAATGGTTGAAGGTGTAGCGCTGAGTGCAGTCAATAAAATTGGAGGAGCAATTGCTGGAGCTCTTAAATTTGCAATGATATTAAGTGTTGTCATTTTTGTAATGGATGCAATTGAAGAAAGCTATCCAATGATCTCTTTCAAGACAAAAGAAGAATCATTATTGTATCGACCAATTGGCAAAATAGCGCCAACATTAATTCCTGCATTAAATAAAAGTAAAGTAGCTGCGTTGATGCCGAAGGCGGAGGATGTAGAAGTTGATGTGAAATACCCCTCTCCAGCTCTCCCCCAAAGGGCAGAGAGTCGATTAGCAATAGCAAGTTGAGTTCAATTTAAGATTTTGCTTTCAACTAAAACACTCCGAAACAAGATATTTTTACCGCCCTAGAGGCTTACTCCGAAAGAAAACTTTGTGAAACAAAAAAGCTCCGAAAATATTTTCGGAGCTTTTTTGTTGAAGACCACTAGATTTAAACCAAATCAAATCATTATTGTCAAACGACTCTCTCTCCTTTGGGGGAGAGCCGGAGAGGGGCTACCCAGCCAATGCTTCTGCACCACCAACGATTTCCAAGATTTCGTTTGTAATAGCAGCTTGACGAGCTTTGTTGTATGTTAATTTTAATTCTTTAATTAATGATCCTGCGTTATCAGTTGCTTTGTGCATAGATGTCATACGTGCGCCATGTTCAGCTGCGTGTGAATCTAATAATGCTTTGAACAATTGTGTTTTTAATGAACGAGGAATTAAATCGGCAACGATAAATTCTTTGCTTGGTTCAAAAATATATTCCCCTGATTGTTTTTTCTCTGTTACTGCAGGCGGTTGAACCGGAAGATATTGCTCCGTTGTTGTAATTTGTACTGCAGCATTTTTAAATTGATTGTAGATTAATTCTACTTTATCAAATTGTCCATCTGTAAATACTTGCATGATTTTTTCCGCTACTGGTGCAACATTCACAAATGTTAAGTCATCGTACAATTCATTTAAACCGCGAGGCATATCTGAACCAATGATTCCGTATTCTGTTTTCTTAAAAAAGTCTGTTGCTTTTTTACCGATACACAATACACTTACGTTTGCTCCCTTGTAATCTTCGCGAGCCAACTTGCTAGCGGCTTTCAAGACGTTTGCATTAAATCCGCCACACAATCCACGGTTAGAGGTAATCACAACCAACAACACATTTTTTACAGGACGCTGTTTTGAATATTGTCCATCCGAACTATCCAAGCTTGCACTTAAGTTTTCAAGAATTTCTTTTAACTTACTTGCATACGGGCGCATTTGTGTAATCGCATCTTGCGCTCTACGCAACTTAGCAGCACTCACCATTTTCATAGCGCTTGTGATTTGTTGTGTTGAACTTACGGATACTATTCGGTTACGAACCTCTTTTAAATTTGCCATTTGGTGCCCCTCCTAACCTCCCCAAAGGGAAGGAATTACGTACTATTTTAATCTCTATGTTTTTTGCAACCGCCCCTCCTTCCCCTTGGGAAGGCCGAGATGGGCCTACTTGTAGTTTGCAGATAAATCTTTTGCTACTGCTTCCAACACGCTTGTGATTTCGTCAGTGAATTTTCCTGCTTTTAAATCGTTCAAAATATTTTTGTGTTTTGCTTCTAAGAATGCAATGTATTCTGCTTCAAATTCTTTTACTTTATTGATTGGAACGTTACGCAATAATCCTTTTGTTCCACAATAAATAATTGCAATTTGTTGCTCAACACGTGCCGGAGAAAACTGTGCTTGTTTCAAAATTTCCACGTTACGTGCACCTTTATCTAATACTGATTTTGTAGCAGCATCTAAGTCAGAACCAAATTTAGAGAATGCCTCTAACTCACGGTACTGTGCCTGATCCAACTTCAATGTCCCAGCCACTTTTTTCATTGATTTAATTTGAGCGTTACCACCCACACGTGATACAGAAATACCAACGTTGATAGCGGGACGAACACCTGCGTTGAATAAGTTTAACTCCAAGAAAATTTGTCCATCCGTAATAGAAATTACGTTTGTAGGAATGTATGCAGAAACGTCACCCGCTTGTGTTTCAATGATTGGTAAAGCTGTTAACGATCCACCACCTTTTACAATATCTTTAATAGAATCAGGTAAGTCGTTCATGTTTCTAGCAATCTCGTCATTCGAGTTGATTTTTGCAGCACGCTCTAATAAACGACTGTGTAAGTAGAATACATCACCCGGATAAGCTTCACGTCCCGGAGGTCTACGTAACAACAACGAAACTTCACGGTAAGCAACTGCTTGTTTTGACAAATCATCATAAACAATTAATGCAGGACGACCTGAATCTCTGAAAAACTCACCAATTGCTGCACCTGCGAAAGGAGCGTAAAATTGCATCGGAGCTGGATCTGATGCTGTTGCTGCTACAATTACTGTATACGGCATTGCGCCATTCTCTTCCAATACTCGTTGAATATTCGCTACAGTCGAACCTTTTTGTCCGATTGCAACATAAATACAGAATACAGGATTGCCTGCTTCGTAAAATTCTTTTTGGTTAATGATGGTATCAATCGCAACCGCTGTTTTACCTGTTTGACGGTCACCGATGATTAACTCACGTTGTCCGCGACCGATAGGAATCATTGCATCAATTGCTTTCAATCCTGTTTGTAACGGTTCCGTAACCGGCTGACGATAGATAACACCGGGTGCTTTACGCTCCAATGGCATTTCGTATAATTTTCCGGTGATTGGCCCTTTTCCATCAATCGCGTTACCCATTGTATCCACAACACGGCCTAACATTCCTTCACCAACTTGCAGTGAAGCAATTTTACCGGTACGTTTTACAACATCACCTTCTTTTATATCATTTGATGAACCAAGTACAACCGCACCAACGTTGTCTTCTTCAAGGTTCAATACAATTCCTTTTAATCCGCTTGCGAATTCGATCAACTCACCTGACTGAACTTTTGAAAGTCCATAGATACGAGCGATACCATCACCTACTTGCAATACGGTTCCAACTTCTTCTAATTCCTGCTCCGATTTGAAACCTGATAATTGCTGTCTTAAGATTGCAGATACTTCTGCCGGTTTTACTTCTGCCATTTTTAAATAAGTTAAAAGTTTAAAGTTATAAAGTCAAAAGTTGAAGTTTTAGTCGCTCCTTCTTTTTGTTAATTTATTCTAGATTAAAATTCCTTGATAAACGGATTCTCGTTAAAGCTGCGTTTCAACAAATTCAATTTACGTGCAATACTTGCATCTACTTGTTTATCTCCTACACGTAAAACAAATCCACCAATAATGTTTTTGTCGATTTTTTCTTCCAATACTACTTCGCTTGCGCTTCCGCCTTTAACAAGTTCCATTACTTTTTTACGCGTGGGCTCATCCAATCCGCTTGCAGAAGTAACCACTGCAGTTAAAATTTTCTTTTTCTCTTTGTATTGATTCACAAACTCTGTTGCAATTTCTGCTAAATAGATTTCTCTTTTTTTCGCAGTAATCAAATGAACATATGCATCTGTGATTTTATTTAATTTTCCAGCAAATATTTCTTTTAAAACAGCTTGTTTTTTATCTGTTTTAATAATCGGAGATTTTAAGAATGTCACAAAATCGTGATTTGATTTGCACAAATCAACGATTGTTTTCATATCACTATACGCTTTTTCCAGCGCGCCTTGTTCTATTGAAAGGTCGATGAATGATTTTGCGTATCGCGATGCTACTCTTGTTCCTTGCATTTTTTATTAGTTCAAAGTTTGAAAGTTCAAAGTTCAAAGTTGAGTCAGATTAACCTTTCAACATTGGAAATTTTAGCTTTCGACTTAATTAAGGTTAACGTCTTTTAATAATGTATTTACCAATGATTTTTGTTTTTCGTCAGATGACAATTCTGATTTCAAAATCTTTTCTGCGATTTCAATTGATAATGATGCTACTTGGTTTTTCAATTCAGTGATTGCAGCCATTTTTTCGTTTTGAATATTTTCACGAGCAATGGTCAACATTCTTTCTCCTTCTTTTGTAGCAATTCCTTTTGCATCGGCAATCATTTTCTCTCTGATTTCACGTGCATCTTTCAACATTAGGTCGCGCTCATTTCTTGCATCCGCTAAAATTTTCTCGTTGCTAGATTGCAAGGCTTTCATTTCTTCTTTTGCTCTTTCAGCTGAATCCAATGCAGCTTGAATAGATGCTTCTCTTTCGTGCAACATATTCAAAATTGGTTTCCAAGCGAATTTTTTTAGGATCAACATAATCAATCCGAAAGAAATTACCATCCAAAAAATAAGACCAAATTCGGGTTTTACTAATTCCATGTTTTTAAAATATTATATATGATAAATTATAAATTTTTGTTGCGAGGTTTCACTCGGGATGGCGAGCATTTGCCTCGCCATTTGTTTAAAAATCAGTAAGCAACCAACCGTTGCTTACTGAAAATTTGTTTTCTTACTTCAAGAAAATTACAAGAAGTCCGATTACCATTGCGAAGAAAGCAGCACCTTCAACAAGAGCAGCCGTCAAAATCATGTTTGAACGGATGTCGTTGATAGCTTCTGGTTGACGAGCGATAGATTCTAACGCTGATCCACCGATACGGCCAATACCAATTCCTGCACCTACTGCAGCTAAACCAGCACCTAAACCAGCGATACCGTAACCGATACCAACGTTAGCTCCTGAAGCAACTGCATCTAATAAAATTGATGATAACATAGTGTTTTGTTTTTTTTCTCCTCTGATTTAATAAGCTGCCAAAGGAATTCAGCTGTAATAACCTCTCCATGCCTTTCCTTCGATGTGTCTGCTTCAACGCAGAATGCTCAGGATGACGGCAGGCTATTGTTTGTTAAAAATTTCTAGAATGATCAAGATCATCGTGATGATTGTGCTTATCGTGTCCTTCATCAATTGCAGAACCGAAATACATTGCTGCTAATAATGTGAATACGTAAGCTTGTAAAAAACAAACCAACAACTCTAACATTCCCATAAAAATTGTGAAGGCTACCGAAAATACTCCAACTCCCCAACCTAATCCTGTGTTCATTTCAGCAAATATGAAAATCAAACTAAAGAATGACAATGCAATGATGTGACCTGCTAACATGTTTGCAAACAATCGAATCATCAATACGAATGGCTTTAAGAACATTCCAAAAATCTCAATAGGAGTTAACAAAACCAATACGCCAATTGGAACGCCAGGCATCGCTAAAATATGTCTCCAATAATGTTTATTTGCAGTAACAACAGTAATAATAAACACAATTGCTGCCAACACCATTCCAATAGCAATGTTCCCTGTAACGTTTGCGCCACCTGGAATGATTGGAATTAATCCTAACAAGTTGTTGATCCAGATAAAAAAGAAAACCGTTAATAAAAAAGGCATGTATTTGTGATATCTTTTTTCTCCGATTGCTGATTTAGCAATGTCATCTCTAACAAAAATAATCAAAGGCTCTAGTAGGCCTTGCATTCCTTTTGGAGCCTGGCCTGGATTTCGTTTATACATTTTTGCAGCTGAGATAAACAGCCACAACATCAAAGCAAAACTCACAAACATTGCCAACACATTTTTAGTGATTGAAATGTCCCACAATCCGTTTGTCACCTCTTCGTTTATTGTTGCATGATGTGCATCCACAACATCCATTTCATGAACGGCTACAATGTGATTTTTTTCTAATTTATAACCTTTGTAAGTTTTGTGTCCGTGTTGAAATTTGTTGGAAAGGAAAATAGAAAGTCCGCGTTCTTTAGAATAAACAATAACGGGAAGTGGAAGTGAGATAGAGTGTTCGCCTTCACCGGCAATGTGCCAATCGTGAGCATCGGTAATGTGTCCGATGATTAATTCACCTGCATTAAATTTTTTCGTTCCGTGATTAGCAGAAGCGTGATCGTCTGCATGTTGGTGTTTTACTACTGGTTTATTGTCGGGATCGTAAGCAAATACCGAAACATTGGCAAAAAGCAGTAAAAAAAGAATTAAAAAATGCTTGAAAAGATTGATTTTATTCGCCATTGCACAAAGTTCGTTACACTATTTTTCAAATTCGGGTGCAAATCTAGAAAATTAAACCCGACATTTAAAATAAAAAACACCTTTTTTTTGATGATTTCTATCAATAGGAAAATGGGCGATACAAAGGGAGGAAAATGGGCGACAAAAAAATTATTTTTTGAACTGGCGCATAAGCGTAACTACCTCAAATCCACTATACAAAAAGTAGTTAATCAAGAAACAAATTATGAAGCCTTGGGCCGTTTCTCGATTGGCTAATCCATAAGCCAAAATAATAATCAAATAACCGAACAGTTTTAGGGCTGTAATTCCCATAAAATAGTTAACGAATTTTTTAGGGTCGTTTTGAGTTGATTTTATTAAAACAATATGAATAACAGCTGTAGTAGAGATGAAAAACAACCAAACAACCCAATAGATATCTGTTTGAAAGTGAACCGAAGCAAAATGCTGCCAAAGGAGCAAAAGTCCAAGGGTGATAATAGAAAACAAAGCGAGTTTAATGTAAAAAGAACGGAAACTATGAGCCATTTTATTTTTTAATAACGTCTTTAATGAAAATGTAAATGGCAACAAAAACAGAAACCATTGCTAAAACAAGCGTAAAGATCGGAAACTTTAAACCCAACACCTCATCCAACTTTATACCGCCATATGTTCCGCCACCCATAATTGCCGCCATTTTAATACCCATTCCCGAATACTTCAGGTAGATATTAGGCAGTTTTTTCTGAGAGTTGTGTTGTTTCTGTTCGCTCACCTTTGATGTCTTTTATTACTCCACCCATACTGCAAGTTCCAGTAAATGCTGCTCCTGGTTCAATCGCTATTTTATTGGTGATGATATCGCCACTTAACTTAGAAGATGCTTTTAAAGCCAACAATTCAGCTACGCCTATCTTTCCTTTTACTGTTCCTGATATATCGGCATTCTGACAAATAATTTCTCCTTCTACAAATCCAGATACTCCAATCACAAGTTTTCCTTTTACATTTATTGAACCTGTTAATGATCCATCAATGCGCATATCGCCATTTGTAGTGATATCTCCTTCAATTGTAGTTCCTGCACCAATTAGATTTACTGATTGGCTGTCTGAATCGTTATTTTTTGCCATTTTATTAAACATTTTAATCGTTTTTGCCTGTTTTTTATGTAAAACTACTCCTTTTTTGATAAAAAAGCCAATTTATTTAAAGTTTTGAGTGAAAAACTGCTCGTATTCTTCTATGTTTTTATCCTTATAGAAAATCGCATAGTTCTCTAGAGATATAACAAATATCTGAAACGAGCCTTTTTCTAAATCTGCAACTACATTTTTTCTGGAATCGAGCGCATCAAAATAATCCATCGCTTTATCTTTTCCTTCAAATGTTTTTACGCTTACCATTTGATGTGTTATATCTAAAAAAATGCTTGTAATAGAAATGTCTGCTGTGCTAAATAGTTCTGAGTTGAAATCAGACAATTTTGTTTTAAACTTGTTTAAATCTCCTTTCCCGTTCTCAACTACAACCAAACAATAATATTCTCCATCTTCTTTAAAAACGAATTTCACGGTTTCTTTAACTGGAGTTGAAATAGCCGCGGAATCAATGGTTGCAACTGTTGTCGGATTTTTCTGCTGTTTAATCATTTCCAACATTTCCTGTGCCTTTTCTTTCACCGGATCTTTTGGAAATTTCACAACCACCTGTGTCAATGCGTTTTCAAAAGCGGTAATGTCTTGCATCCTTCCAATACAAAGTGCTTTCAAAAAACTAAACTGCGGCATCAAATTACTTTTAGAGTACAAAGAATCAGCACGCATACAATTTTCATAAGCCTGCACATAATTTGCTGAAGTATAAAATTGATAGGTTTGGGCATAAAAATTTTCTACCACACTTCTACTTGCTGCTATATCATTCGCAATCCCTGGATTTCTAATAATCGCTGCAAACTCCGATTCGGGATAATCTTTCAACAATATATTTTTATAGTAATCGGATTTAGGCTGATTGTTCATCGATAAATAAATACGATACAATTGATAATAAGAAGTAAGCTTGTACTTATTTTCAGGAAAGCGCTGTAATAACTCTTCAAATGCCTCAACCGATTTCTGATTGTTTAATAGCTGCTCCTTATAAATTGAACCAACATTATAGTACGCCTCAACAATTTTCATATTGGATTTTGCAATAGCGTCTGGTGTTGATGGAATGTTTTTTAAATAGGCGTTTTTGTCTTTTTTGTTTTTTGTTTTCGTATTCGATGCCAAAGATGTTCCACCATTTAGTGCTTGTGCCGAATCGCTCAAATCGTTATTCCCTTCATCTTCCAAAGCATTAGCAACAACTTGATCTTTTTCACTTCTTCTCCAATTGTCTTCTAATTTACGACTTCCCCATTTTTTAGTGAATGCTCCTGCACCAAAACTTACAGTAGCTGGATTATAGAAATACCAAGCACTAGATCCTCCAGCGCTTGAATTGTCGTTGGTTGTTGTCGAATTGTTTTGTGATGCCAATGTTAATTGAAGCAGGCGTTCTTCTTCTTTTTGTTTTTCCTCTTCTTCTATTCTTTCTATCATCGCTGCAATTTTCTTCTCCCGCTCGCTGTCACTCATTTTTCCTAAGCGTTGCAAACTGTCTTCCAATATTATCACATTTAAATTCATTACTAAAGACGTTAGACTTTTTTTCTTTTCATCAATTACTGCATAGTCAGGATAATCCTTCGGAAGAATCGTCATTGTACTATCATAATTAGCCTGTGCGTTTTTATAATCCGGCTTTCCAAAATAGATATCTGCGCGTTTTAAATACGACAAAGCCTTTTGTGTGTTGTTGCTTGTGCTTGCTCTTATTGATTTTGAAAGATACGTAAGAGCGAGCGGGAGGTCATTTTCTTTTTGAGCAATATCTGCCAATGCATAATAAATTTGATCTTGAAACTCAATGTTCTTATCATCTCTTAGCATTTTGTTCAATTGCTTTTTGATGATTTTACTTCCACCCGAACTAATATTATACAACTTAGCACGATTGATTTGTGCGTTAAAAGCCATATCGTAAGAAGGGTGTAGTCCGGGAACCAAGCCGTAATACTGCGATGCTTTTTTATTGTCTTGCAGCTTCTCATAAACCTGTGCAAGCACATAAGTATATCTTGCTTTTGTTGTTTTCTTTTTTGTTAAAGCAATGGCTTTTGTAAGGTGTTTGATTGAACCATTGTAATCTCCACGCTTAATATAATAATCTGCTGTTACAGCTGCTAACTCGCGTTGAAATGATTTGTCTTTGGGAAAATCTGTAGCATTTCTAATCTCATCTAAACTTGCCTCTGTTAGGGAATAGCTTCCTATTTCGTTGTTGGTACGCATCATCCAAAGCATGCCTGTATACTTTGCTTCCGGATTCGGATAAATTTTTGAAACGTATTCGAAGGCTTCTAAAGCTGAAAACAAATCGCGTTTATAAAAATGCGCCTTACCAATCAATACATAATTTTCATCAATCCATTTACAAGCATTCGGAATTTCTTTTTTTGATTTTTTTTCTGTGATCGTATGTCGTTGAATAACTACCGATGATTTTTTGATTGTCTTGTCGCAGTCACTATAAAAGGTTTTAGCGGAGGTGTTGTTAGTATAAACAAACAATGGAAGAATCTTGGAAAAATCGTCTTTGTTTGCTTTCTCTATTTTTTTTACGGTTTCCTTGATATTCTCATTTGAGTAAAAATAACCGTTGAAGCGAGCTGTCATATTGTGCCAGCCACGATGCATAAATGTATTTTTGTTTGTTTTGCAACCGTTTAGGGTTAATGCAAGACAAACAAATAAACTCAGTTTAATATAATAGTTCCTTTTCTTTTTCATGAACCTTTCCAATTTCCAGCGTCAAAAACAGATGCGTATACCAATACCGCAACACCTTATAACTACAGAATCGCAAAAATATTTTATTTTTCTCTAAAAACGACACAAAATACTACTAATTCCTCAATAATAGGTGGTTCAACCCCACAATTTATGCCCTCTTTAACCAAATTATTTTGCGATATTTGCGCCCTGAATGAGTGAACAAAAGGAAAATAGGAAGAATTTTTTACAGCGCTTGCGACATCGTTACCGGTTGGTGGTAATGAATGATGACACCTTTGAAGAAAACCTCTCGCTTCGACTTACTCCCCTTGGATTGGTTATTTTGCTGGGTGCTGTTACCATTGTAATGGTGATGATTGTGACCTCGTTGATTGCGTTTACTCCACTCAGAGAATACATTCCCGGTTATGCGGATGTTGCCATGCGAAGAGAGTTGATTACCCTTGCCATGCGTTCCGATTCTTTGGAACAGGCGCTAAATGAACAAAATCTATTCAACGAAAATATCACCAATGTTTTACGTGGAAATATAAAGCCTGATACTTCCGGAGACCGCCCTGATAAAAGCAAGGAATACGAAAAGTTAAAACTCAATGCTTCACAAAAAGAAGCTCAGCTAAAATCTTCGATTGAGTCACAAGATAAGTACAGCTTAGCTTACGGAGCGGAAAGTAATAAAAATGGAATCAGTAACTTCTTCTTTTTTACTCCGATAAAAGGTGTTGTATCCGAACAATTTAAAAGCCAAGATCGACATTATGGTGTTGATATTGTTGGTCCGGAAAACGAACCCATCAAAGTCACTTTAGACGGCACAGTTATCTTGGCAACTTGGTCGTCCGAAACAGGTTATACAATTACAGTTCAGCACACCAACAATTTGATTTCGGTTTACAAACACAATTCAGTACTGTTAAAAAAAGTAGGGGATTATGTGAAAGCCGGTGAAGCCATTGCAATCATTGGTAATTCAGGAGAACAAACAACGGGACCGCATTTGCATTTTGAGTTGTGGTACAATGGAAGCGCTATTGATCCGCAGGGGTATATGGTTTTTTAGTTCGGAGTTGAGAGTTCGGAGAAATAGAACGCAGATCGTCATGATTTTTTAAACCGGAACTCCTTAATTTAAACCGGATGTATTCCCCTCTAGGGAGGGCAAGGGGTGTGTAAGAATGTTAATTGAAAAACAAAATTGTCAGATAAAAAAAACATAGCGATACTTGGAAGCACTGGTTCTATTGGAACACAGGCGCTTGATGTGATTCGTGCAAACAAAGAAGCATTTGCTGTTGAGGTGTTAACAGGAAATGGAAATGCCGACTTGCTTATCAAACAAGCCATTGAATTTGATCCCAATACGGTTGTGATTGCTGATGAAAGCAAATATAAATATGTAAAAGAGGCTTTGGCTTCTTACGACATAAAAGTGTTTGCAGGAAACAAGGCCGTTGCAGAGGTCGTTCAGATGGACAGCATCGATACGGTTTTAGCCGCTATTGTTGGATATGCAGGGCTGGAATCTACTTTGTCTGCCATCAATGCAGGGAAACAAATTGCTTTGGCAAATAAAGAAACATTAGTAGTTGCAGGCGACTTGGTTACAAAACTTGCAAAAGAAAAAGGCGTGAATCTTTATCCTGTAGACTCAGAGCACTCTGCTATCTTTCAATGTTTGGCTGGTGAATTTCACAATCCGATTGAGAAAATTTATTTAACTGCTTCTGGCGGACCATTCCGTGGAAAAGATAAAACGTTTTTAAATACGGTAAAAAAAGAACAAGCACTCAAACATCCCAATTGGGAGATGGGAGCAAAAATTACGATAGACTCTGCATCCTTAATGAATAAAGGATTAGAAGTGATTGAAGCAAAATGGTTGTTTGGATTAAAACCCGAACAGATTGATGTGATTGTACATCCCCAAAGCATAATACATTCCATTGTTCAATTCACCGATGGAAGCATGAAAGCCCAAATGGGCTTGCCCGACATGAAGTTGCCTATTCAATATGCAATTGGATATCCCAACAGAATGAAGTCGGATTTTCCTCGTTTTGATTTTTTAACACATCCTCAACTAACATTTGAACAAGCGGATACAAAAACATTTCGTAATCTTGCACTGGCGTTTGAGGCGATGAATAAAGGAGGAAATGCTCCTTGTATTTTAAATGCTGCAAATGAAATTGCGGTCGCTGCATTTTTACAAGATAAAGTTGGTTTTTTACAAATGAGTAATGTTGTAGAAAAATGTTTGCAAACCGTTTCTCACATTGCAAAACCCAGTTATGAAGATTATGTGGAGACGGATAGGGAAACTAGAAGAGTTGCAGAAAAAACAATTTCAAATTAAAAAACAAATACACACATTTTAATAAAAACCAAAAGGTAGCAAACATAGATTCGTAAATTCGTTTTGACTAGCTATCCGTAACCGCGTAACCATGTTAGTACAAGTAGCACAATTTATATTAAGTCTTTCGATACTAATCGTATTGCACGAATTGGGACATTTTATTCCCGCTCGTATTTTTAAAACCCGTGTCGAAAAATTTTATTTGTTTTTTGATCCTTACTTTTCTTTATTCAAAATAAAAAAGGGAGATACTGAATATGGTATTGGTTGGTTGCCTTTGGGTGGATATGTAAAAATATCAGGAATGATTGATGAATCGATGGATAAAGAGCAAATGAAATTGCCACCGCAAGATTGGGAATTCCGTTCGAAACCAGCTTGGCAGCGTTTAATTATTATGGTTGGTGGCGTTACTGTAAACGTAATTTTGGGAATTTTAATTTATGCTATGGTTTTGTTTGCTTGGGGCGAAGAATATCTTCCAACTCAAAATGCAAAATATGGAATTGCTTGTGATTCACTTGCTTTACAAATGGGCTTAAAAGACGGAGATAAAATTCTTTCCGTTGAAAACAAACCTATAGCAAGCTTTGGAAGAATAATGGGTGAAATTGTGCTCGACCAAGTAAAGACAATACAAGTTGACCGAGATGGAGAAAAGATAGACATTCCTGTTTCGGGGAACAACATAAGCGACATGATTAAAAGAAGTAAAAGTCCTTTTATTTCTCCTAGAATTCCTTGTGTTGTAGACTCTATTGCACCTGGTCTTGCAGCAGCTCTTCAAGGCTTCCAGAAAAACGATCAAATCATTTCGATTAACAGTAAACCGACTCCATTTTTTAATGATGTCACCAACATTTTAAGAGCAAACCCTTATACTGTTGCTAATATCGAAGTGTTAAGAGGAAGTGATACTGTTTTAATTCGTACTCCGATAAATGGTGAAGGAACAATTGGTTTTATTACCGCGCCTTTAAGTAACTTTTTAAAACTGGATACCATTAATTATACGTTTTTACAAGCCTTCCCTGCAGGTTTAACAAAAGCTAAAAGAACCTTTGTGGATTATATCAAACAGTTCTCGGTCATCTTCACAGTAAAAGATGCACACAAACAATTGGGTGGATTTGGAACCATTGCATCTGCTTACAGCAAAGAATGGGATTGGGAAAATTTTTGGGCCTTCACAGCGTTTTTAAGTATTGCATTGGCTATCATGAATATTTTACCAATTCCTGCTTTGGATGGTGGGCACGTTATGTTCCTATTATACGAAGTGATTACACGCAGAAAACCAAATGAAAAGCTGATGGAGTATGCACAATATGCCGGAATGTTTTTGTTGCTGGCATTGTTGTTGTATTCCAATGGACTTGATATTGTAAGAGCAATTTTCGGATAAATTTTTGTATCTTTAACTAAATGATCTCAGTAAAAAAACAAATTTTCTTTTTACTTTTTGTTTCTTTCTGTGCAATCTCATTTGCTCAAGAAGGAACCAGAAACACCGAAAAACCTGGTAAAACAGTCAGTGGAAAAGTTTGTCTTGTTCCTTTCGAGCCTAAATTATACATGAGCGAGATTGATCAAAAAATCAATCAACAAACAAAATGGAATTGGGAAACTATTCGCGAAAATTTCAGACATGAATTGGATGCTCAATTAAAATTAAAACTTCAAAGCACCTATACGGTCCTATCCTTTTATGCCGACTCCGCAAAAATGGCAAAGGATCTTGATTATACTTATAACTCAACGGGTTTATCTTACGATCCTGTAGGGAAACCTACCGATGCTAAAGCAGCAACCACAAACAAGTCAGGAATTTCAAACGGACAAATTGTTGTAGAGCAAAATAGTGACAAAAAATTTATGAATACAAAACTTTCAAATGCGGAAGTGCTTCCTTATCTAAATAAAAAATACCTGAGCGAATATTTTATTTTTATCAATCAATTAGATATCAAAAACGATATGGATTCTTATGATATAAACACCGATACTTATCAAAGAGAAATCACCGTTCACTATTCTATTTTAGATATTACTGGAAAAACTATCAATGCAGGAATTGCAACTTCCCGTTTTTCATCGAAAGAAAACAATCCAAAGAAAATTGTTGCACAATGCTTCTCTCCTATCGCAAGCTATATTGCTACAAAGTTCACAGCCGTAGTTAATCCAAAGCCTGTTCCTCAAAAAAACTAGTCGAAATTTAGTCGAATTAATTCCCCTCATTGCTCTTTTTCCTTAAATTTGCTTCCCCAACAAAAAAACAAATGCTATGTCAGAAACATTAACAAAACAATCTTTTGGAATAGAAACTGTTCTAAAAGAACTAGGAATTAAAGAAAATAATTACGGTGCGTCAACCGGATTAAAACATACAATTACAAAAGGTAAAAAAATTGATTCCTACTCTCCTGTAGATGGACAATTAATTGGCAGCATCAATGCTGCAACAGCAGAAGATTATACCAATGTAATGAAGACAGCTGATGAAGCTTTCAAAACATGGCGATTAATGCCCGCTCCGAAACGTGGAGAAATTGTTCGTCAAATGGGCGATCAACTTCGTAAATACAAAGAGCCATTAGGGAAATTAGTTTCCTATGAAATGGGGAAAAGTCTGCAAGAAGGATTAGGCGAAGTTCAAGAAATGATCGACATCTGTGATTTCGCAGTGGGATTGTCCCGTCAGCTTTATGGATTAACTATGCACAGCGAACGTCCGATGCATCGCATGTATGAGCAATGGCATCCGTTTGGTGTTGTTGGAATTATTTCTGCATTTAACTTCCCTGTAGCTGTATGGAGCTGGAATGCTGCTTTGGCTTGGGTGTGCGGAGATGTTTGTATTTGGAAACCAAGTTCAAAAACACCTTTGTGTGCAATCGCTTGTCAGAACATCATTGCAGATGTATTAAAAAACAATAACGTTCCGGAAGGCGTTAGCTGTTTAGTAATTGGAAACGAATCAGGTGATTTAATTAATAATGATAAACGCATTCCATTGGTTTCTTTTACAGGTTCTACACGCATTGGAAGGCACGTATCAAAAACTGTTGCTGAGCGTTTTGGAAATACTATTTTAGAATTGGGTGGAAACAACGCCATTATTATTTCAGAACATTCTGATCTAAGCATGGTGTTGGTTGGTTCTGTGTTTGGCGCAGTAGGAACAGCAGGACAACGTTGTACTTCTACACGCAGGTTGATTATCCACGAAAGTGTTTATGATAAAACAATTGCTGTTTTGAAAAATGCATACGGACAATTGAAAATTGGAAATCCGCTGGATTCCAACAATCACGTTGGTCCATTGATTGATAAAAATGCAACAGTTGATTATTTGAATGCGATTGAAAAAGCAAAACAAGAAGGTGGAAAAATAATTGTTGATGGTGGTGTTTTAACTGGTGATGGTTACGAAAGCGGATGTTATGTAAAACCTTGCATCATTGAAGCAAAAAATGAATATCACATTGTACAAGAAGAAACATTTGCTCCTATTCTTTATGTAATGAAATACACAACCATTGAAGAAGCAATTGCGATGCAAAATGGCGTTCCTCAAGGCTTGTCTTCTTCTATCTTCACCAACAACATGCGTGAAATGGAATTGTTTCTATCACAAGCTGGTTCAGATTGCGGAATTGCAAACGTAAAC
>CAYWAV010000017.1:21523-49568 GCA_964456225.1 uncultured Chitinophaga sp. | reverse complement strand
CATCATTACTGGGCATTATTATTCTTTTATTAACTGCTTCATTTGCCGCTTTTGATAGATAATTGAATGATATTTGATACATAATTGAGTGATAATTGAGGGGACAATAGGTGATAAATTAATGGTAAATTTCCAAATATAGAAACCTTATAGTTTTATATCTTCGTCATATCCGTAAGTTAAAATTTAGCTTATATTTGTCCTAATATGAAAAAGCCCAAAAGAGAGATCGCTTTTAAAAATGTCTGCGATTATTGCAACAAGGAATTTAAAACGTCCATGCCTTTTGCAAGGTTCTGTTGCGATAATCATCGAAAGTACTTTGCCTACCGGAAGAACATTTACGAAAAGACGATCCATCAAAAGTCTATTGATGAATCAGACAAACTGATAGCGGATTTGCTTAAAATGGGCGATTCTAAGGATACGACATTAGAAGACCTGATTGAGAAGATTACAAAAGCAGCGAAACGGATTGAAGCCTACAAGAAAGTGAAAGATAATATTGACCACTATGTAATTGAATTTATTAGAAAAGATGAAAAAACTGAAAGAAAAAAGAAAAGGTAATATTCCGAGAAAGGTAATAGAGCCACCGAAGGTTGTGCAGATTTACAGCGAGAAAAAAGGAGTAAAAAAATTAGTAAAAAAATATTCGACCTTGATTGCTAGCAAAAAAATGCCTCTAGGTGAAGCCCTGGAGGCAATGGGTAAAGACTATTCTTCCTTTATGAATAAGTATTATGCCTTTTTAAATATTAACCCTCTCATTATGCCTTATTTTGAAGGTGTTGCAACGAAGGATGATGACTTTTACAAAATTTTTGACCGGAGATATGAAAATTTTCAGCGGCCCGAAAAGGTTGTTTCTGTTTTTACTAATGCCCGCTATGATATTTATGGTTACAAGGATTCCTATCTAGCACTTGAATCGGCTGATTTTCCCACAAGAAAAAAGATCATCGATTTGTGGTATGAATATGATGGAATGAAGCAGATTCCTCCAAGGTACACAGTTAAAGGGATTGTTTTTGATAAGTCAATCGACAAAACCGACACCGCTTTGATAGAGAAAGGGGCTAAAAGGATAGTAATTCAAATCAAAGAAATTATCCTAGATGAATACATAATTGAATACAATGATTAGCGCAATGGCGGAAGCTATACCCGAATCTCGATTCAACAATCTAAAGAGATATTGTGGAAATAGACCTATTATAGGGCATATTAAAACCAGACAATTGACAAACATAAAATGACAGTTATGAATAAAGATGAAATAATTTCAAAAATAAACTCCTTGACAAGTGCCGTTAAGACAAAAGGTAGAGCTTACACCGCAATCCATAGAGAAGAAATGAGAAAAGAAATTGCAATTCTGGAAATTGAGATAGGGAAAATAAAACTTGAAGAAGATATACCCTATATAGAAGAATTCAAATTAATTCATCCCTCGTATTTTATCCCTGAAGTAGATGGGTTTAAAAATAGAATTGACGAGTTTGTTAAAAATACAACTGACCCCAACATAAAGTTTGTTTTGGAGTTTAAGATTAAATCATTTTGTAGCGAATTAAATTATTTGTCATCTTATCAAAAAACCATTGGGGATTTAATTGAGGCATTAGTGTATTTAAATAAAAATGAAATAGTTCCATCATCAAATCCAAATTGCTATAAGAGGAAGGAGAAAATTCAGGAATCGCTTGCTGGAAGTTTCAGAGCAGGAATTGCTATAACCAATAAATTAAATACAGCCCTAAATGAAATTCAACAAATCGTAAACTTCTTTATTAATGACAATAAATTAACTTGTTTTGTTTACCTGACTGACGCCATATTTACTGAAGCAACCAATTTTGAGAATGGTTTTTCAATAATTCATCAAGGAGCCAAGAAGATGTATTTTGCATGTAACGGAAATGCTTATAAGATTGATTCGGAGGAGGATGTTATACCCAAAATTCAAAGACAAATGGAGAATCCTGATTTAATTCCATTTAATGTAGAGGATGGGAATTATAACATATTGAAGGGCTATAAAAATTCAGGTGGTGAAATAAAAATACAAGCAAAGTTTAAAATTGCTGAATCATTTGTTAATGGATTCGCAAAAGTGGGAATATTAAAAGAGAAATGTACCAAATACACTTATGGTTTAATTGACCATACAGGAAGGTTCGTGCTACCATGCGATTTTATAGAACTCGGAGATGTTTACAATGATATTGTAATATACAAGAAACATATTTATAAGGATGATGTGGTTCAAACTTGGGATTTCGACTGGAAAGAGGTTACCAATTATATTGGCTTATCAAGTGGCTATTTAATCAACAATGAAATTAAGACTACGATTTGCGATGAAATTGGAAAAATCAAAGAAATTGAAAATGATATCCCTAGATTAAAAACAAGAGGTGAGGTAGACAACGCTTATGATAGAATTAGAATTCGCAGGGGAAGAATTGACTTTTATTTAAAATACATAACCGATATTGACAACAACTGATACGCCCTATAATAAAGGAATATTGGAAGTAAACCTATCCATATTAGGCTCAGGGAGAGTAATCAAGTGTTTCAGCATCGAATCGCCTTTATGGAAAGCTTTAGGTCATCTCAATGAAGAAGAGATTAGAAGCGTTTTGTATTCAGAGAAATTTAATCAGATTTCAATACAATTAGCTAATGGAAAATCTGCATCAACATTTTTTGAAGTCGCCCCCGACAAACAATATGTTGCTTACGACATAGATAGAATTTCAAGATTAGAAATCAAGGTTAAGAACAAGAATAGAAGCAAAATATTCTTCAATGAACTCAATTCTGATGGACTCCTTTTTTCGCTGTACAACTATACAATTGCTGAAAACTTTCCTGCTTTTGAAAAAGGATTGATGATTATAGAAAATGATATGGGACATTTCGGAAGATGCAGACTACGTGAGGAGCATTTTGAGATTGACCAACTTCAGTTTGAAATTATTAATGAGAAAACATTGCTCAAACAAATGATCCTGAAAATTAATTATAAAGGCCAAGAGCTAATATTTAAGAAACGGGATAGCCTATTTAATGGAAATGTGGTCGTAATAAAAAAGTAAAGAGTGGGGCCGTATAATTAAACATTGTCCATTTTTGCATCATTTTAATATTTTTATCGAATTTCTCAACTTTACTTACCTAAGTTCATTGCAGGTTGGATTTATCGATTCTTTTCATTGCATTACAAGGAATTCAAAGCAGCATGGACAGCTTTAATTTGTTCATCAAACCAAACCTTCGGTGTACCGAAGGTTTGGTTTCAGGATGAACTGAAAAGAAGAATTGAAGGAAATATTATAACACATTTGAAAAAAGCACATCTCACACTTACCAAGCACAAATCAGTTAGTAATCTGTTTTTCTTTATTTGGTTTTGAAATCATTAAAAAGCCCCAATCCTTCGCTCTGATGATGGCAAGTTCTTTTCTCTCTTTTTCCTTTTTTTCCATCTCTGCTTTTTTTTCAGTCGTGAGTGCGTCCCAGTTTTTTAATACCCTCTTTTTTTCCTCTATTTTGTTAGTCTTTTCATTAACGAATGCTTCAAATGAAAGATATTTTTCTTCAATTAAATACAACTCAAAGCACTTGACTCTTGCATTTGGCAGATAGGAAAGGATAAACTCAGAAGTTTTCACCTGCCAATATTCTGCCCGATCATTGTTTCTTAATACTTTTACAATCTCCATTTTAAAGGCGCCTAAAGGATTGTTACCAAGTCCACCTTGCATTTTCTCTAGTACTTCTACAAGGACTTTTTCTGAAACTTTCAGCGCTACTCTTTTAAATCCGGCAGCCTTTCTATCCAAGCTATCCTGAGCGCAGCAAAGATGAGTGTCATATCTTGCATGATTTCTGTTGGTCTTTCCTAGTTCTCCGCAGCGAATACACTTGAATATTGTAATTCTCGCGTTTTTTTTGAATTTTCTTTTTTTTTCTTCTTTCATGCTTTGATTATGAATTGAAATTTATTTTTGATTTTCGTGATGCATATTATTATTGCCAAAACAATGCTGATAATCTACTTACTCTGCACAGTGTTTGATACATAGAATTATTTTACGGTGCTTTGTAAATAATTTTTTATTGAAATAAGGCTGTAAAAAATGGGGCGGGTTTCCGTGGCAATTATTTTTTTTGCTTTTCGGAGTTTCCAGAGTGAAGTTTTTTTTGTGTCGAGTAGTTCTTCGACTTTTTTTTCTCGGATCCAATCGCCTAGTATGGGAGATTCTTCGTAGCGGGTTAATTTTTTGACTTCCTTTAGCAGAGAAATAGCTAATACAGGATTTTCATTTGTTATAGCAACTTCAATATCATTGATTAGCTGCTGTAATTTTTCATTTTCTTTCATTGGCTGTTATTTTAATTTAACACCAAAGATTTAAAAATACTGGTTTAAAGGGAGAACGGGAAAGTGACAAACTGGTTAATCACTCTAGTTTTTTTTGTACGATCTCAGAATGTCCTGAAGTTTTTTGACCCTGTACCTATCATAATTTTCTCTATCACTAATTCTTAAACTGTTTTGAAATTCCTTCTTTGTGTAAAAGATTTTATCCTTAAGTACAAGAGTAAATAAATCGATAATGTGCAAATAGAATTCTTTTGTTGTAAAGCTATATCCTTCAACCAAATCAATTGAATTCAATAATTGCGCGAGGTATATTTTCTCCGCTTTGCCTTGTGTTATTGAGCACATATAATTTTTGAACTCTTTATCTGTCATCTTCATTAACTGTTGCATACTTGTATAGTAGACATGCTGAAACTGTTCATAAGGATCCTTGCTAAAGTTTTCTCCTTTAATCATCCTTTCTTTCTTTCTGAAATAATTGACGATTCCCGCATGTCCCGAATTGTAAGTCGCGCCAGTTTTTATTGAATTTGTTGTTTTCTTTAAAGAAATAATGATATTGTTGAAAAGCTTAAATTTTAAATAGCTATAAAGAAGGGTCAAAGCCAAAGCTGGATGAATATATATCCCACTTATATTATTTATTTTATTTATTTCCTTATCGATTTCCTCCAATGAAATAAACCATTTTAGTAAATTCCCGTTCTTTTTATCTCCCAAGCCTAACTCTAACAATTTTGTTCGAACCTTGTCGGGTAAAAAAGAGATCATCGATATTAGACAAACTGCAAACTCTGTTGCTTCTGTTGTAATTTGGCTTTCTTCATCAAATAGTTTTTTAAAATCTATTGCGAAGAAATCTTTCTCAGCCTTTAAAGCATCGGCTTTGAATTGTGAAATAAGCTCTTGATAATTTTTTTTGTAAGATTCTGAATAAACTTTTAAAAAACCCTTTGGAAGAATCATATTATTTTTCATTTTTTGTAAATAAGTTGGTTAAAAATGTTTGATATAAATTTCGTGCTTCCATCAATTGATTCTCTCTCACTTCATTGTACACACCATCAATATCTCTATTTAGGGATTGTCCCATCATTGTTTTTCTAACTGCATGGTCAAGTATTTTAGCTTCATTTAACATTACTCGGAACCCATGTCTACCAGAATGAGTTGTCAAATTGAAGTTCACATCAACTTTTATTGCAATCAACTTAAGCCATTTATTGCTTTCTTGATTTGAAATTTGTGGCAATAGAAAGCGTGTTGATTGAACAGCTACATCTAATTTATACTTTTTTATTATTTCTAAAGCCTGAGACACCAAAAATTGTTTGTACTCTTGATTCGTTTTTTTTCTTGTTCCTACTAAGAATACATCCTTTTCATTATAGTACTGTAAATCGGACGGTTTTAATCCCAATGCATCTCCTCCAGACAAGCCAGTCAATAAACAAAAACGAAATAGATCAATAGCTCTTTCCAATTTTGCGTTGGAAGTCCAGCTAAGGGTAAATATTTTTTTTAACTGGATTGCCGTCAATTTTTCCTTTCTTGGCGACCGACACTTCATCTTTAGTCCATCAAATGGATTTCTATCCGCTTTTCCTTTTCTGATGGCATAAGAGAAGTAGGTTTTCATTTTTTTAATATATCCTCGAGCACTAACGGGAGACATCTTCTTCTTTTTAAAACGTTGATTTTCTGTAATAAGGTATTCCCAAAATGATTCTGCAAAATTTGGGGCGACATCTAAAAATTGAAGACCTAACTTTCCTTCAACTTCCATGAACCGATTAAAATGTGTTAATGCTTTGAAGTAGTTCTTTTTTGTCCCCTCAGTCTTGTCTGTATCCAATAAGGTCACTTCGGTGTATATATAATTAAAGTACTCAAGAATAGATTCATTATCTCTGATACTTCTTCCCGTAATTTGGTCAAGAATCTGGTTTGGAGACAAAATGTCCATTTTGCTACCTACGGAGTATTTCATGTCTTCAAACTCTTTTTCGTATTTATTGAGGAACCGATTAATATTGGTTTCCTTTAGATTGCACCGCTGGGTGATTTCATTCCAATACGATACTTCTTCCTTAGTCATTTCAATGGGAAGTCGGCATTCTGCCTTTTTTCCATTATTGTAGCCTCTAAGGTAGATAGGTGTTTTCCCTGTTTTTTTGCTTGTTTTATCCAACCTAGGATAAAATTTGATGTTTGCTTTTGCCATTTCACAATATTTTGGTGAAGAAAATAATTTTGGTGAAGAACCGGTGAACGGAAAAGTGACAAAAGCTGAAGTTTCTTGAAAGAATATAAAACAGAAAAAGCCTGAAAACTCACGTTTTCAGGCTTTTTGAAAATTTCTGAAGATGTTTAAATCTTATTGAAATCACTTGTGTGATCCCGCTGGGATTCGAACCCAGGACCCCTACATTAAAAGTGTAATGCTCTACCAGCTGAGCTACGGAATCTAATCTACACTTTATTGTAGTCCCTAAAATGAGTACTTATCTGTTTTTGGGAGTGCAAATATAGAAGCATTATTTTATTTTGCAAAGCCTTTGTTAATAAAAACTGAAGTATTTTCTTTCTGCCTGATTTTCAGCGCATTTCAGCGTATTTTCACTTATTCTTATTTAGTCAGCAAAACCGCAAATCTTATAAGGTAGGGATGAGGATATATCGCAAAAAAGTGGTATAATTGTGTATAACCTATCTGTAAAAATTTGAGTCAACGATTCGAAATAAAACCTGTTTTAGGACTTTCTGACTTGCTTTTTGGTGCTTCCATGTTGGATGCAGAAAAAGTTTTTGGTAAAGCAGAAGAGAGCGAGTTTTTAGATGATATTGAAGATTGCGAATCAACTGTTTGGCATTATTGGGAGAAGGGATTTTCTCTTTTTTTTGATGAAAAGAGCGAACAGATTTTTTGTTGTGTTGAGATAGATAATGAAGAAGTGATTTTGTGGGGACAAAAAATTTTCGACCTTTCGGAAAAACAAATCATTGATTTATTTAAGAGTAAAGGAATAAGTGCTTTTGAAACCGAACTTCACGAGTGGGGTGAAAAACGATTAAGCTTTGATGAAGTAAACATTGATTTTTATTTCGAAAAAAATAAATTAAGTTCTATTAATTATGGTAAATCTGAAATGGATTTGCCGCTAATCCTTCCAAACTAATGGCAAAAATATTTTTAACAGGATACATGGGCAGTGGAAAATCCTCTACAGGTAAAACGCTGGCAAGTCAATTAAAATATGAATTTATCGATTTAGATAAATTTATTGAGCAGGAATACAAAATGACAATACCTGAAATTTTTTCTTCGAAAGGAGAAAAGGAATTCAGATCGATGGAACACAATACATTAAAAAAAGTTGTTGATAAAGAAAATGTAGTTATTGCTTGTGGTGGTGGAACTCCATGTTATTTTAACAATATGGAATTGATGAATAATAATGGTACAACGGTTTATTTGAAAATGAGTACAGATGCTCTTGTTGGCAGATTAATGACTGCAAAAGAGAAACGTCCATTAATTGCTAATAAAGATGAAAAACAATTGAGAGATTTTGTAAACAGACAATTAGAAAAAAGAGAAGATATTTATCATCAGGCACAATATACTGTTAAAGCAAAAGATTTAAATGTAGATGAACTAGCCTCATTTATTAAAGAACAAATCAGCGATAAAGTTATTTAGCATTAACTCAGATACACTGCTTCTTTTCCTTTTTTCAAATCAACAGTGATGTGTTCTTGAAGCGTTGTTGATAAGGATAGTCCAACAAAGTCGGCTTTGATTGGATATCGGTTGTGTCCTCTATCAACCAACACAACTGTAGTTAATCGTTTTACAGGAGCTATCAAAAATGGTTTTGCTCCAAAAATCAAGGTTTTTCCGGAATTTAGTACATCGTCAGCCAGAATAATTACTTTGTTTTTTAATTCTTTGTCCGACAATGAAATTTCAATGTCTTTAGCAAGCGGATTTTCTTTGTCTATTTTTATTTCTATCAATGTTGTTTTGATAGGAGATATTTTTTGAACAACATCAGCTAATCTTTTTGAAAATATGTAACCATTGCCAGAAATTCCTGCAATGATAATTTCTTTTTCACTATGATTGTTCTCGTATATTTCATAAGCAATACGATTGATTTTTTGTTCAATCTGCTTGCTGTTTAAGATTAATGTCTTCATTTGCATTACTAATTTTAAAGAATTACGACCTTCGATAGTGTCTGCTTCAACGCAGAATGCTCAGGGTGACGTACTAAGGCAAATTGATTTTTAATTTTTATTTATCAGCCTTCTGCATTTTTCATTAAAGCACTCTCCCACCTTTAAAAAAATACTTTTTGTAATAGTCTTCATTCAAATCACTGATGATTACCCCTGAATGCACAGATGCGTGTGCAAATTTGTTATTCCCTAAGTATACACCAACGTGAGAAATTTGTCCTTTTTTAATTTTAAAGAATAGAATATCACCCTCTATCAACTCTTCTTTCTCAACTGGTTTTACTGTTGTCCATATATCGCGTGAGCCACCATTCAAGTTAATGCAATAAGTGTTTTTATACATAGTTCCAACAAATCCGGAGCAATCAATTCCTTTTTTAGTTTTTCCTGCATATTTATATCGAGTGCCAACCCAATCGTAAACTTGGTAATATAAATAGGGGCTGCAGGCTGAATCAGGCGTAAGTTCGTGCATGGCATAAAATTGTTCTATGCTCTGTTTGGGTGCTTCGTTTGTAGGCTTGTGCTCTGTTTGTGTAGGCTGGGCAACAAGCATTAAAGATAAGCCAAAAAATAAAATTGTTATTTTGAATTTCATTGTGTTGCGAAGATACGAAAAAATTGCTCACAGACCTGCCTGTCGGTAGACAGGTTTCGTGGATTTTTCGCGGATTTATTTAGGAAGTAATTTTTATTTTTTTAGCGTTAATCAGCGAGAAGCCTTTTGTTTGTCTAAAAAGAAAATTGCAAACCAACTTTTATTCCCCAGTTGTTGATTTTGTTGCCTGGGTTGGCTAATTCATATTGTTTTTTATATGAATCATCGTTATAGGTTAGTCTATATAGGAAATCGATGCGAATGATATCAAAAATGTTTTCAACGCCTAAATCTGCTTCAAAATAAGGAACATCATCCATAATAGTAAAGTTATTATTGCTGTTGAAGTTTTTATTTTTTTGACTCAAGGTTCCATATACCATATTTATTCCGACAACTTCTCGTAAGTTAAAATCTTTTATAAATGGGACACGATTAAAAATCAAACCATTCAAATGGTGTTGCCAATGTGCTTCTATGTACTGGTCACTTACAAATTCAAAATAATTCATTTGGTTGAAAATGTTATTTCCATAAAAAATATTTTCATTTCCTCTCGGAATTTCAAGCAGTGTATAAGGAATCTTGGAGAATACTTTCCCCGCTTTTAAAAATACTTGTGAATAGCCAAGAGTCGCCATTCTATAGCGATTTGAGAAGGATATGCTTGCTTTGTAATATTCAAAATCACTATTAAACAAGTTTTTTATTCCCATCGTGTAATTAAAAGCAATAACAGGTGACTTGTTATTTCCAAAGCTAATTCGTTCTGTTCCATTTTGTACAAACCGTTCTTTTACAGAGTATCTGGTGTCGATAAGGATTTCGGTGATAGAAAATTTTCTGGTTTGAAAAATGTTGAATTGGTCGCCAAAATTTATTGGAAACAAAGGATTCGTCACAATATTCTGAAATGTGATTTTAGTATTGATGCCTGGATTGAAATCTTTTTCATACCAAATTCTAGCTTCTTGTTTACGAACTAATTTAGAGATATTTCCAATCTGAGAAAAAGTGTTTGTTAAGTTGTTGGATGTTTGCCCCAAGTTTAGGCCGCTGGAAGAACCAAAGTTTGTTCCTATTTGGTCAATGTCATCTCTGTATTGTATTCCTGCTTTGCTCCAAGGGTAACGTGTTAAAATTTTCTCCAACTGCAAATTATATTTAAATCCTTTGTCTAAAAAGCCGTATGCCCCATAACCTCTAATAATCCATGTGTCGCTGAATTTCTGATTGGTACGGAATCCTAATCGCAAACGCGTTCCTTCGTATTTATTGTATCCATATACATTTATGTAGTGACCTAAATCAATAGGTCCAATATCTTTATATCCAGAAAATAAAAAGTATAAAATATTTACACCTTTTCTGATGAATGGAATGTTACGAACCGTATCAATCATGTCGTACGATTTCGATTCTAATTTAGTTAAGGCTTCAGGTCTTTTTTCTCTCCACCAAGTTGTATCTTTTGTTAAAGCGCTTTCAGAATAAGTAGTTCGACTTTTGTAAAAATCTTTTTCTTTTGGTTTATTAACTACGAAATTTTGATTGGAGTTATATGTACGTACAACCATACTTACAAACTTATCGGTAAGTGTTGTATAATCTACCAATGTTCTTGTTTGAGTTGGAACCCAAGGGCCGGCTTCGGTTGGAATTAATACTTGTTGAATTCTTGCATGATCTATCCAATTAACATTTACATCTGGTGTTATTCCTAGATCTAATTGTTTGATAGCAAAAGTACTGTCTGTTATCCAAATGAATCCTGTGTACGCTAAATCTTTTTTGTTTTTAGGATGACAATCAATTTTATAGCATTTCATGCTATCAATATAAACGCTATCAATCAAAATGTAATTGTAAAATAGCATTGCATTTTCTGCAATAGGTGAGAGGATGTCTTTTCCTTGAATAGCAACCGTGTTTTTGCAAAAATTATAATTTTGAAAATCAGTTCCTGTTAATTGAGAAATAGCGCTGCCATCCTTCATTCCGACAAATTTTATTTTTACAGCATCCACATCTTCATGTCTTCTTTCTGCTTCTTTAAAAGAATAGATTTCGGAAATTACCTCACTCATCATTACAGGTAAGTTGGCCTTACTTTCTTCGCCTACAATTACATCCAAACTATCCCACATAGATGCAAAGGGTCTGAACAACTTCCATCTTCGCATTTTTGGAGTAATATTATCTACGTCCGCCTCTTGTTTGGTATAGCTTACATATTGGATTGCCGTTAAATTATCACGATCGTACTTTGATTTGTTAGCTTGTGCTTTTTTGATGATGCGATGAGCTGGATTTACTCCCGGACGAATTTCTACTGTATTCAGACTTAATGCTTCCTGACTCAATTGGAAATTAATTTCTTGAATTTTTTCTTTTTGAACCTTTTTAGCTTTTGATTGATAGCCAATAAGAGAAACATAGATGGAATCTGTGGGAGTGGTTGTAGTGATTGAATAGTTACCATCAAAATCGGTAACTGTTCCAATAACTGTTCCTTTAAAATAAATATTTACGAATGGAATTCCGCTGTTGGTGCCAATTTCAGAGACGTGACCGGTAATGGTTGTTCCCTGTTGAGCTATAGATTGAAAGCTTAACAGGAGGAAAAGATATATTAGTTTTTTAAATGTCATTTGACCTCACCCCCAGCCGCTCTCCGAAGGAGAGGGGAGAGGCTTCGTAATATTATTTTTATTTAATTATCGAATTTTCAAATTGGCAAATTTTCAAATTATTTCAGTTCCAACAAAACCACATTTTCCACATGATGTGTTTGCGGAAACATATCTACAGGTTGCACTTTTGTTACTTTATATTTTGTATCTAATAGTTGTAAATCGCGTGCTTGTGTGGATGGGTTACAACTCACATACACAATTCGATCAGGTTCTATCTCTAGCATTTTTTTTACTACATCCTCATGCATTCCTGCGCGAGGGGGGTCGGTAATGATTACATCAGGTTTTCCATTTTCATTGATGAAGTCATTATTCAACACATCTTTCATATCACCAGCATAAAACACGGTATTGGTAATATTGTTTATCTGAGAATTGATTTTAGCATCGTCAATTGCAGCAGGAACATATTCCACTCCTACTACTTTTTTTGCTTGATGTGCAACGAAGTTGGCAATGGTTCCTGTTCCAGTATATAAATCGTAAACGATATCTGTGTTTTTAATTCCTGCAAAATCGCGTGTGACTTTATAAAGTTCGTATGCTTGATCAGAGTTTGTTTGATAAAAACTTTTTGGTCCGATTTTAAATTTCAATCCTTCCATGTTTTCGTAAATACTATCATTGCCTTTATATACGATAATATCTAAATCTCCGATGGTATCATTTCGTTTGGAGTTTATTACATATTGTAAAGACGTGATTTGAGAAAATTGGTTGGCTAGATGATTTAATAATTTTTCAATTTCAGGTTTGTCGTCATAATGAAAAGCAACAATCAACATCCATTCACCTGTGGAAGTGCTACGAATAATAATGTTTCGTAAAAAACCAATTTGTTCTCTTAAATCAAAAAAAGTAAGATTGTTTTCCAAAGCATATTTCCTGATTTCGTTTCTGATGGCATTGGAAGGTTCCTCTTGCAAATGACACTTATCGATATCCAAAATTTTATCAAACATTCCAGGAATGTGAAATCCTAAGGCATTTCGGGATACCTCACCCGAACCTTCACCAAAGGCTATCGATTTATCATCGATTTGTTCCTTGGTTAACCATTTTTTATTTGAAAAAGTAAACTCTAATTTGTTTCTGTAGTTGTAAACTTTTTGAGAAGGAAGAATTTTTTGTATTTCAGGCAATTCAATTTTTGCTAATCGTGTAAGTGCATCAGAAACTTGTTTCTGTTTGTAAAACAATTGCCAATCGTAAGACATGTTTTGCCATTTGCAGCCTCCGCAAGTGCCAAAATGAGTACATACAGGCTCGGTACGTTTATCGGAAGCCTGTTTTATTGCGATTGCCGTTGCTTCTCTGTATTTGCTCTTTTTTCTGGTGATTTGTAGGTCGACCACATCACCCGGAACAGCGCCTTTGATAAAGATGACATATTCATCTGTTTTTGCTACCGATTGTCCATCTGAACTAGCGTCTACAACAGTGATATTCTCAAGAATAGGTAAAGGCTTTTTATTGGCATTTCTCATAATCCACGAAGGTACGAAAAAGGCTGTTATTCTTCGCCTTGTTTGGTTGGATTGTTCCTTCTTTCAGTAAAGCGAACATTTTCAGCATGTGTGTTATATAGCTGATCTGCAGGAACGAGAAAGTAATAGGCATTGTATTTTTTAAAAAATCGTTTTACAGGTTTGTCGCAATACCCACTTGCCCAGGTAACATCTATATAATACCAAGCGCCATTTATTTTTACTTTGTTCCAGGTGTGATTGGTGCTAAAACTATTTCGTTTTCGAAGTTTTTTTATTTTGTCTTTGTTTTCACTTGCTCTTCCTTCCACTAATTGACATTCGATACCAACACTTTTACAGAACTCCCTAAATAATACGGAATACCCTTCTGCAACACCTTTTTTATTTCTCAATACTAGCATAGAATAGTTGTAATAGTATTTATTGAGTTTGGCTTCCAATTCTTCAGGTGTTTTATATGAGAAATTTCCTTGTGGTGTTTTTTTATTGTGATAAGTGATGCAATCAAATCCAATGTTGTTGGTCATCCAAATAAAGAGTGCTCTTACTTTTTCTTCTTCTGATGGGAAGGGGTCGGTAATTTCTTTTGCTAAAATTGGAACAGGTTTGTTCCTGCGTTTCATTTTTAAGATGAATTGATCTACTTTTTTAAATTTTTCAGTTGCCGCTGAATCAGTATAATTTGAGGAATTGGTATTTACGGCAGCGGGTTCTGCTTTTTCTGCAATGGAATCTACTACCTCTTGTGAAGATGCATTCTGGTTGCAAAAAACAAAACTTGATAAAAAGATTACTAGTTTTAAAACTCGCATTTTATAGAAGCGTCATTCCTTGCCCCGACTCGGAATCTGTTAATGGTTAATTCCAATCCTGAAGGATGAGATCCCGTGTCGTGGCACGGGATGACTTTATAATGAAGTTTCTGTTTATAAAGTTACATTATTTTCATTAAATTTGTATATAATTATGAATACAATGCAAACAATGACAGAAAATAAAATCAGCGCACAAAAGGCGATGGAACTGGAAGATAAATACGGAGCTCATAACTATCATCCATTACCTGTGGTTTTGGAACGTGGAGAAGGTGTTTACGTTTGGGATGTAGATGGAAAACAATATTTTGATTTTTTAGCAGCTTACAGTGCCGTTAACCAAGGACATTGTCACCCTAAAATTGTTTCTGCTTTAGTAGAACAAGCGCAAAAACTCACTTTAACTTCTCGTGCATTTTATAATGATTCATTGGGTGAATATGAAAAATTTATCACTTCTTATTTTGGATTTGATAAAGTATTGCCAATGAATACAGGTGCTGAAGGTGTTGAAACCGCTTTGAAATTAGCACGTAAATGGGCATACGAGAAAAAAGGTGTTGCCGAAAATCAAGCAAAAATTATTGTTTGCAAAAATAATTTTCATGGCAGAACAATTTCTATTGTGTCGGCAAGCAATGATGAAGATGCGCGAAAAAATTTCGGACCTTTTACTCCAGGAATTATTTCTGTGGAATATAATAATGTAGCTGCCTTGGCAGAATTGTTAAAAGATAAAAACGTTGCAGGGTTTT
Source organism: uncultured Chitinophaga sp. (assembly GCA_964456225.1). Taxonomy (GTDB): domain Bacteria; phylum Bacteroidota; class Bacteroidia; order 2-12-FULL-35-15; family 2-12-FULL-35-15; genus 2-12-FULL-35-15. The sequence continues at coordinate 34,570 of CAYWAV010000017.1, read as the reverse complement.
TAATTGAGCCTGTGCAAGGTGAAGCAGGAGTTGTTGTTCCTGACGCTGGATATTTAAAAGCATGTTACGATTTGTGTAAAGCAAACAATGTTTTATTTATTGCTGATGAAATTCAATCTGGTTTAGGTAGAACTGGGAAGTTATTAGCCTGTGATCACGATGGAGTTCATCCTGATATTTTAATTTTAGGAAAAGCATTGTCGGGCGGAACATATCCTGTTTCAGCAGTGCTTACAAGTGATGAAGTAATGCTTTGCATTAAACCAGGACAACATGGTTCGACCTATGGTGGGAATCCATTGGCTTGTAAAGTTGCTATTGCAGCATTAACTGTTTTAAAAGAAGAAAAACTTTCTGAAAATTCGGAGCGATTAGGAAAAGTACTATTGAATGAGTTGAAAGCAATTCAAAATGCTTATCCTGAAGTTGTAAAATTAGTAAGAGGAAAGGGATTGTTTTGCGCAATGGTAATTTCTGAAAAAGATGGCAAGTCAGCTTGGGAGCTTTGTATCGAATTGATGAAAAACGGATTGTTGGCAAAACCCACACATGGTGATATTATTCGTTTTGCCCCTCCATTGGTAATTACTGAAGAGCAAATTATGGAATGTGTTGGGATTATTAGAAAAGTGGTGAAGCAGTTTTAAATATTTGTCGCAAAGGCGGAAAGAAACAAAGAAAAAGGGAAGCAATTGCTTCCCTTTTTTTATTTGAGAGTATCAGATACTCTAGTTTGCTAAATGCAAAGGGCTTTGCTTCGTCATAGTTCTTTTTAAAAGGCATCACATTTTGCGATACCATTAGATTAATTTTTGTTTTCACCTTTTTCTTGTCTAACAAAAAGAAAGGCTTGAAAATTTAAGAATATTTGCTAAAGAAGAACGGCAGAAGGATTTGATTTTTTTGATTATTATAAAATAAAAGTTCATTAATTAACCACCAACCTTCCTGTCTGGATCTGATTTTTTTCTGTTGTCACTTTATAAAAATACAAACCTTTTGAATTTTCGCTTAGATCTATTGTCAAGGAAGGATCTTTTGTTGTCGACTGAAAAATTATTTTTCCAGAAATATCGTAAATTTCAATAGTAGATGCCTCTAGAATATTTATAAATGCAAATTTTCCATTATTAGGGTTAGGAAAAATCAGCAACTCATGATTCTTTCTAATGGTACTAACATCCGACAGAACATTTAGCTTCACAACCCAGCAGTCGGCACTACCATGATTTCCACTTACATCAATATTATTAGAAGAAGAATTTCCGATTTGTATGTAACCACCATCTAACGTTGGAAGAGCAACTCCACCAATGTCGGTATTTGTTCCTCCCAGCATTTTCTGCCATTCAATAAATCCTAAATTATCTATTTTTAAAAGCCAATAATCACTTGCTCCCTTATTTCCAGACACATCTCCATTGTTGGAACTTGAATATCCTGAAACAATATACCCACCATCTAATGTTTGCTTAATATTTTTTGCTGCCTCTGCGTTCGTCCCTCCATAAGACTGCTCCCATTGAATTGCACCAACAGTATTTAGCTTTATTACCCAAAAATCATCTCCGCCATGATTTCCTGTGACATCACCATTGGTGGAGGAAGAGTTTCCTACAATTATATAACCCAAATCAGTGGTTTGCTGAATTTGCATTCCCTTATCATCCAATGTGCCACCCAATGTTTTTTGCCAACCTACTGAACCAACAGCATCAATTTTTGTAACCCAAATGTCAGCACCTCCATGATTACCAGAAACATCAATATCATTAGAATAAGTAAATCCAGTTAATATATAACCTCCATCATTTGTTAAGGAAATTGCAAACCCCTGGTCTGTAGCTGAACCACCAAGCGACTTCTGCCACTGAATAATTCCTGTACTGCTTAATTTAACAACCCAAGTATCACCAAATCCTAGAGCCCCCGTTATATCTCCATCATTATTATATCCCAAACCTGTAACAATATATCCTCCATCCGTTGTTTGCTTTATATCTCGACCATAATCTGTTCCAGAACTACCAAGACTTTTTTGCCATTGGATTCCCCCACTTGAATTAAGTTTTACAATCCAATAATCTAGCCCCCGTGATTGCCACTCACATCACCATCATTTGAAGCGGACCATCCGGATACAATATAGCCGCCATCTGCAGTTTGTTGAATTGAATAAACAAAATCATCATTGCTTCCGCCTAATGACTTTTGCCATTGAATAACACCTGCCATATCAATCTTAACAATCCAATAATCACGCATGCCTTTGTTTCCAGAAACATCGCCATTATTGGAATCGGAACTGGCGGCTATAATATAGCCTCCATCAGCAGTTTGCTGAATATCTAATCCTAAATCGAGTAAATTACCACCCAATGATTTTTGCCATTGAATGGATGGCGCTTGTGAATAAGTATAAATATAAATGAAAAATAAAATGGTAATAATTGTTGCTTTTTTCATGTGCAATTTTATTTATTTAAGACATTATAGTACTCTTCTAATAAGAAAATTCATTTTCATTTTTTTGTGATTCGAACTCTCGTCCAAAGCCCATCTTAAATTCTTTTCCGGTAATCCTGAAACCAAACCTTCGGTACACCGAAAGTAGTAAAAACTTAAGAATTCTAATTTGTAAGAGGAATTTCACCTAAATAGTCTATAAATGCAAACTATACCTGGTCACCAAAAAGGCGAATTGCATCGTGAATTTTAAAAGTAATTACTTTCCCTTCTTTTATAGCAGATACAACCACTTCATAACTTGTATCACTGAAAGGTGGCGAATGAACCACTTCAAGAGAGTTTAAAAAGAATTTTTCTTCATTAACTCTATTTTCTACAAATTTCTCCTCATAGCTTATTTTATGCTCTTCATAAAGATTTTGTGCAGCTTTCAATTCCATTTTTTCTAAGGTAAATTTTTTTTGGCTTTACAGATTTTTTATAAAATGATATCCTCTTTTTGAAAATCCTTCTCGCTCATAAAAAGCATGTGCTTTTTCATTTTCCAGATAAGCATCTAACATTACTTTTTTGCAATTTGTTTCTTTTGCTTTGTTGATACACCAATCACATAGTAGTTTCCCAATTCCTTTGGAGCGATAATTTTCATCAATTACTACATTGTCCATTTCCAAATATTTTCCTGAATATAATTTTGTGTTGATCCAAATGCCAGAAATGCCAATGCATTTTTCAGTATCAATTACAATTACTTGAGAATAACCATTAGGAATCATTTCGGGAAGCATTTGTTTGTATGCTACTAATGTTAGGGAAGGTTGTAGCTGTTGAATGATTGGGAATTGTTCAATCATTTCGTTTAAAGAAAGAAGTTCTTTGAAGGTGTAAGAGTGATTCATTTTCTTAAGAATGAGATCCCGTGTCGCAGCACGGGATGACGTTAACGAAAAAATTATTTCTTGACTTCTGGTTTCGCAGGCATCGGTCCGCGTTTGTAGATTACCAAGCCATTTAAAAAGTTTCGTAATAGTTGGTCGCCACAAGGTTTGAAATTCTGGTGATCGGGATTACGATAAAGTGCAGAGATTTCACTTTTTGTAATATCAAAATCTACTAATTTCAAAATTTTGATAACGTCATCATCTTTTAATTCAAGAGCTACGCGTAATTTTTTTAGTATGTCGTTGTTGCTTAACATGATTTTTAGTTTTTGTTTTGCATGCTTAATATTTACTCAAGTTATAATTTTGGAGAATCTTCTTGATATGAGCAGAATAAGCTCCCCCTGCTAAGGGGGACTTGCTCAGTAATAATATTAGTAGTTTAATAATTCACCAATCGCCTTTGATACTTTACTTGCATTTGGTAACATGGTTGCTTCTAAAACAGAGTTTAAAGGAATCGCTGGTAAATTTTCAGAACCAATAACTTCTACAGGAGCATCTAAAAATTCAAAACATTTTTTAGATATTCGTCCTGCTAATGCTTGTGGAAATCCGTTGTTATATGGCTCTTCTGTTAATACCATGCATCGTCCGTGTTTTTTTACAGAAGCTAAAATTGTTTCTTCATCCAATGGATTTAATGTTCTTAAATCTACAATTTCTACTTGACCTGGAAAATCTTTAGCAGCATTTTTTGCCCAATAAACTCCCATTCCGTAAGTGATAATTGTTAAAGATTGTTTTTCAGTTGATGCTTCAACTTCTTGAACCATTCTTGCTTTTCCAAACGGAATGATATAGTCTTCATCCGGTTCAATTGTTTTTGCATCTTCTGTTCCTTTTATTTTACTCCAGTATAATCCTTTGTGCTCCAACATAATTACAGGATTCGGATCATAGAATGCAGCTTTCATCAAACCTTTTAAATCGGCACCTGTTGATGGATAACAAATTTTTATTCCGCGTATGTTTGTCAAAATGCTTTCTACACTGGAAGAGTGATATGGTCCGCCACTTCCATAAGCGCCAATTGGAACTCGAATGATAGCGCTTACAGGCCATTTACCATTTGATAAATAACAGGAGCGACTCACTTCAGTAAATAATTGATTTAAGCCTGGCCAGATATAATCGGCAAACTGAACTTCTACAATTGGTTTACAACCAACAGCACTCATGCCAACTGTACTTCCAATAATAAATGCTTCTTGAATGGGTGTGTTAAATACGCGGTGATCGCCATAGGTTTGTGCTAAAGTAGCTGCTTCACGGAATACTCCGCCCAAGCGACCTCCAACATCTTGTCCGTATAACAAGCATTCAGGATGTTTTGCCATCAATTCACGAATCGCGAAAAGTGCAGAATCCACCATTACGGTTTTTTCTTTTCCAGCTGGCTCGCGTTCTCCTTTTTCTTCAGTAACTGGAGTAGGAGCAAAGTCGTGGTCAAATAAATCTTCGGGACGAGGATCTTCGGCTAATAATGCTTTTTGATAATCGCGTTCTACTTTTTCTTTTGCTAGTAATTCAATTTCATTTAGCTCTGATGTCAAAAATCCCGCAACAATTAATTGATTTCTAAATCTTGGAAATGGATCTTTTTTCTGTACTTCTTCTAAATCATCGCGGTACCATTCTTTTCGAACGCCCGATGTATGGTGATTCAACAAAGGAACTTTTGCATGAATTAAAAATGGTCTGCGTTCCTTACGAATAATTGCAATTACTTCTTTAACGGTGTTGTATGATTTTTCAAAATCGGTTCCATCAATGGTTCTTGTTTCTAATCCCTTAAACCCTTTTGCATATTCAGTTGCATCTTGGGCACGAATTTCTTTTGCGTGTGCTGAAATATCCCATTCGTTATCCTGAACAACATAAAGAATTGGCATTTGTTTTAAAACCGCCATTTGAAATGCTTCTGCAACTTCTCCTTCTGTGATACAAGCATCACCTAATGAACATACAGCGATGGGTTTATTATCTCCGTAATCGGGAAGGAGATTTTGTTTTTCTAAATATTGAATTCCCATTGCAACTCCAGTGGTAGGAATTGCTTGCATTCCGGTTGCGGATGATTGCATTGGAATTTTAGGCATATCGTCTCTTCGTAAACTTGGGTGACAATAGTAAGTTCTTCCTCCACTAAATGGATCATCGCGTTTAGCTAGTAATTGCAACATTAATTCATAAGGTTGCATTCCTATGCCAAGTAACATACTATCGTCACGGTAATAAGCAGAAAGAAAATCTTGTGGTAATAATTGCAAACCAACAGCCAGCTGAATGGCCTCGTGTCCGCGAGAAGTAGCATGCACATATTTTGCAGTTACTTCTTTGTTCGCTTCGTATAATTCGGCCATTGCTTTGGCTGTACACATCAAATCAAATGTTTTCAGCAAGGTAGCTTCATCAATGGATGAATCTATTTTTCGTTTTTTATCAGTGTTTAATTCCGCCATGGATTTTACTTGTTTATTAAACTTTAATATCAAATGAATTCTTTGTTATCAATACCCAATAGTCAACCCAATAATAGTATAGTTAAATATACTATTGTTTACTTTAAATTCCAAGTAAATTAATGTTGGCAGAATATTGTATCGTAATTTGGATAAATTGACAAATAATTGTTTGTTTTGGCTTTTAAATATGGCTCAAACTAATTATAGTACCTTTGCCATTCAAAATACTAGATTATGTTACAAAAAGTGCTGGAGAGTTTAAAAATTGCATCGCTCAACGAAATGCAATTGGCAACCATAGAAGCTTCAAAAAAATCCGATCACATTATTTTATTATCTCCAACAGGTTCAGGAAAAACCTTGGGGTTCCTTTTGCCGATATTAAATAATTTAGATAAAAGTAAAGAAGGGATTCAAGCAATAGTGATAGTTCCTTCTAGAGAATTGGCCATACAAATTGAACAGGTTTTCAAACAAATGCAAACGGGTTTTAAAGTGAACTGCTGTTATGGCGGACATTCAACCAGAACCGAAAAGCACAATTTAGATGAAGCTCCAGCAGTGTTAATTGGAACTCCCGGAAGATTGGCATTTCACATTCGAAATAAAAATATAAATACAGCAACAATAAATACTTTGATATTGGATGAATTTGACAAAGCCTTGGAGTTTGGATTTCAGGAAGACATGTCGTTTATCATTTATCATTTGAAAAATTTAAAAAAACGAATGCTTACTTCTGCAACCAAGATGAAAAGTATTCCTGAGTTCGCTGGATTGATTGATGCTGTAGAATTAAATTATTTGAGTAAAACTCCTGTGAAAGCAGAAGGATTAAAATTAAAAATTGTAAGATCAGAATCAAAAGATAAAATTGATACACTGTTTTCTTTGATATGTAAATTGGGAAACAATGCCACATTGGTTTTTTGCAATCATAGAGATGCAGTGGACAGAATAAGTGCATTGCTTTTAGAAAAAGGATTGTTTCATGGAACCTTCCATGGAAAAATGGAGCAGGAGGATAGAGAAAGAGCTTTGATCAAATTCAGGAACGGTAGCAATCAGATTTTAATCACCACCGATTTAGCTTCACGCGGATTGGATATTCCGGAAATTCAAAATGTGATTCATTTTCAGTTGCCACATACCGAAGATGTGTTTATTCACCGTAATGGAAGAACTGCAAGAATGAATGCCAAAGGAACTTCGTATTTGCTTTTAGGAGAAGAAGAATTTGTTCCCACATTTATTAAAGATACACCACCAGAAGAAAAAATTTCAGCCGGAAATAAAATTCCTGAAAATACACCATGGTCAACGTTATACATTGCTGCGGGAAAAAAAGATAAAATCAATAAGATGGATATTGTAGGTATGCTGTTGCAAAAAGGGCAATTGCAAAAGGATGAATTGGGACTAATAGAAGTGTTGGATTTTTCTTCTTATGCTGCTGTGAAGCGCGATAAAATTGAGCAGATGTTACGTTTAGTGAAAGAAGAAAAGATAAAAGGAAGAAAAATAAAAATGGAAGTTTCGAAATAAGTTACGGATAGCGAATAAAAACGAATATTGCGAATCTGTATGTATTAGAATTTGTTCTTCAGTAACTTTTCCAGATAAAATGTTCCGAAAGGTAAAAAGGATAATAGAAATCCGATAATCGCCATTTTGATAGACCATTTGTATTTAATGGTTGCCATTAGAAGCAAGATACAGAATGCTATAAATAATACTCCGTGAGCCATTCCTACTATTCGTACCGGCATTGGCATTTCCATAAAATATTTTAATGGCATTGCAATGAATAATAAAACAAGGAAGGAGATTCCTTCTGCAAATCCTACTTTTAGGAAGATGTTGAATAGTTTGTTATCAGTTGTATTCATATAATTAAGTTTTAAATATTTTCGCTTCTCGACTCCGCTTGAAGTGACTTACTAAAGAGCATTGCGCGCTGTCATTGCGAGCGGAGTCGAGAAAGTGTGTAGGCTTTGTTAATCTTCAATATCATTAATCACCGATGCTTCTTCTGTTTTACTTGAGTTAGCAACTAAATTATTAATCTTATTCATTTCTTCACTCGTTAAATATCTCCAACCACCATTGTTGATTCCATTAATAGAAACATTCATGATTCGTATTCGCTGTAGTTTGTAAACTTTGTAATCCAATGCATCACACATTCTACGAATTTGGCGGTTGAGTCCTTGCGTTAAAATAATTCTAAATTTATTTTCGCTTTCTTGTTTTACAAAACATTTTTTTGTGACTGCATCTCCAATGTCAATTCCATTTCCCATCTTCTGAATAAAATCATTGTTGATTGGCTTGTCTACCATTACTAAATATTCTTTTTCGTGGTTGTTTCCTGCTCGTAAAATTTTATTAACGATGTCGCCATCATTCGTCAGAAATATTAATCCTTCGGAAGGTTTATCTAATCTCCCAATTGGAAAAATACGTTTTGGATGATTGATGAATTCGATGATATTGTCTTTGTCTTTTAAATCGGTAGTGCAAGTGATTCCAGGAGGTTTGTTAAATGCGATGTAAATCAATTTCTCTTTCGACTTTAATGGTTTTAAGTCGATAGTAATCACATCTTCATCCGAAACTTTAGTTCCGAGTTCTGGTATTTTCCCATTTACGGTAACGCGACCTTGTTCGATTAACTTATCAGCTTCTCGTCTGGAGCAAGTTCCAGTATCGCTGATGTATTTGTTTAGGCGGGTTAGCATTTAAGCTTTTGCTTTGAATTTATTAATAGCGTTGATTGTGAATTCTGACAACACTAATTTGCCGCTCATTTCTGCACGCTCAATTAAAAGAGTATCCCAACTTTCGGTTCCTCTCCAGAATACTTTTTTAAGCATTGCCATCGCTTCTGGATTTGATTTTGAAAGTTTATCTGCCAATGCATTAATTGCAGTATCTAATTCTTCAACGGTTTTAAAAATGTCTACATACAATCCTTTTTCTCTTGCCCATTCAGCGGTTTGCCATTCGGTTGCGTTTATTGATAAAGAAGTAAAAGCGGATGTTCCTACTTTACGTTCAACTGCTGGTCCAACTACAAATGGTCCAATTCCTACAGCAAGTTCACTCAGTTTTATAGAAGCTGAATCAACAGCTAAAGTATAATCTGCTGCAGAGGCAATTCCAACGCCACCACCAACAGCTTTACCTTGAACACGAGCAATCACAAATTTGGGAGCAGTGCGAATCGCATTTATTACCATTGCGAAACCGGAGAAGAATTTTTTTCCTGTTTCTAAATCTTTTATAGAAATAAGTTCATCAAAAGATGCTCCTGCACAAAATGCTTTATCGCCTTCACTTTGTAATACGATTACTCTTGCTGCATCATCTTTCCCAGCTTTTGTAATTTCTTCAGCAAGCTGACGAAGTAAAACACCAGGCATAGAATTACTTTGCGGATGAAAAAAAGTGATGGTTGCAATTCCGTTTGCTGTAGCTGATTTAATGTGACCTTCCATATTGGTTCAATAGTTAATTGGTTGATTCGTTTATTAGTCGTATTGTGTTAGAATTGTAAATATATAAAATAAAAAAGTCCTGCATTACTACAGGACTCAATTAAACCAATGTTTAACCCTTATATTAATTCAATTAGTTCTCGTGATAAGCTGGCAATTTACCTTCTTTGATTAATTGCAAACTTTTTTGTTTATGTTCTTCAAAATTACCGAAGCACAAAGCATCTAATAATTCTTGTTTCGACATCAATGGACTGTTCAATTGTGATTTTAATTCTTTTTCACAACGATTTACGTATTTTTCAAAACGCTCAGGAGCCCAAATGTATTGAGTCTTGTGCCAATCAGGTTGAGAACGATCAACTTTGAATTCGGTTGGCATATCATCATTCAACTTGATGTTAGTCTTGATATCCAATCCTTCAAATTTCTTAGGAAGAAGACGATTGTCAAAAATCAATGGTCGACTGATTTTAATAACATGTTTTTTCTTTTTCACATCAACCATAGCCAATCCTTCAATAGTCAAACCTTTTTTCTTAAGATGACCATACTTTGATTCAAAACTCTTTAAAATCTCAAACATGATATTATAGTTTAGTGATGATGGGAGGGTAAAGATAGACATAAAAGTTGCTAACAAACTAATATTTAGACAATTGGTTTACAGTTACCTACGACTATTGAAAAATCGTAGACGAATAAGAGAATTGTTCGATAAACATAGAAAAGAGCCAAAAAGACTTAACTGGCTTTAAATCAGTAGATTGTGTTAAATTTTTGCTCAAATTCGTCATTTTAAGCCCAACCCAGGTTTTAGCTCTTTAAACGAGTAATTTGCTTTTGGATGTATTTTTCAGTTGGTAAAAGCGAACGTTGAATGCGCTTAGCATAGTGGATACTGTCTAAAATTTCTCTTTGTTTCTCTTCTACTAATTCTTTTTGCAGCTGAATGAGATCTTTTTGTTTTCTCGTAATTCGTAATGATCTAAAAATAATGATTGCAATTGATCCAATTGCAGCTGCAACTATTAAAATTAACCCCAATAAAATATTTTGACGTTTTTTGTCAGCAAAAGAAACTGCTTCTTTTTTATCCTGTTCGGCTCTTAATACTGCTTCTTTTTTTTCGAATTCGTAATTCATTTCATGTCGAGTCAGTTCTTGACTTTTTTCTTCATTAAAAATGGAATCTTTTAAGTTTGAATATGCTTTAAAATGTTCTAGTGAATTTTTGTAGGCACCGGTTTGTTGATATAAGTCATACAAATAATTTTCACATTGCATGTGTTCATTTAACATGCCTAAACTATCGCACATTAGAAGTGATTTTTTAAGATAGGTTTCAGATAAGTCATATTTTTTTAATTTGAAATATGAAAGACCAATATTCCCGGTTACTCTTGCACAATTATTTTTATTCCCAAATTCTTGATCTAGTTTTAATGCGCTAGAATAATATTCAATTGCTTTCTCACTTTCATTTGTGTCATCGTATATCAATCCTATGTTTGCCAAAACAGTTGATTTATTTTGTAAAAATTGAGGTTTGTCACAAATTTTCAAAACTTCCAAATAGTTTTTTAAAGCATAATCATAATTTATTTTTTTTAGCGAATCAGGCATTTTATCATTCACCATATTGTAATATAGTCCCGCTATATTGAATTTATTATTTAGTATTCCTCCCTCGTCTTTATTTTTGGTTGCAATTTTTAATGCTTTTATATAATAGTCCAAAGCTGTTTCATATTCATAAATCAGGGTATACACGATTCCCAAATTTCCATAAATAGTGGCTATTTTTTCTTCGTTATTATATTTTACAGCAATTCTTAACCCTTTTAAATAATAATCTAGAGCTTTTGGATAGTTGCCTTGGTTGTAATGCGCCAATCCAAGATTATTTAAAGTGGTTGTAATTTTGTTGTTGATATTGTATTTTAAAGAGCTTGCAACACTTTTTGCTATTTCTTCATACAATTCTAATGCAATTCTACTGTGTTTTAAAGATTGTAAATAATCACCTTTGTCGCCATAAAATGATCCTAAGTCGTGGTGTGCTGCCGCTGCTCCTGTTTGCCAGTTTAGTTTTTTTGAAAGATTTAAAGCTTTTGAGGCTATAATAATAGCTGTGTCTGAATTGAAGTAAGATAGTTCCCAAGAAAGGTCGAGCAGGTGGCGAACATTGTTGGTGTCGGGCTTGTCAGTTTTAATAATATTTTTAATTGAATCAACGTTTAAGTTTTGAGCGTAGGAGGTGTGGGTAGATTGTATAGTCAAAAACCAAACAATATGAAAAAGGATTTTCTTCATTTATTTTTTATGTAAACGATTTATGTTTTTTTCTATATACTTTTCTGTTGGTAATAATGATTGTTGAATTCTTTTTGCGTAGGTGATGGATGCGGTTATGTCTTTGTTTTTTTCTTCGATTATTTCTTTTTGAAGAATGACTTCTTCTTGATAATTAAGGTTTTCGGTCTTAAAAAAGATAAAGAAGATGGATGTTATAACAAATAAAAGCAGAAGAATCACATTTCCTACTATTGTTTCTATTTCTCTTGTTTCCGGAGGAAGGTTAATATATCCTTGTTTTCCGTCCATGAACCATCTGAGTGTAAAGAACAGGGCGATTGACAATGCTAGAAATATTCGTATCGTTATTTTATTATCAAAAATTACAACTACAATCATGCACAACACTAATAAAAAGAAATGCAAATTAGATACTAATCCGAAAGTGAGAGTTGCACATGTGAAATAAATATAACCACAAGTGGTATAGATATAGAAAGCATGGAAATGTTTTTTATTTGCATGCAAAACAAAATTTGTAATAGATGCCATTAAAAAGAATGTGAGTAAGTAAAGAGAAAGTACTAGTTTTAGAGCAATTGCTAATGGGAAGAATGAAATAATCGTAAATAAGGAAAGCACGGCAATCAAATTACTGATTCTAATCTTTCTTATTAAAGACTCATCGTAGAGTTTATCAACTCCAATATTTAGTATTTTTTTTAGCACTTTAAAGCATTAAATTTTTATACCTATGATAAGTATATCGTCAACTTGATCAATATCCCCTTGCCAACTTTTAAGTGTTTCTTCAATAGCATTATGCTGGTCATTCATTGATAGGTGACATTTTGATAGGAATAATTCCTGTAAGCTGGAAAGTTTAAATTTTTTTCCTTTTTCTCCACCAAATTGATCCGCATAACCATCTGTAAAAATATAGATGGTATCGTTTTTTTGAAGTTGAATGGTTTGGGTAATAAATGGAAGAGGGATGTCTACTTTTCCAATAGGCTGTTTATTGGGTTTGTACTCAATCAATGCTTTATTGCGAATAATCCAAAGTGGATTGTTTGCCCCGCTCCATTTTAATTCATTTTTACTTTTATCTAAATAACAAAGCGAAATATCCATTCCATCATTTACTTCGCTTTCACTTTTTTCAAATGTTTCTACAACTAGTTCACTCACTTTATCTAAGATATCGCCAGGATTGGTGATGCCAAACTCATTCACTGTTCTATTTAGGGCATTGGAGCAAACAACACTTACCATAGCGCCAGGTACGCCATGCCCAGTACAATCGGCTGCAGCAAACAGAAGCACGTCAATATTATTTTGATCAGTTTCTAACCAATAAAAATCACCTGC
>CAYWAV010000017.1:0-21423 GCA_964456225.1 uncultured Chitinophaga sp. | reverse complement strand
TAAACATTCCAGCGCCAGATGAAATTTTTTTTGATTCATGTAAGATTTTCCGATTGCAGTAAGAGAAGTGGATTCTCCAAATTTATCTCCAATTTCTTTTGCAAGTGCATTACTCTTTAACTGATATTCCAAAGCTTTTTCATTGTTTCCGATAGTTGCATAAGTGTTTCCGATATTTGCATAAGAAGCTGCAACTCCCTGTTTATCTCCTAAGGTTTTGTATAGTGCTAGGCTTTTTTGATTGTAATCTAAAGCTTTGTCGTAATCCGCTAAATTCTGATAAATGATTCCAATATTATTTAATGAACTAGCCATGCTTGCCTGGTTTTCCATTTCTTCAGCAAGTTTCAAACTGCGCTGTTGGTATTCTAATGCTTTTTCAAACTCATTGATATTAATATAAATACTGCCAATATTCGCAAGCGAAGAGGCAACTCCTTTTAAATCTTTTAAGACTTCTCGGATTTTTAAACATTGCTGATAAAAATCAATAGCCATAATATAATTACCTCTTACCTGATAGGAAGCTCCAATGGTATTAAGTGCACTGGTTTCCCATTTTCTTAATTTTTTAGATCGGGCTTTTTCTAATTCAATATGGCCAAGAATGTAAGTAGAGTCGGGGTTTGTGTATAGCAAACTCCATGCAATGTCATTCAGTGCTTCAAGTCGTGCAGTGTCCTGATTTTTTATATTGTTATAGACACTCCACAACGAATCAATATTTTGCGAGTAGCAATTATTGATAAGAAATTGAGAAAAAAGTATAAGAGTATAGAGTAAGCGTTTTTTCATATTTAACATGATAAATGTACAATAACTAATACAAAAAAACTAATATAGGAAAAGGGAATTTTGATAAAATGGAAGAGCTTTTTTTTAAAAAATTCCAATAGTCAGAATAAAATTGAGATAAAATAAAAACCCTCTTCGATTTTCCGAAGAGGGTTTTTATTTTTTGTTATTTAGATTTTTACTCCAATAATTAGTACATCATCTACCTGCTCTAAGTTTCCTTTCCATTTTTCGAAGTCTTTATCAAGAATTGATTTTTGGTCGCTTAAGGGAAGGTCTTTTATCTGAAGTAATTTCTCTTGAAGTTGTTTATACTTAAACTTTTTACCTTTTTCTCCACCAAATTGATCAGCGTATCCGTCTGTAAAAGTATAAACGATATCGCCTTTTTTTAAATCAATTGTTTGTAATGAAAACGGAGCAGTTTTGGAGTGATACATACCAACAGGCATTTTGTCGGGCTTAAATTCTTGCATTAGGCCATCACGGATAAGCCACAAGGGGTTGTTTGCCGCAGCAAACTCTAATTTCATATTTTCGAAATCGTATGCGCAAAGCACGCAATCCATACCATCTTTACTTTCTTCTTCACTGCCTTCAGGATTTAGAGAGGCAATAATACCTTTTCGCATATTGTCCAAAATATCATTCGGATGAATTAAGTTTTTTTCAATAATCGACTCATTTAAATGGGAAATACCTACCATACTCATCAAAGCACCCGGAACACCATGTCCTGTACAATCTGCTGTACACATATAAAACAATTCGGTTTTGCTACCTGTTGGTTTATGAGCAATGGCGTGATAGAAGTCCCCACTTACAATGTCTTTTGGCTTGTAAAGGATAAAAAAGTTTTTTGTTTCTGTTGCAGTTGTTTCCATGTGGCTAATTTATATCATTTTTTAATCTATTCAAACTTTTATTAATATATTTTTCGGTAGGAAGTAAAGATTGTTGGATCCTACTAGCATAGTATATCGAATCTAACACTTCTTTTTGTTTTTGGTCGACTAAAATCTTTTGTTCTTCGATAATTTTTTTTTGCTTTTTTGTAATTCTAAACCTGTTCCACATTAAAAATGCGAATAGTACCATTATAAATGAGATTCCTCCAATCGACCAGATAATTACTTTTTGTTTGTTTGCAGAAAGTTCTTGAACCTTGTTTTTTGTTGTAAGAAATTCGATTTCTTTTTCTTTCTTATCACTCTCGTATTTGGTTTGGATTTCACTTATTTGTTTTCTGATATCTGAACTCGATATGCTGTCCTTGATTTCGGAATATTTTGTATAATTTTCCAAAGCTTTTTCAAAATCGCGTGTGTGGATGTAAAGACCTGCAAGCGTCTGGTAAGATTCCTTCTGAAGCTTTTTTGACCCTATTTCTTTGCTTATCTCCAAGGCTCTCAAAATAAGAGGTTCTGCCATGCTGTACTTTTTAAGGATGACATAATTAACGGCAACATTTATGCTAGAAACGCCAATTCCCAGACGATCATTAATTTGTTCCCTGATTTCTAAAGCCTGAGAATTAAATTGGAGGGCTTCTTTTAACTTATGTTGTGCTTGATAAACATTGCCAATGTTATCCAAAAATGCTGCTTTGCGGTAAAGATTATTTACGCTAGTCGCAATCTCCAAAGCCTTCTTGTAATAAAAAAGAGCGCTGTCGAGTTTGCCCTGACTTGCAAATACTACCCCGAAACTATTATAACAAATCATCAAACCAGCAGCATTATTTAATTCTTTTTGTTTCTGCAAGGATTTTCGGAACAATTTTAAGGCGTTGGCATCATCTTTTTGATAGAAATATACCAATCCGAAATTGTTATATAATATGCCAAGTATTTTTTTGTCTTCTATCGTTTCTGCAATAGCTAATCCTTTGATGTAATATTTTACAGCGTTTGGATATTCACCCATGTCAGAATATGTTAATGCAATGTTATTCATGCAATATGCCATGTTGGATGAATCTTTAAGCGTTTGATAAATAGAAAAACTTTCGTTATAATATTCAAGGGATTCGGAAAATTTTCCATTTTCGCAGATGCTATTTCCTATTAATTTTAGTGCTTCTGCTTGAACTGGAAGGTGATTTATTTTTTTTGCAAGTTCTAGTGCCTGCTTTCCAAATTTTAGGGATTGATTATAATCATTCTGATAATATTCCTGTCCCAGAGATGCTAATATTTTTGATCGTTCAATCTCTGTTATGGTTGATTTTAAGACATATTTAAGTGAGTCGATTCTCTTTTTGTTTTGAGATGAAATATCTGTTACAGATAACAAACAGATGAAAAGGGAGATTCCGGAAAAATATTTTTTCATTTTTTTGTCAAACGGGTTATAGATTTATCAATATATTTTTCAGTTGGTAGTAAAGATTGTTGGATGCGTTTGGCATAATGAATTGATCCAATAATTTCCTTTTGTTTTTCTTCAAGCAATATTTTTTGTTGTTCAGTTTCTTCTTTTTGAGCAGCAATAATTTTGTTCGCCTTTTTCTTGTTGCGATAACCATTCAAAATAATAAGAGATAATAGTAACATAATTCCAAATCCAGAAATAAATATATTTTTGATTGACTTTTGTTGTTCCTTATCTCGTTTGGACACTAGGTCTTTTTTCTCTTGCTCTATTTTTCGATTATTTAACTCGTTTTGATACTCGAGTGATAAGGTTTTTTTTGTGGTTTCTAAATTAAAGATGGAGTCTTTTGTTTTGTAATATACTTCCTGAAAAAACATCGCATCCTTATAATTAAGTAGTTTTTTATTTATGTTATATAAACAAAGCGAACTATTAATTAAGGTTTCGGCATGGTTTATTTTTTTTGATAAGTTGAACGATTTTTGATAATAGTCAAGAGCGATATTCAATTTATTTTGTTTTTCATATATACTTCCTAAAGAAGTGTAAACAAAGCTTAATCCAAAATCGCTTTTAACAGAGTCGCAAATTTGTTCGGCCAGGTGTCCATAGTAAAGAGCTGAGTCGTTATATCCATTTCCCAAATAGAGCTCCGAAATATTTAGATAACTCTGAGCAAGATTTTCGTTTTTCCCTTTTTTTAAACGAATTTCCATAGCTTTTTTGTGGTAATATAAGGCTCGTTCATTTTGATTAAGTCCTTTGTAGCAGAGTCCTAGGTTGTTATAGTTAATGCTCAAATAATTTAGGTAATTTTTTTGCTTATTGATAAATGCTGCTTCATTCAAATAAGTAATGGCTTTCGAATATTCTTCTGTCTCGATATAAATATTACCAATATTATTTAGGATTGCAGCTTTAGATTTTATGTTGCTTTTGCTTGTGTCGCAAAGAGTTAAAGCTTTAAATAAAGATTCAAGTGAAGCGTTAATGTTGCCTGTGTTTTGTAGAGGAATGGAACTGTCTTTCAAAATCCAAATAATTCCATCTTTGTAATTTTGTTTTGTTGCTATTGCTTTTAGGATTTCATAGTTTGCAATTGCTACTTTTGGAGCATCGTAAATTAAATTCATATTGAGACTCATTGCCTTGAAGAATTGTGCTGAGTCAAGTTGAGGATGCTCCGATAAAAATAGACTAACCGAATCCGCATAGTTCTGCGAAGAAAGGTTTGTCACATAAAACAAACAGATTGAAAGAAATATTTTAGAAAAATAGTTTTTCATTTGTTCGCCAAACGATTTATTGATTTTTCAATATATTTTTCCGTAGGAAGCAACGAGCTTTGTATACGCTTGGCATAATGGATGCTATCCAAGATTTCTTTCTGTTTTTCATCTACTGTATTTTTTTGTTCTTCGATGAGCATTTTTTGCTTTTGGGTTAACCGTTGTCGTTTGTTTGACGAAACCAAGAAATAAACAAGTACAATAATACCGACAGCTGCGAACCCAATGATGATATTCTGTTGCTTCTTATCTGCGTTAGCCAATGCTCTTTCATTTGCCTGTTGTTCATTTAATAGAGCCTCTTTTTTATCAAATTCAAATTGCATTTGTTGTTGAGCAATTGCCTTGCTGTTTTCGTCATTAACAATACTATCTCTGTAAAGTACAAATTGTTGTAAGTTTAGAAATGCGCTCTTCCAATTTGAAGTGAGTGAGTCTAGCGATAATTCGGCCAAATATAGATCACGAATTAGTGGTTTTGAGTTGGTTTGTAAACCAATTTTTAGTGCCTTGTCAAAATACGTTTTTGCATCAGGATAGTTTTTTTTTGCATTTTGAATGAAACCTAATTGAATGTAGGCTCTTGCAGTGTTTAAATTGTCTCCTATTTCTTCAGAAATCTGTAATGATTTTAAAGAATTTTCTTCTGCGGCTTTAAAATTCTTAGTTCTGTATTGAATTCCTCCAATATTATAATAGGACAGCGCAATGCCATATTTGTCGCCAATTTTCTCTTTGTACTTAAGCGATAGCAAGTGGTTTTCGATGGCACCGGCATAGTCTTTCATATCATCATAAATACCTCCAATGTTGTTAAAAGTCATTCCCAGTGCATAATCGTTTTCTAGGTTTTTTTGAATTTCTAATGCCTTCAATGCATAATCTAATGCTTTGTCATTGTTTTTTTGTGCCTTATACACATTACTTATGTTGGCGTATGACTGGGAGATGTTGTTTTTGTTTCCTAATTTCTCTCTTATTTTTAGAGATTTGAAGTGGTTCTCTAAACTTGCTGCAAGATTGCCTAAACTACATTGAACATTGCCAATGTTGTTGTAAGCTGCCCCTTGCCCCTTAATATCATCAATCTCTATTTTAATTTTTAAAGATTCGTTGTATTTGCTTAAAGCTTCGCTGTATTCAGCTTTTTGAGCATGAATATTTCCTAAATAATTGATGGCTTCTGCCTTTCCCTTTAAAAAGTTTAATTTGCCGGCAAGCAAGATGCTTTGCTCTGCATACTTTGCCGATTCTTTGTAATCAGACGTGATAAAATATTCCCAACAGATGAGGTTGCTTGTTTTTATTTTGTTTGTATCCTCAACGGTGTTTTTATTGAAAGCCGTTATAAGGGAATCCAGTCTGGTGTTTTGGCCAGAGGTATAGCTTGTCGACAATATAAACAGAAGAAATATGTAGCTTGGTCTTCTCATTTTTTTTAATCTATCAATATTTTTTTAAATGTATTTATCTCTAGGCAACAACGACTTTTGAATACGACTAGTATAATAGATGGAATCTGTCACCTCTTTATTTTTTTTCTTCTAATATCAATCTCTGCAACTCAATTTTTTCTTTTTGGATTCTTGTTTTTAAAGAATCAATAATTGCAGATACCTGAGCCAAGATCTCCAATGTCGACATTATTAAAAGCAAAGCAAATACAATACTCTTTTTCATTTTTTCAATCTATTCATGCATTTTTCAATATAAATGTCTGTAGGTAATAACGAGCTTTGTATGCGTTTGGCGTAATGGATGGAATCTAAAATTTCTTTTTGTTTTTCGGAAATTAGTATATTGGCATTTTTTAGTTCAACATTTTTAATTCGTTCAATTTCGTCTTCTTTTTCTTTCACCAATGTAACTTGTAAATTATTAAGTCGCGTGTCAGTCTCCTTTTTATTAAGGTCATTTCTTAGAGTTAAAAGTTTTTCAGAATAATGTAATGCTTTTGCGAAATCTGACCGTGATTTGTATATTAAATAGAGTTCTTTATAGATAGTAGCCTGTTTAGGAAGTTGTGCTATTTCGATAGCTATTTTTTCGGCTTTGGATAGATAATCAATTGCTTCATCGTATTTATTATTTTCTGTATGAAGAGAAGCAAGTTCCATATAACTTTTATCTATAAAAGGTTTTAGCGGATGTTTTTCTCTGATTTTTAATCCTTGATTCAGGTAATTTAATGATTCATCGTAATTATTTAATTTTTTATATATAACACCAATATCAGTGTATGCTCTGCTTTCTCCAATGTTATTGTTTTCTTTTTTTAAAATTTCTAATGCTTTGAAACAGACTGTTAACGCTTCATTGAATTTTTTTTGATGGATGTACACTCCTGCTAGGCCTGTATAAATACGTCCTCCCCAATTACTGTTTCCAATTTCAATACAATTTACACCAAACAGATAATTTTTTTCGGCCTCTTCAAATTTTCCTAAGTCTTTATAAACTGTGCCGATAACATAATAAATCATTATCCGGTCTACATCAACTTCAGGATTGGAAATATAAAAATCCAGACCTTTCAATGCATTGTACAAAGCCGGTTCAGGATTTCCTAAACTACTGTGTATAATTCCTAAAGTAGCATGTTCATTGGCAATCCATTTTTTATTATCAAGTTTTTTGAAAATATCCAATGCCTCATTCATCATTTCTATAGATAAACGGCCATCGTTCTTTTTTATAAAAATACCCATTCCGGCATTGAGTAAACATTTTGCTTTGCCAATTTTGTAGTCAATTTCTTCAGCGATTTGTGATGCTTTTTTTATTAAGCCTTCTCTGTCGAAATCAGCCATGCCACGCTGACCCCAGATGAGATTATTTATCTCATCAACAAATTTTATTTTTTCATCTAAAGTTTTGGGCTCTTGAGAATCCATCTGCTAAGTTTAAGCGTTTCTTTTTATCGATCAGCAACCTTCTATAAATTCGTTTCAGTTCCAAAAATGTTTGTAGTTGAATTTAATCTTGATTTTTCTTTTTAACCATTGTTAAAATCGTAGCAATGGCAACTGTTTCACCTGTTTCGTCATAAACATCCACCATCCATTTTACAATTCCTTTTGCGATATCTTCCTCAGACTTTTTCTCCTGATCTATTTTTTCTTTGCAAGTAAAACGGACACCAATTTCCGCTCCGGGATAAACGGGTTTAGTGAATCTACATTCATCAATTCCATAGTTTAATAAAACCGGACCTTTTGGAGCATCAACAAATAAACCGGCTGCGCGAGACAAGATATAATATCCATGGGCAACTCTTCCAGTAAAAATTGTTCCTTCTAAAGAATTTGCATCCATGTGCGCATAAAATTTATCACCACTTAATGCTGCAAATGCTTCTATATTTTCCAATGTTACTTTATGCTTAGCGGTAATTAATGTTTCACCAACCACTAACTCTTCGAAATAACGTTTGAATGGATGGATGTCATTTAAAATATATGTTCCACCATACTGATAATTGTTGGTGATATTGGTTAACGTTGTTGGGGAGCCTTGAATGGCTGTGCGCTGTAAATAATGAAACACGCCACGTTTTCCACCCATTTCTTCTCCGCCACCAGCGCGACCCGGACCACCATGTGTCAATAACGGCATTGGTGAACCATGACCAGTACTTTCTTTGGCACAATCCGCATTCAACACTAAAATTCTTCCGTGCATGCATGCCGCTCCGATAACAAATTCTTTTGCAATTGTATCGTCACCCGTTACAATGGAACACACCAAGGAACCTTTCCCCATTTTCGCTAATTCAATAGCATCTGTAATTGTTTTGTAAGGCATTATAGTGCTTACCGGTCCGAATGCTTCTAAGTTATGACAGTCTTGAAATTTGAATGGGTCTTTATTTAAAAATAAAATGGGCGACATAAATGCGCCTTTGTTTTTATCTGCACCTGTCACTTCAAACTTTTCCATATCACCAAAAACAATTTCTTGTGTTTTGGCTAACTGCATTACTTTTTCAGCCACTTCTTTTAATTGTGACTTTCCTGCCAAAGCTCCCATTCTCACACCTTCTACATTTGGATCACCAATGGTAGTTGTTGCTAAACGTTTTCCTAATGCAATTTGAACATCTTCCACTAAATTTTCGGGAACAATAATTCTTCTGATGGCCGTACATTTTTGTCCAGCCTTGGTAGTCATTTCACGTTGTACTTCTTTGATGAAAATATCAAACTCTGGAGTTCCTACAACGGCATCTGTTCCAAGTACACAGCAGTTTAATGAATCGGCTTCCATGTTAAATGGCACTGCTTCTTGTATTAACCGAGGATGCGACTTTAACATCATACCCGTGCTTGCCGAGCCTGTGAACGTAACAATGTCTTGCGATTCAACATGATCTAAAATTCCATTGGCGCTTCCGCAGATAAGTTGCAAGGCTCCTTCAGGCAAAATTTTTGATGCAGCAATTTCTTTTACAACGGCTTCCGTTAAAAAAGAAGTAACTGTTGCTGGTTTTACAATTGCCGGAACACCTGCTAATAAATTCACAGCTATTTTTTCTAACATTCCCCAAACAGGAAAGTTGAATGCATTGATGTGAATGGCAACACCTTCTTTGGGAACACAAATGTGATGACCGATGAAAGTGCCATTTTTACTCAATTTTGCAGTGTCGCCATCCAAACAAAATGTTTCGTTTGGAAACTGTCTGCGTAAACTTGCATAAGTAAATAAATTTCCTATTCCTCCTTCAATATCTACCCAGCTATCTGTACGAGTTGCTCCAGTTGCCCAACTTACTTTATAAAACGACTCTTTTTTCGATTGAAGATGCATTGCTAATGCTTTTAACATTAACCCACGCTCTTGAAATGTTAATTTGCGAAGTGCCGGTCCGCCAACTTTGCGGGCATAATTCATCATTTCTGCAAAATCTAAACCTTTACTGCTAGCAGTAGTAATTTGTTCGCCAGTAATTGCATTGAACAATGCTTGTCCTTCACCATCTCCGGAAATCCATTTACCGGAAGCGTAATTTTCTAATTTCATAATTTTCTAATATTTTGTCCTAATCTACTCTTGATGTAAAAATAGCAAAAAAAACGAGCTTTTATGAGTTCAAATAAATTATAGTTTGTTAAAATCGTATGCAACTATTTCAGTGAAAATCGGCTCTTAAGATTGATAAAACTAAATTTAAAATTTCTAAAAATGAAAAAACTATTACTCTCTTTTGTATTTATGGCATTTGTATCATCGTATTCCAATGCCCAATGCGCTTCTACACCTCCTTTATACGATTTAACCGTGAGTGGAAGTGTTATACTTCCACCTTCCGGCCCTTCTTATACATTTGGAATTATATGTTCAGGTGGGCATTTGATAGACAGTGCCATGTGTTGTACTCGTCAAATTTATATTCAAGGTGGAGGAGTTTATGAGGCAGGGCCTATGGCTTATGGGATTGTATTTATCAAAAATGGCGGAACATTTGATGCTCATGGAAATACAAGTTTTTTTAGTGTCAATTATGAAATGGGGGCAATTATTTTAAATTATACAGGACCTCTAAATTTGTGCTCAGCAGTTACTTTTCCTGCAGGAACATGTGCACCAACAGGAATAGCTGAAAATAATTCAGAAGTTCATACTTCGGTTTATCCAAATCCTTGTAACGATGTATTGCATTTGGAAAATAATTTTTCAAAAGATGCAGCAATTACAATTTATGATATTACAGGGAAAATTGTGATGGAGTATTATATTATTATCAACAATATATCGGTTTCTGATCTTTCTGAAGGAATGTATACGTTTGCTATTGAAGTTGATGGGAATAAAGTTTCCTACGGGAAATTTGCTATTGTACGTTAAAATAAGAAAGTCCAGAACTCTTTCGGGACTTTCTTATTTTAGTTCCAATCTAATATCTCATGTCTAAAATCTAACATCTACTTAATCATCGCACCTTTTTTCCATTTACGATAAACCTTTTCGTTTTTTTCTAAAGCTTCATGGAAAGCTCCTGCCCAATATGTTTTTACGCTTCCACCTTGCGGACGACCAGTTATTTTTTCTTGAAGTAAAATGTTCTTTGTTGCTACATCAAATACAATACAATAATAAGTAGCAAGTTCTTCAATACTGTTGTAGCTTTCTACTAAATAAATAACTCCAATTCCTTCGGTTGCAATTCCATTGAATGATTTGATAATATTAGGGAACGTGCTTGTATTTAATGCATAAACATTAGAAAAAGCAATTAAACTATCGCTCTTATATCTTTGACCTCTTGCTAAAACACTATCAATATCAAAATAAATATACTCTTTGTCAAATGCTTTCCCAATATCATATTTTTGTCCTTCTTTTAAAGGAATCATATTCCAGTCTTTGAAAAAATGTTTAACTACATAGTCGGGTGTTTTGTAGAAGTTGCCATGAATGCTGGGTTGACCGATAAATTTACAGCGGCTGAAATCCAATCCATACCACACCATTTTTTTTTCAGTAAACACATCCGCACTTGTAAATATTTTTTGTCCAGAGAGATTTAAATTAACGAAGCTTGCGAAAATTAATAGGAGTAAAACAGGTTTTTTCATTTGGAGTAAATTGGTTTTTTTAATGGCTTACAAGTGATAGTTTTTTGGTCTTTACAGGGTTTGAATACATGGTAATAAACAAATTGAAAAGCGATTGCTCATCACCTTTTAATTTGCTTGTTTTTTGTTTGATATAATTTATGAAATTATTTTTTTCTTCTTCAGTATAGTAGGAGCTGAATTCTGTTGACTTGTGTGCTATATCATTTGCAATGTAATTCACCGGCCATAATTTGTAATTAGTAAAGAGTTGTTCATCTATAATATTTACTAGCTGTTTTATCTTTTCGTTTTCGTTGCTGATTTTTTCTAAGCCCAACAGTTCATGGTCTATTGGTTTTCCAACAGCCATGTGTATTCGGCCTTTCGGTTGCATAATACCTGTAAGTATACTATTCAAATCTTCTCCAGGAGCTTTTACATATTTTGAATGAAGAGAAGACAAGTAGGATTCTTGAACTTTTAAATCATCACAAGGTTCGTATTCGTAGGATATGCTTAAAGGAACAATTTTTAATTGTCTGATGCTTTCCGAAAAGTTTTTGCCGCCACTCATGTTTAACATTTTAATTAAACCGGTTTGAGTCATGTCATTTCCATCTTTTGTCCTGCCATTACGTTGAGCAATCCACACCGAAACATTTTTTTCTGAAACTGTATGGCGGATGTACGCAGACAGTTTTTGAGAGATTTCATATAATTCGCGACTGTTTCCTTCGCGTAGTACAGTAAACATACGGTTCAGTTTTCCGAAATCAGTAATAAAACCACCTTGCATTAAATTGTCTCCAAAAGTGATTTCGCTAGTTTGAAAGCCTTGCTCTACTAGTAGAATTTGAAGAATAGCTGAATCCAGTAAAATAT
This sequence comes from uncultured Chitinophaga sp., assembly GCA_964456225.1. Lineage (GTDB taxonomy): Bacteria > Bacteroidota > Bacteroidia > 2-12-FULL-35-15 > 2-12-FULL-35-15 > 2-12-FULL-35-15. The sequence continues at coordinate 9,521 of CAYWAV010000017.1, read as the reverse complement.
CGCGATGATTTGCAATGTATAAATAAGCACTGTTGGGATCTAAATTCTCGAATCCGCTGCATGTTAATCCTGTAGAAGAACGAGAGATAATGACACGAATGGCCTGATGCATAAATTCCAACTGAAAAGCCATATTACTGGTAACTTTATCAGCTTTTGCGAAAGCTTCTTCCTGTGTCATAGTTGGCCAAAGGTGATTAACCAGCTTCATGAACAAGGGGTCATTTTGCAATCTGCGCATTACTGCACGCGCTTCATTGTCGTAATACGGACGAATATCATCAAAATTAAAGTTCTCAGTCATAGTTTAGTTTTTCTTCATTGAGGGAACTAAAAATACTAAATTTTGAGAAACAAACGGCATAAATACTTTAAAAAATCGATACCCTGAAACGGCTATTATTGTTATCTTTGCGCTATTGTAAATGATAATGAATATTCTCAAACGATTCGCCCTCTGGTTATTCTACTCCTTTTTTGTGGTAATGGATGTGTTGCTCATTTTATTGGTTTGGTTCATCATTACTGTTACCATTAAAATACCTGTCCCCACTGATTTAGCAATTGTTAATTCCACTCGAACAGAAATTGCCCCTGATTTTTACACTCTTAAAAATAATTGGATTAAAAAAAGTGAAACCGGTTTGTGGGAAATTTATGTGGAAGGCGATGGCTTTGAGCGTGGTGTAATTGAAGGGAAACTGAACAAAGAACTTGCAGAAAAGCAAGAAATAGCATTTGTTGATCAGATCAAAAAAATGATTCCTTCTCAGGGGATGTTGAATTACCTCAAATTTTTCATAGCCTTTTTTAATCGGAACCTAGATAAATATATTCCTGAAGAATACAAATTAGAAATATACGGAGAGTCACTTTCTGCTTCCGATCAATTTGATTTTATTGGTCCGAAATATTATAGAATGCTTAATTACCATGCGGCACACGACATTGGTCATGCGCTACAAGATAAAAACATGACAGTGGGTTGCACGGCTTTTGGTGCCTGGGCAGATAAAACAGATGATGGCGCTTTACTGATCGGAAGAAATTTTGATTTTTATGTGGGTGATGCTTTCGCAGAAGATAAACTAATCAATTTTGTAAAACCTACTGAAGGTTATAAATTAATGATGGTTTCCTGGGCTGGAATGATAGGAACGGTTTCCGGGATGAACGAAAAAGGATTGACCGTTACAATCAATGCTTCTAAATCGGAAATTCCAACCGGAGCAGCAACACCTATTTCTATTCTTGCAAGAGAAATATTACAGTATGCAAAAAACATTGATGAAGCATTTGCCATTGCTAAAAAAAGAAAAACATTTGTTTCAGAATCTATTTTAATTGGTTCGCTTGCGGATAATAGAACAGCTACAATTGAAAAAACGCCTTCCAAAACAGAATTATATACATCTGACAAATCTGATTTCATCATTTGTGCAAATCATTATCAGGGAAAAGCTTTTGAAACGGATTTAATAAATCAGAGTAATATTGAAAAAAGTTCATCCAATTATCGTTTAAAGCATTTAACGCAACTGGTAAATGAAATACCAAAAATTTCTGTTAAAGATGCTGCCGCGATATTGAGAAATCAAAAAGGAATAGATGGAAAGGATATTGGATTGGGAAATGAAAAAGCCTTGAATCAGTTGATTGCACATCACTCCGTAATTTTCAAACCTGCTAAATTGCAAGTCTGGGTTTCTACAAATCCTTATCAGCTTGGACAATTCGTGTGCTACGATCTGAATAAAGTATTTGCAGAAGCACCTGGGTTAAAGACAAAAAAAGAATTGTATGAAAAGGAATTAAATATTCCTGCGGATAGTTTTTTGTATTCGAAAGAATTTGCAAAATTTAATGCTTGGAAGTTGATGAAGGAAGCGTTTCAGTTTGCTCATAAACACAAATTAAAATATCCGATAGATGAAAAAATAATTAGTAATTTCATAAAAAGCAATCCAGAATATTGGGAAACTTATTTTATTTTAGGAACTTATTTTTTTGATCAGGAAGAATTTGGGATAGCAGAACTAGAATATGAAAAAGCATTAAAGAAAGAAATTACTACTGTTCAAGATATTGAGTTAGTAAAAGCACAATTAAAAAAAATAGAAGATTTAAGGGCTAAAGGATTAATTTCATTGCGAAGTTCGTGTCAGGGCGACCAATAAGAATTAGTAATTCGTATATTCGTAAAAATTCGTTATCCGTAATGATTATAGGAATTGGAACAGACATAGCAGAAGTGCCACGCATCGCAAAAAGCATTGAGAACAATAGCTTTAAGGAAAAAGTGTTTTCTAAAGTGGAGATTGCTTATTGCGAATCAAAAACAAATTTTGCAGAAAGTTTTGCTGCACGTTTTGCTGCGAAAGAAGCATTTTTTAAAGCATTGGGAACAGGCTGGAGAGGCGGAATGGCATTTAATGAAGTGGAAGTGGTGAATGATGAATTAGGAAAACCAACTTTAGTTATTGTAGGAACAACAGCAGAAATTATTAAAGAAAAAAACATTAAAACAATTCATGTTTCATTGTCGCATGTAAAAGATATGGCAATGGCGACTGTTGTTTTAGAAGGATAGTTCAAAGTTTGTTAGTTCAAAGTTGTTTGCGATTTGTGATTTACTTTTAACTGTCATCCCGTGCCACGACACGGGATCTCATAATTGTGTGAAGAGTTTATATTTAACAGATTCCTTGTCGTAGTAGGGAATGACGTTTTTGAAAAATATTTTTATTAGTATGATTCCCATTATAGAAACAAAATCGCTCTCCGAACAAAAAAAGCATCAGGAAACACTATTGCCTGCCTTGCTTCAATATGTTTCAGAGCGTTCTAAGTTTTATTCTGAATTGTTTCAAAAGCACAACATCGATATTTCTAAAATTAAAACCTTAGAAGATCTTTTGCAAATCCCCGTTACCACCAAAGACGATATTCAAAATCGTAACGATGATTTCATTTGTGTAGCACCAAGCAAGATTATTGATTATATTACTACGTCTGGTACATTGGGTGATCCTGTTTTGTTTCCGATGACCGACAAAGATTTAGATCGTTTGGCATATAACGAATGCATTTCTTTTGAATGTGCGGATTCAACATCCGATGATATTTTTCAATTGATGACCACTTTGGATAAACGGTTCATGGCTGGATTGGCTTACTTTTTAGGAGTAAGAAAGTTGGGAGCAGGAGTGGTAAGAGTAGGAGGAGGAATTCCTGAATTGCAATGGGATACTATTAATCGTATCAATCCAACAGCATTTGTAACCGTTCCATCTTTTTTATTAAAACTAATTGAATATGCCGAAGCAAATGGCATCGATTATAAAAATACTTCTATCAACAAAGCAATTTGTATTGGTGAATCTTTGCGGAATGATGATTTTAGTTTAACAACACTCGGACAACGAATAAAAGATAAATGGGATATTAAATTATATTCTACTTACGCGTCTACAGAGATGAGTGCAGCGTTTACTGAATGTTCGGAAGGAAAAGGCGGTCATCATCACCCTGAATTAGTAATTGTAGAGTTTTTAGATGAAGAGAATAAACCCGTTGCAGAAGGCGAACCAGGAGAAGTTACGATAACAACATTGGGAGTAGAAGGAATGCCCTTGTTGCGTTTCAAAACAGGTGATTTGTGTTCACATTATACGGAGCCTTGTAGCTGTGGTAGAAAAACAATTCGTCTGGGTCCAATTGTAGGAAGAAGAAAGCAAATGATTAAATACAAAGGAACAACCTTATATCCGCCTGCATTGTATGATATTTTAAATAATATTGATGGTGTAACAAATTATGTGGTAGAAGTGTATACGAATGAAATTGGTACGGATGAAATATTAATTCGTATCGGTTGCGAAAACATTCCCGAAAATTTCGAAAAGGATATTAAAGATCATTTTAGAGCCAAATTGCGCGTTGCTCCGCAGGTAAAATTTGAGGACATTGATGTAATTAATAAAATACAATTTCCGGAGTTAAGCAGAAAGCCAGTTGTTTTTTTTGATAAACGATAAAAGTAGCTATTGCGAATAAATTTGCAATAGCGATAAAAGAAAAGGGCAAGCATTGAATCAATGCTTGCCCTTTTCTTTTAGGAAACCCTTAGTTATTTTGCCAATTGCATTTTAATCATTGTGTCTTGTTTACCTTTAATATAAACTTCTAAGATAAAGACTTTATCAGCTGCTTCAAATATTCTTGAAGTTTTAAATTGAAACGCTTCTGTTCCTTGTATGTCTGTAATGTCGAAGATCGAATGCTTTTCAATAGCTCCTGTAGCATCATCAAGCTTGTATGCGGTTAAGAATCCTCCACGTCCATCCTTGTGTCTTTCAGGTACTTCGTCAATACCTAAGTCTGCATTCTTAACGTTGTCCAAAAATAGAATATAACTAGCGTCCTTTCCTTTCATATACTTAACACTCATCCCTCTTTTTGCTGGAGGAATTGTAGCCGTTCCACTTCCTCCGATTATCATACCGCTGGAAGCATCACCACCTACGCCTGACTGCGTTTTAGGTAATTTTTTCATCCATAATAATTTGCCGCTTTTATCAAATTTAGTGGCGACCAGATCTCCGAAATAAAATACATATTTCATTTCTGTGCCTACCATTTCTTTTCTGGTATATTGTTGTTCACCCACAATGGTCGTACTTCCGGTGGCATCTACAGATACATCGATCAACTTCAAATCGTTGATCCCTGCTTTGCCAGCACCTTCTCTCTTTTCATTTTTCTCTTTTGTTCTTTTGGATTCATATTGATTTATTAAATCAATTGGAAATTCAAAATCATATTTGTGTAAGACTTTTCCATTCTGATCCATTTTGAAACTTAATATACCGTTGGTATTGAAGCTGGTAACGCCTCCGCCATTCCAGTTATACATTACATCCATTCCGTTTGCATAATAACCTATGCAGTTCATATTGCCATCTTCAGTTTCTACAAGGTTAAATTGCTGAAAAACCAACTTCCCGTCAATATCTATTTTGTTTGGTTTAGTTTTCAGGTCACTGCCTATGTTTATTAGTTCAAATTGTTTAGAGGCATTGATATAGGCTAACATATAGGCTTTACCATCTTTGTTTACGCCATAAGCAAGGTTGTTCATTACTTTTTCGGTATATGGCATTTTTACTTCTCCACCCCATTGCTTCTCCATTTTTGTATTAAAAACATAAAAACCAAGAATATCCTTGTTTATTGCATCACTTTTTTCTTCAGGTTTTAATCTGTATCGGATAAGTATTTTAGAGTTATCATATGATTTATGAACTTCAAATCTGATAGGAGCCCCTAAGCCGAACATAGACATAGCTGCAACATCTCCATAAGAGCTAACTGTTACTTCTTTAGCCGTTGAGAAAAGTAGCTTCGAGTTTTCGAAAGTCCCATCCTTCATATTTACTTCTCTAGAATAAAGGTCTTCTTTCTTTCCCTTTTTATCGAAAGAAGAAAACACATAAAATAGCTTATCGCCAACTTGTAATACTTTTTGAACTTTATTGTATGGAGGGAAATCTTCATACATTTTGTTACTTAGTTCCTTCATACTTAAAATATCATATCTTTGTATGGTAACTTCTTTACCCTTTGTTTTTACAGAAATGGTATAGCCTTTTCCATCAGAAAAATACTCCTTGCTGCCCGCATCAACTACCTGATAGGGAGTTCCGAGAGTAACGTTGAAATCTTTTGATAATTTAACTTGAGCGAATGTTACTGTTTGAAATAGCAACAGAACTAGTAATGTGAGTTTTATGTTTTTCATATTCATATTAATTTTTCATAAATATAGACATTTTTTACTATTAATTCCGATTCATGTATTTGGAGTGGGATTTCTTTTTATCTTGTAGTCAAATTAAGCTATGAGCCATATGAAAACCAAATTGATCACTCCTTTTATTGCACTTTTCGTGTTTAGCAATGCATTGTTTTCACAAAAAAGCCCCTATACTATTAAACAATCCGCTGAATTTCCGGACAGTAAAGGTGTTCCTTTGTGGCAAACTAGTGCCTTTCCAAATGGTGATGTGTTGCTAACGTTTGCCAAAGGTGAAAAGTTAGACAAAGTAGGGTTTCAGTATTTTACGAGCGATCTTACTTTGAGCAATAGCACTATGCCAAATTTTAAAGGGTTATATGACAATAAAAAGGCCTATTTGGAAAGTGTGATTGTTATGAATAAAAAATCATACGTTTTTGTAAAAGAAGTGTATAAAGAAACAAAAACCGAAGGGATTTCTGCTGTAGAATTTTCTTCGAGTTCGCTTGATATTAAAGGAGAGCCGGTTAAATTGTTTGAATCATCACGAGGTGTTTATGGTTATTCTTGCACCGTTTCAAATGATAAATCCAAGTTGTTTTATAAATCCAATTTGAGAAATAGAGAAAGAAAAGATGTTTTAAATAAACAGGAATTTGGTTTTTATATGTTTGATGAAAATTTAAAAAAGATATGGGGTGGCGAATATGAAATGCCATACACAGAAGCTAAAATGAGCACATTAGATTATCAGGTTTCGAATGACGGGACGTTATATTTCTTAATTAATGTTCGCAGCTCAGAGGGAAAAGATGGACGATTTGAAATTTTAGTGTATTCAAAAGATAAAAATGAACCTAAAGTTATAGAATTGAAGTTGGATGATTATGCCTTAAGAGATACTTATTTGTATGAAGACAAAGCGAACAATATTGTTGTTGCTGGTTTTTATTCTAAAATGGGTAATCCTTCCATTGATGGTGCCTTCATGGTAAAATTGGATGTGTCGAGTGGTAAGTTTGCGAAAATCGGAGGTGGCTACTATGAAATTCCTTCGGAGTTGATAAAGTCGTTTATGACCGACCGTCAAAAAGAGAAATTAGAGAAAAAAGAAAAGAAAAACGAAGGAAATGATAAAAAGGAATTAGGGATTAGCAACCTAGAGATTAAAAACATTCATTTTTTAGAAAATGGATCAACAGTGATTGTTTCTGAAATTTATTATGTAGTTGTAAGAACTACTACTAATTCAAAAGGGCAAACCACAACAACTTATGATACTTACGCAAATGACATTATTGTATTTAGTATTGATGCTAAAGGTAACTTAGGTTGGATTAAAAAAATTCCAAAACGTCAGCACGAAAATAGTGCTTCAGGAACAGGAATCTCCTTTTCATCAGCAGCAAAAGGAAATCACGTTCATTTATTTTATCTCGACCACATAGAAAATTTTTCATTAAAAGAAAATGAAGCACCAAAAATGCATCAAAGCCGAAGAGGTGGATTTGTTGCCGGAATTGATTTAAATGAAAAAGGGGATGTAAAAAAACACAATATGGGAGCAGCCGAACAGTTCGAAACAAATTTATACATGCGCAGATTTATTGACGGCAAAAAAAACAATTTAGTTGCCGTAGAAAGAAAAAAGAAAAAGAATATGTTGTTCTCAATTGATATAAAATAATTATTAATGACCATAAATTTGAGCATGATGCATAAATCCCTGTTTAGAAAAATTGTTTGCATTGCAATAACGGTGTTGTTGTTTAATGATGGATTAGTTGCACAATATGCAACGGACTACACTCCATTGAAATCCTCTGGAATGTTACCAGAAGAGTTTTTGAGGACAGCCCGTTCATTGTCGGAAGAAGATCTTAAAACAATGGGTTATGGTACTGATAGAATAGCAAAGCAACAATTCACTATTTCCAGTAACTACTTTTTGAGAGATTTGCTTTTAAGTGGTGATGTTTTAGTGAATGATCCCTTAACTAATTATGTAAATAAAGTGGCAGATGAATTATTGAAAAATGATCCTGAACTTAGAAAACAACTTCACATTTATGTAACAAAATTACCGGATGTAAATGCTCATGCGTTCGACAAAGGTTTTATTTTTATCAATGCAGGTTTGTTAGCTCAATTGGAAAATGAAGCACAGTTAGCCTATGTTATTGCTCATGAAATTACACATGTTGTAAAAAAACATTCGGTAAACCAATACATCGAAAATATAAAATTAGACAGAGGAATAAGCACATATGAAACAGGCTCCTATGAGGCAAGAGATATTGCTAAATATAGTTTTTCGAAGGATAATGAGACGGAAGCTGATGCTGAAGGTTTGGTTAGGATAAAAGAGTCGGGTTATAGTGTAAAAGCCTTGAGTGGAGCTTTTGATGTGTTGCAATATTCTTATTTACCTTTTGAATTGGTTGAGTTTAAAAAATCTTTTTTTGAAGATGAATTTTTGATTTTACCGGACACATTATTTCTTAAAAAAACTTCAGAAATTAAATCGAATGACGATTACGATGATACCAAAAGTACACACCCTAATATTCGAAAAAGAAGAGGAGCTGTTGAGCCAGAATTAGTGGTTGCTGATGAAGCAAGTCGTAAAAAGTATCTTGTTTCGGAGGAGGAATTTAAAAAAGCAAGAGAAATAGCACGTTTTGAGTCTTGCCGATTGTATTTGATTGACAGAGATTATGTAAATGCAATTTATGCCGCTTATATCCTTCTCGAAAAATATCCGGAAAATTTATATTTAAAAAAGATTGTTGCAAAAGCATTGTATAACATTGCAGTGACAGAATCTAATTCAAATAGAAATAAACCAAAGTATTCTTATAGTGTAGGCAATAATGCAAGATTGAATTCAAAGAGCTATTCAATTCCTGATTATGAAAAAATTGAAGGGACTTCTCAGCGTTTGTATTATATGCTTGATAATTTAAATGCAAAAGAGTTAAATATTATTGCGTTGTCGTATGCTTTTAAAGCACATAAAAAAAATCCAGAAGATGTGGTACTTTCTGCTCTTACAGATAGCCTTTTTTCAGAACTCGTTAATTCAAATGAGTTATATATGGGTGATTTTTCCAAATCTACTAAGGCTCAAATTATCGCATTAGACACTGCGAAGGTGCCAGTTGAAGCGATTGACACTACTGCTGAAGAAAGTAAATATTCTAAAATTAAAAAACAGCAGCAAAAGGTGGAAATTACTACAGATGAAAATTTCACCAAATATGCTTTTGTTGGATTATTGCAAGACAGTGAATTTGTAAAGCGTTATAAAAAAGCATCCAAAGGCTTAACTAAAAAAGAAGAAGAGAAAAAAGATAATTTAACATATAAAGAAAGAAAAAAAAGAGATGAGCAATTAGCAAAAGAGAATAAAAACAAGTATGCCCTTTTGGGTATAGAAAAGGTGTTGTTTTTAGAGCCATTTTATATGAAAGTTAAATCGGCAGGCGGCAACGAAATGATTAATTATTTTGAATCAGAAGAAAAGCAAGTGAAGTTGGCAGAGATACAAAAAAAGTGCGCTGACAGGTTAAAATTAGGCTATGAAACAGTAAATACAAAAAATATGACGACAACTGATATAGATCGTTATAATTTGAACAGTATTTTAAATGATTGGTTGACAGAACGCTTTAATCATGGAGATAATGTTGATGAAATGGTTGTTGGCACAGACGAAATGAAA
>CAYWAV010000016.1:0-51025 GCA_964456225.1 uncultured Chitinophaga sp. | reverse complement strand
TCAGAACTGCTGTAAAAACAATTGTGTATGATAGTTTGATGAATTACAACATTGGCGCATACGATCCATTAGCTAATTGCAATTATACTGCCGGAGCTGGAAATCTAGTAACGTTTACTAATCAATCGAGCAATGCGAATAGTTATGTTTGGTATTTTGGTGATGGAGATAGCGCTTCTGTTTCAAATCCTGTTCACACCTATCCGGCAAGCGGAACATATTCCGTGATGCTCATTGCAAACTACTGCAGCTATTCGGATACAATTACACTATTAGTAAATACAACATCATTAGGAATCAACACTTACGATTCATCTGCTTTAAAAACATATCCAAATCCGGTAAACGATATACTGATCGTTCAATTGCAAAACATAAAGATTGAAAATGTAATATTGCTAGATGCTTTGGGAAACTACCTAGAGTTCACATATCGAATAGATAAAGACAAAATAAACATCGACTTAAAATCATTTGCTCCCGGAATTTATTTCATACGATTAAATTCTGATGGAAAAATGTTGTCACAAAAAATAATTAAAAACTAAAAGAACACAATCAATATTCCATTTCAAATCACCAATTAAAAAACAACAGAAAGGCAACACTGCACTGCGGTTAGATCTTAGTTAAAAAATGCCAAAAATTTACGCTTCATTAATTTATTTGTAAATTTGGTAAAACAAAATCAATTAACATGAAATCAACAAGTCCAGTTGTAAAAGCACTAACGCTATCAGGGTTTACCTTGCTCATTATTTGTTTTGTTTGTTACCGTGTAGGCGCTTTTGATAATCTCTCGTTCTCCAACAACTCTCTTTCCGAAAACAACTTTGATGTAACTGCTAATGGAATGGCAGTTGATACACCTATCGTTCAAAAAGATTCCCTTGTTATAACTGAGCGTGAAATGATGCCTAGTTCAAAGATCATGATTCTTCCTAGAAAAGAGATTATGCCGAGTTCTAAATCAATAGCGCTACCCAGAAGTGAACCTGGTGGAGGTCCGGTAAAAGTTGACAAACTCTTTCCTCCTCTAAACGATACTGTCAAAAAAGCAACTCCAACAGATACTACAAAAAAGCCTATAAAAAAAACCACTCAGATGAGTAGCTCCAAGTCGGGCATCATGTATGAATCGCCAACCCCGGACACAGCAAAGCCTAAAAAATAAAACCGAATGGATTTCTATAAATCTACGGAAGCAGCAATTATTAGTCTACTTTTTTTAATTCTGGTTTTCCTGCCAATGGAAAAAGTATTTCCGGCAAAGTTCAAACAGCGTTTTTTTCGTCCCAATTGGTTTCTTGATTTATGTTTTTTCTTTGGACAATATCTTGTTTGGGGAACACTTGTACTTTGGGCCTTAAACCATTTTAGTTTTTGGCTGGATGATATTATGCCAGAAACTTTCAGAACAGGAATTGCAAATCAACCGTGGTGGTTACAAGCGATAGAAGTTGTAATACTTAGTGATTTTATTATTTATTGGGCGCACCGTTTGCAGCACAAAGTTGATTTCCTCTGGAGATTCCACAAAGTACATCACAGTGCCGAACATTTGGATTGGCTGGCAGCACATCGTGAACATCCCATCGATTCTATTTATACCGTTGGATTAATTAATCTTCCTGCATTCATTTTAGGATTCCCCTTGGAAACAATTGCGGGACTAATTGCATTCAGAGGAATCTGGGCAATTTATATTCATTCAAATGTTCGTTTGCCCATTGGAAAACTCAGAATATTAATAGGAGCTCCCGAATTACATCATTGGCATCACGATTTAGAACGCGACAGAGGAAACTATGCCAACATTTCTCCGATTATGGATGTTTTATTTGGAACCTATGTTTGCCCGGACCACGAGCCAGAAAAATTTGGTATTAAAGAAGAATTTCCAAAAAATTATGCTGGGCAACTTTTGCATCCGATGTTGCCGAAAGTGATTCGTAGAAAATTGTTTAAGAAGAAACTAGTTGACGAAGATTAGATTGCTTCACTACGCTCGCAATGATGGAAATTCAAAAAGGACGTTAGTGTTAGGAACAAGCGTTTCTCGACTCCGCTCGAAATGACCTTACGGAGCGTCATTGCGAGCAAAGCGTGGCAATCTTTCCGAATCACCATCGCATCAGCTGCTCCTTTGTAAACGTCCATTCCGGAGTTTCCAAATCACCTGTAAAGTTGGTGCTGTACCAAGGACTGATACTTGAATTATTTAAATTTTTAAGAATATGAATTTCCTGAGCAGGCATATAACTTTGTTGAATCATAAATAGTTTTTCTCCTGTTGTTTCATGAACGCAAACATCGATGACTAATACTGCATGACCTGGAAAACCTCCTAAAATAAATACATCTCCGATTTGAACATCTTTAACATCATCCACCTTTTTTAGTTCTTTGCTTAAAGAAGATGTTCCAGCATAATTGAAGATGGTATTATTATAGCTCTTTAATGTTTTATAAGAATCATCTTTTGCTGCATTTTTCGACCATGTAACATTATTTCCTTTGATTACAGTGCGATAACCTTCACTCCATTTTTTAAAGCCAATAGAATGTCCGCTTGTAAAATTGAAATGTAAATTTTCGTAATCTTTTATGGAGTACAAATATTCTGAACGCATGCGCATCACAGCATCCGCACATTGCTGAATATCTGTTTTCCCAACATCAATATCAAGTACAGCAGCATGACCGTTTTGATAACGCTTCAACTCTCCATTATACAAATGCACATCTGGATTGCCCGGTTTCAAAGGAAGAAATCTTAACCAATCAGCAAATGAATTAACCACAACTTCTACTCTTTTAAATCCTTTTGGAACGACTACCCTATTTACAATAGTGTTTTTAATATCGTAAGTCGATTGCCAGGAATATTTATTGGTAGTAGTTGAAATAACTTCATCGGGAATTGCAGCAGCTAAAACCAACGCATCTGTCTCTTCGGCATTTGATTGAATGCAGGAGTTCAGACAAACAAGTGCTGAAAATAAAAATATAAAATGTTTTAAAAACATTTATTCTTTTTCTTTGTGACGATTTAAAAACTGCTTGTAAGAGCGATACACAGCATAATTTAGTGAAAATTGAAAAACACCGAAATTAACCTGCTCTGAATCATTAAATATTGAAGTAGACAGCGTGTATCTAGCTGCAAGAGCAAGATTTTTACTAAGATCTATTTCTGTACCAAACAATACACCAACGTCAGCCGGTTTAATATTATTGTAAGGTTGAATATTAACTCCTGTTGAACTATTTTGGTCAATCTGAACAATCTTTGAATTTGTAAATGAAGAATATTGAGCTCCTAAATTAAATCGAATATTTTCACCAAGTTTATATTGCAAATAAACAGGAACATCAATATAAAAATAACGATATTTAATAGATGCTGATTCATCTTTAAATGACTTCCCTGTATACAATAGTTCCAAACCTACATTTATCTTCTCCGACAAAACAATAGTATATACAAACCCACCTGTGCAAAGGATTCCCGGCTTGAATGCAACAGAATCTTTAATACGATTTGAACTAGTGATCCCTACAGTAAAAGAAAAGGTAGAAGAAGCTGTATTAGAATATACTTGAGCAGTTGTTTTAAAAGAAAACAAGCATAAGAGCAGAGTCGTTATGCTTGTTTTTAAAAATGAATGCACGATCATAAATTATTTTAATGAAATCTTTACAGTATAACTTCCTGTATTGCTGGCGTTGTAAACTGTCTCATAGATCGAAATATACAACATGCCTGTTGATGCAGCTGCACCATTAAATTTAGCACCTGCTTTTAATGGAGCAGTAGATGATTCTCCCAGTTTGTAAACAACATTTCCATAAGCAGGGTAAGAACTTCCAGCATTGTACTCCCCTTCATACTCACTGATTGGAGCAGTAGTTGAGCCAGAAATGCTTCCATCGGGTTTATATTTACTTCCCGATAAACTTGCAAAAGCAATTTCACCACTAGCATTGATGCTGAATTTTTGTCCTTGCTTTAACATGATTCCGGTTTTCAACCAGCCACCGGCAGTATTTGAACTGATGTGTTTTGTAGCCAACAATTTAAATGTCATGTCTCCGCTCCCACTATCACCAGAATACATTACATCAATGTGTTTAATTTTTTCTTTTGGAATATTTAAAGTTCCGTATTCCGTTTTTAAATCAATTTTTGCAAATTCATAAGCACCACCCATCGAATATTCATAATCAATAGACACAACATCTTTATCAGAAACAGTACTTTCAACATTGTGTTTTGACTGCAAATCACTTAGCGCTCCATCAGCAGTATAGTCGGTATATGTAGACGGTTCGTATTTGGAAGAATAAATAAAATCGGAAATAGCTGGAATTGCTTTGATATCCATTTTCACCAATTCATCAAATGCCGTTTTACGCATCTGTTCATTTGAGTTTGACAACTGCTTGATCAAATTCATTACTTTATCATTTGTAGCTTTGTCGCTTGTTATCCCTAAATCCAAAGCAGTAACATTTTTAATAGGGATCTCTAATTTCCCATAAGCAGTGCTTAACGAAATACTGGCCATTTTGGATGTGCCACTTACTATGTTTCCATCTCGCAAGGTTAGTTTTAGTTCAACATCATTTTGTGCTTGAATAGTCAATACACAGAATAAAACAAGCAGCACTCCTATAATTTTTTTCATACAATATAATTTAGATTTTATTGAGATTGAACTTCTGTATCTCTTAAATATTCATTTTCAGTAATAGCCACATTATCTTTAAAGAAATAAATAGGACCAAATGACGTTTCTTTTTTAACATACAAGTGACCCTCCAGCCCTTTTACAACAATCCTTCTTGTAACCTTGGCATTGTTCTCAGTTGCGCTTTCCTCAGTAATTCCTTCCGGATATTTTTTCGCCAACGCGCTCTTAAAGTCTTCGTTTGTAGCATTAGTTGTGGTTGTGGTTGTAGTCGTTTTTTTCTTCAATAAAATATCGATCTCAGCAATTTTATCTTTAGGATATTTCTCAGTCGACTTAATTAAAGATGCATCCAGATATTTATTTTTTGCAGACTTATAATCTTTTAATGCAAACAATTTATCTCCTTTGCTGATAACATCTAAATACTGAGCATCCTTTTCTTTAGCACGAGCCAATCCATCAACAAGAGCATTCACTTCTGCAATTTTATTAGTAGGATAAGGTTCATTTGGTTTTATCGTTTGTGCTTCCTTGTATGCCGTAATTGCATTTGTATACTCTTTATTCGCTAACAATCCATCCGCTTTAGTCACAGCAGCTTGATACTTTGCTTGATTCGCCTGAACTTTTGCAGCATCAGCAAGCAGGGAATTCACCTTTAATAACTGATCTTTCGGATATTGTTCAGACGGTTTTAAAGTAGATGCTAATGAGTAAGATGCTTTGGCTTCTGTATAATTTTTAGCACCCAACTCTTCATCTGCTTTTGCAACAGCAGCTTTGTATTTTTCTTCCAACTCTTTTGCCCCAACTTCTTTAGCAAGTAATGCATCTATAGAGGCAATTTTATCTTTTGGATATTTTTCGGCAGACTTAATACTCGAGGCTTCATTGTATGCTGATTTCGCTCCGTCATAATCTTTTGAAGTAAATGCAGCATCCCCTTTTGCAACAGCGGCTAGGTATTTTTCATTTAATGCTTTAGATGCAGCATCTTTGTTAGATAGTTCAGAAAGCAGTTTATCAATTTCAGAAATTTTATCAGCGGGATATTGTTCACCTGATTTTATTCCAAGCGCTTCGAAATAAGCTGTTTTAGCAGCAGCGTATGTTTTAGCTTTTAAAGCAGCATCACCTTTTGCAATGGCTGCTTTGTATTTCGACTCAATTGCCAAGCGATCTTTTTCAGATGAAGCAGCATCAATTAAGGAATCAATTTCAGCAAGTTTATCTGTTGGGTGTTGTTCTCCCGGTTTTACTCCCAATGCTTCGTTGTATGCTGTTTTAGCAGCAGCATATGTTTTAAGTTTAAATGCAGCATCTCCTTTTGCAATCGCAGCTTTGTACTTCGCTTCTAATTCTCTTTCTTTTGCAAGACGAGCTTTTTCAGCAGCATCACCGGCCATCAAACCATCAAGTTCCGCTAATTTATCTTTTGGATATTGTTCAGAAGGCTTAAGGGTCAACGCTTCAGTGTAGGCCGTTTTTGCAGCAGTATATGTTTTTGCTGAAAGCGCAGCATCGCCTTTTGCAATCGCAGCAGTAAATTTTGCCTCCAGTTCTTTTCCTTTATTAGCAGCAGCAATATCAGCCAATGCTTTTTCAACTTCCGCTAATTTATCTTTCGGATATTGTTCAGTAGGTTTTAAAGCTAAAGCTGCAGTGTATTGTGTTTTAGCACCTGCATAATCTTTAGAGCCTAAATTAGCATCGCCTTTTGAAATAGCTGCAGCATATTTTGCTTCCAACTCTTTCGCTCCCATTTCTTTTGCAAGAATGGCATTGATTTCTGTGATTTTATCTTTCGGATACTTTTCAGTTGCTTTTAAAGTCGATGCTTCAGTGTATGAAGTTTTCGCTCCGGCATAATCTTTAGAACCAAAAGCTGCATCCCCTTTTGAAATAGCTGCAGCATATTTCTCAGCCAATTCTTTTTCTTTTGCCAAACGAGCTTGCTCAGCAGCATCTTTCGCTCCAGCATCAGCAATGGCTTTATCGATTGCAGCTAATTGAGTTTTCGGATATGCTTCAGAAGGTTTGAAACCCAAAGCTTCGTTGTATCCGTTTTTTGCATCATCGTACGATTTTGTTTTAAACGCAACATCCCCTTTTGCAACTGCGGCTTTGTATTTCTCGTCTAATTCTTTAGCGCCCATTTCTTTTGCAATGAGTGCATCTATTTCAGCAATTTTATCTTTCGGATATTGTTCTGTAGATTTTATAGCAAGTGCTTCGTTGTAAGCAGTTTTTGCCGCAGCGTATGTTTTAGCTTTCAAACCAGCATCCCCTTTTGCAACAGCAACTTTGTATTTCGCTTCCAATTCTTTTTCTTTCGCTAAACGATCTTTGTCTGCAGCCTCATCTGCCAAAGTCTTTTCAACTTCAGCTAATTTATCTTTTGGATATTGTTCGTTTGGTTTATACCCCAATGCTTCCGTAAAAGCTGTTTTAGCAGCAGCGTATGTTTTAGCAGAAATTGCAGCATCCCCTTTTCCGATAGTTGCTTTATACTTTTCTTCTATGGCTTTAGCGCCCATTTCTTTTGCAAGAATAGCATCAATCTCCGCAATTTTATCTTTCGGATATTTTTCTGTTGCTTTATATGTTAATGCTTCGTTGTATGAAGACTTAGCTCCGGTATAATCTTTAGAACCTAAAGCAGCATCCGCTTTTGCAATGGCCGCGGTATATTTCTCAGCCAATTCTTTTTC
The DNA here is from genome assembly GCA_964456225.1 of uncultured Chitinophaga sp. Classification (GTDB taxonomy): domain Bacteria; phylum Bacteroidota; class Bacteroidia; order 2-12-FULL-35-15; family 2-12-FULL-35-15; genus 2-12-FULL-35-15. Next base: position 43,617 of record CAYWAV010000016.1, on the reverse strand, counting down.
TTTTGCTAAACGTGCTTTTTCAGCAGCATCTTTTGCATCAGCATCAGCTAAGGCTTTATCGATAGCTACTAACTGAGCTTTGGGATATGCTTCAGCAGGCTTAAATCCAAGTGCATCGTTATATCCTGATTTTGCAGCATCATACGATTTGGTTTTAAATGCAGCATCTGCTTTTGCAATGGCAGCAGCATATTTTTCGTTCAGCTCCTTTGCCCCCATTTCTTTTGCAATGAGTGCATCTATTTCTGCAATTTTATCTTTTGGATATTGTTCTGCCGATTTTAATGCGAGCGCTTCGTTATAAGCGGTTTTTGCAGCATCATACGTTTTTACTTTTAATCCGGCATCCCCTTTTGCAACAGCGGCTTTATATTTTGCTTCTAATTCAGCAGCTTTTGCTAGTCTGTCTTTTTCAGCAGCAGTAGCAGCGTTTGCATCTGCTAATGCTTTATCAATTTCCGACAGTTTATCCTTTGGATATTGTTCTGCAGATTTCACTCCTAACGCTTCGTTGTATCCTGCTTTTGCAGTTGTATAATCTTTTTTAGCAAAAGCGGCATCACCTTTTGCGATTGCTGCATTGTATTTATCATTCAATGCTTTCTCTTTTGCCAAGCGATCTTTTTCTGCTGCATCTTTTGTAGAGTCAGCAATTGCTTTATCTATCTCTGCAAGTTTATCTTTCGGATATTGCTCAGCCGATTTTAATCCTATCGCTTCGTTGTATCCTGCTTTTGCAATTGTATAATCTTTTTTAGCAAGAGCTGCATCACCTTTTGCGATTGCTGCATTGTATTTATCATTCAAAGCTTTTTCTTTTGCCAAACGATCTTTTTCCGCTGCATCTTTTGAAGCTGCATCTGCTAATGCTTTATCTATTTCTGCAATCTTATCTTTTGGATACTGCTCAGCCGATTTAACAGTCAATGCTTCGTTATAAGCTGCTTTTGCATTTGCATAATCTTTTGCTGCTAAGGCTTTGTCCCCTTTTGCAATTGCTGAGGTATATTTTTCTGCTAATGCCTTTTCTGAATTTTCTTTTGCTGCAAGATCTGTTAAAATTTTATCGATTTCTGCAATCTTAGTTTTTGGATAGGCTTCGTTAGGTTTTAATTTTAAAGCTTCTTCATAACCGGGTTTTGCAAACGTATACAATTTGGACGTAAATGATTTATCTGCATTTGCAATAGCAGCTTTGTATTTATCATCTAATTCTTTGTCGGCTTTCTCTTTTGCTAAAATATCAGCAAGTAGTTTATCAATCTCAGCAATTTTATCTTTCGGATATTTTTCTGCAGGCTTTAATGCAGAAGCTTCTGCATAGGCTGTCTTTGCGCTTTCGTAAGTCTTGCCACCAAATGCTGCATCTCCCTTTTGAATTGCTGTTTTATATTTTGCTTCCAGCTCCGCTCCTTTTGCTGCATCTGCCAACAATTTTGTAATCTCATCCAATTTACCTTTAGGATAAGCTTCTGTTGGTTTTAATTTTGTTGCATCAGTATATGAAATTTTTGCTGCATCATAATTTTTAGCACCGAAAGCGGCATCTGCCTTCGCAATAGCCGCTTTGTAATCTGCTTCTAATGAAGCATTCTTAGCAGCATCTGCAATTAGTTTTTCAATTTCTACTATTTTTCCTTTAGGATATGCTTCGCCTGGCTTAATGCTTAATGCATCTGTATATGCCGCACGAGCAGTGGTGTAATCTTTTTTACCAAAAGCTGCATCTCCCTTAATGATAGCTGCTTCATACTTACTTGCTGCTGCACTTTCTAAAGCTGTTTTATTCTTAGCTTCTTCTTCTGCTTTCTTTATCGCCTCTTGCTCTACCTGATTTAATTTTGCAAGCTCATCTTGCATTGATTGAGAATAAGCTTTATCATACTCTATTTCTTTTATTTTATCATCATAATAAAATTTAGCCATAGGTTGACTTAATATCTGATTGATTTGCGCCACAACACCTGGATCTTTTGGCATTTCAAAAATACTTACTTCAATATCTTGTCCACCAAACTCTTCCTTCGCACGATCATCAGGAACACCTTTTGTATTAAAATAAAACTTTTTTGTAATACAACCTGCTTTTGTAACGGTAAGTGTATACTCAGCATTCATCTCCATCTTTACTTCGAAACGCCCACTCGAAGTTGTTGTTTGTTGAGACACTTGAGAAGAGCCTTTAAACAAGGTTACTACAGCTCCTTCTGTTTTCTTTTTGCTTTTCTTCACAGTACCTTTTACATCATACAAATTTTGAGCATCTATTTTTTCTGCTGTAAATGTGATGAACGTAAACAAAAACAGAAATCCAAGGAGAAATTTCGCTGACCTATTTGAAACTTTATTAAAAGGAGTAAAAATCATATTTAGTACTTAATTATCAATTACTTATAGCACACAACTCATGTAATTAGCAAATATCGTAAAAAATGGGCGAAAATCGAATAAAATAGTGCAATTAATTGCCACAAAATCCCCACCCATCCTTAACCAGCTTTTAGTCAGTTTTTTAGCTGTCTTTTGATTTTAATTTTTTTTGTTTACATTTATAAAAAAAGCCATTATACAAAAACATTAAATGAGCTTAAGCTACTGGGAACAAACCACCTATTTTAATGATATCGATGTCGCCATTATCGGAAGCGGTATTGTTGGATTAAACGCTGCTTTAAGTCTTAAAAAAAAGAATAAAAATTTAAAGATTGTCGTACTTGAAAGAGGCATGCTACCAAGTGGAGCAAGTTCAAAAAATGCCGGTTTTGCCTGCTTTGGCAGCCCTAGTGAACTATTAAGTGATTTGCAAAATACGAGCGAAAATGAGGTCTTTACTTTGGTAGAGAACCGCTGGAAAGGTCTCTTAAGACTAAGAAAAAACTTGGGCGACAAAGCCATCGATTTTCACAATTGGGGAGGATACGAAGTGTTTGATACTAAAAAACAATACACTTTGTGTGAATCAAAAATCGAATACCTAAACAAACATACACTTCCGATAATCGGAAAAAAAAATGTGTATCAAAATGCAGACGATAAAATCAACTCTTTTGGTTTTAAAAATGTAAAACACTTGATTGTGAATACTGCCGAAGCTCAAATTGATACCGGCAAAATGATCAGTGCTTTGATTGCTAAAGTTAGAAAACTAGGTGTTGAAGTAATGAATGGTTTTGAAGTAAAAAAAATAGCAGACAATGGTAAAAGTGTTACCATTACTGCAGCTCATAACGAATTGATAAAATGTAAAAGAGTAATTATTGCAACAAACGGTTTTGCAAAACAACTTCTTCCTAACTATCAGGTTGAACCCGCTAGAGCTCAGGTTTTGATTACTTATCCAATTAAAAATTTAAAATTAAAAGGAACATTTCATTTCGATAATGGTTATTATTATTTCAGAAATATAAACAACCGTGTTTTATTTGGAGGAGGAAGAAATTTAGATTTGATAACAGAAGAAACTACTGAATTTGGATTAACACAATTGGTACAGAACAAATTAGAAAACTTGTTAAACACCATGATTCTTCCCAACACAAAATATTCAATCGATATGCGTTGGAGTGGAATTATGGGACTTGGTCCACAAAAGAAAAGTATCATTAGAGCAACCAGCGACAATATATTCTGTGCTGTAAGATTGGGCGGAATGGGCGTTGCTATTGGTAGTTTAGTAGGTGAAGAAGTCGCGGCAATGGTGGAAGAAAGTTTATAAAAAAAGTCCCGTTACAAACAAGTAACGGGACTTTTTAATTTTTACATTTTATTATCTCACAAATCTCTTATTGTAATTTGTCTGCTCTCCTTCTATATGAAGAATATATAATCCTGAATTAATTTCTTTCAAGTTAATTTGTTTCTCTGTTTCATTTGCACTCATATTCTTTTTCAAAACAACTTTTCCTTGTGCATCAAAAATAAGTATTGTCAAATTTTCTTTGCCGAAATTATTGGAAACAAAAATATTTAAATTAGAATGATCCATATCAAAATAAGAACTGACGTTTTCAGTACTTGTTGATTCATCTATCCCGACACAACCTGCAGAAACGCTTAGCGAATAGGAACTATCTGCTCCACAAAAATTGCTAATAGTTAAAGTAGCTGTAAATGTTCCTGCACCTGAATAAAGAATACTAGGACTAGCAGAAGTAGATGAACTTGGTGTTCCACCTGGGAAACCCCAGACAAAACTTGTTACGTTGCTACAAAGTGATCCGTCAAATAAAATAGTTTGACCAATACAAATGATACTATCAGATGCAACTACCGACAAAACTGGTGGTTGATCCACATCAATACTAATGGTAGAATTTGTTACACAACCATTTGCTCCTGTTCCCATAACATTATAAGTAATACTACTTGCTGGAGTAGATATAACAACCGGGCCTGTAGTTGCACTTAAACCTGTTGGCGGACTCCATACATAAGATGTTGAACCACCGCTTGCAGTTAATGTTGTGCTTCCACCCGGACAAATTACTGAACTGGATGCAGCAATAGAAACAGGTGGATTTGCTAAAATGGTAATCGTTATTTCAGCAGAATCAACATCACTACAACCACCTCCGATTACATACAATTTAGTTAGATATGTTCCTGGAGTATTGTAAATAACAGTTGGATTTACACTGTTAGAAAAACCGGGTGAACTACCTGGCAAATCCCATTGAATAAGATCTTCAAATGTAGAGCCAGCAGCATTGTATGTAATACTATTTCCTTGACAAATAGAAGTTGCTGATTGGGTAAACGTTGCAACAGTTGGCGCGTTTGTCAAATAAGGATGAATAAACAAGGAAGCACTTAAATTCCAAGTACCTGCTGTTGTGTATTGATCCCAAGAGTTATCGGCTTGCTGTTCCCAAATTGCAGAAGGAACAGTTTGCAAATGCACATTACTTACGATTGATAAAGTATCTTTCGGAGTGCCTGTCCAACTTAAGTTTGTAAGATCAACACTCACAAAAAATCTTTTTGAAGCAGGTAATGAAATGGGACTTGCAAACTCTATTCGAGTATAATATCCGCTTGCTTCATCACTCATAATTTGTCCCATTGTAGTATTCTGAGTTGCCAACAATGCTCCCGGACTTCCGCTAGTACCATCATAAACACGGATAGGAACAATTTTCCCTGGAGTTGCAGAATATGCTTTTCCGAACGCAATAAATGTTCCTGTTACAAAAGTAAACGGAGTAGAAGACGCATCAAAATACGCAGCTTTTTGTTTGTCGGCATTTATATTCACACCATTAATCCAGCCATCAGCACCAACTGTAGCACCTGTATAATAATTTGTTCCTGTCCAGCCAGATGGAATTGGATAATTTAATGTATCACAACTTCCGGCTACCGCAACAGTAATATATCCTGTTTTTGTTTCTGGGTCTGTTCCATTTACATTTGACACCGTTAACACAACATTATATGTACCGGGAGTATTGTAGGTAATAAGAGGAGGATTTACACCAACAAAAGAAGCAGGTGTTCCACCAGGGAAACTCCATGTCCATGATGTTGGTGTATATAAAGACAAATCAGTAAAATCAACTTGTCCACCAGCAGTTACAGTTGTAACATTCGCAACAAAATTTGCAATAGGAGCCCAAGCCAACGTAGCGCTTACACATTGCATTGCAGCCTGAGCATCTATTCGTCCGGATCCTAATTGACCGATGTAACTCGGATTCATTGCATTGATATTATCAGCAGTTGACAACAAACAATTCGTAATATCTGCTTGAGTTAAACTCGGATTAAGAGAAAGCATTAGTCCACACAAACCGGCAACCATAGGTGATGCCATAGATGTGCCTGATTTATTTCCATAACTTGCTGTAACAAAAGTGCTGTAGATATTATTACCAGGAGCAGAAATATCTACCCAAGTACCGTAGTTAGAAAAACTTGCTTTTGTATCAGAACTAGTTGTAGCAGCAACACTGATAACATTGTTATAGGCTGCAGGATAAAATGGTGTATTCACATCACTATTTCCCGCTGCTGCAACTAAAATACAACCTTGCGAATAGGCATAATCAATAATATTTTGAGCTGTAACTGAAGAGCCTGTTCCTCCCCAGGACATATTAATTACATCTGCTTTGTTCACTGCAGCATAAACAATACCATCGTATCCGTTTGTTATGGAAGTGGAGCTAATAGTAGATTTTACACACATTAATTTTACACTAAAACCGATGGAAGCAACGCCAATTGAATTGTTTGACCTAGCACCAACAATTCCGGCAACGTGTGTACCATGGTCGTACGCTGTGCTTGGAGGATTTGGATTATTATCAATGCTTCCTACATCGAATCCGTTTATATCATCGATGTACCCATTTCCATCATCATCAAGTCCATTTGTATTATTATCTCCTGTATTAATCCATAAACTCGCAGCCAGATCCGGGTGTGTACGCTCTATTGCATCATCTACAATTGCTACTGAAATATTACTTCCCGAAGAAAAATAACTCCAAGCATTTGCAGCATTAATCATTGTCAAACCCCACTGAGATGAATAACTTGGGTCGTTAGGAACCAAACAATGTTTATCCATAGGAACTTTCTCTGCATATTCAACGGCACCAGATAAACGCAAATCACTCAATATCTGATTAACGTTGGCATAATCAGAAAACTCTAATAAATAAGTACGTTGAAGTATTTTGGAATTTTTTGCTGCTGCAAATGGAACCGACAAAGATTTCAGTTGGTATGCATTTTCAATTTTCTTTATAAAAGGAAGTGCTTCAAACGGAACAGTGTTTGTTTTCGCATTTAACGAGCTGGCAGCATATCTATAACTGTCCTTTAGCTTAAACCAAATTTTACCATCTTGAAAATTTGCATCGATTGTTTGCGCAAAAGAACTTAAGGTTAAGAACATTGCTGCAAAAAAGTAGAGTAGTTTTTTTTTCATTGCTTTAAATTTTTATATAGGTTTTGATTTTTGCATATGCAATATCGTACATAAAAAATTGAAAAACAATAAAATAGAAGCTAAATTTAAGACTGTTAATAAGTTTAGACTCGAACGCCAATGACTAGAATGTCGTCAACCTGTTCAATATTTCCTTTCCACTTTTCAATCACATCATCCAGTATTACTTTTTGCTCTGCAAGTGTTTTATCCTGAATAGACAAAAGTAACTCTTGAAAGCGTTTTGACATAAATTTCTTCCCTTTCTCGCCTCCAAATTGATCAACAAAACCATCCGTAAACATATAAAGCGTGTCCCTTTTTTCAAGAGTAAAAAGGTTGTTTTCAAATACTTTTTTATCGTCTCCCATTTGCATTCCTCCTATGGCAAACTTATTTGCAGAAATTTCATTAATGGAACCGTTTCTTATTAAATACAATGGTCGATGAGCACCGGCATATTGCAAATCCAATCCATCAATACTTATTAATGCAATGTCCATCCCATCATGCGTTTCATTGTCTTGCTGATTTTGTTTTAATGATAATCGCACACCATCATTTAAATAATTTAAAATTTTTGCAGGTTCATAAATCTTTTTCTCGTACACTATTTCATTTAACAAAGAATAACCAATCATGCTCATAAATGCACCTGGAACACCATGCCCAGTACAATCAACACAAGCCAGAATGTTTTTATTATCAATTCGTGCAAACCAATAAAAATCGCCACTCACAATGTCTCTTGGCTTAAACAAAATAAATGACTCGGGAAGCGATTTTTGAATTTCAATATCCAAAGGCAAAATTGCTTTTTGAATTCTTTTCGCATAATTAATACTGTCGGTAATATCTCTGTTCTTCTGCTCTACTAAAATATTTTTGTGCTCAATTTCTGTATAGGCAAAATGTAACTCATCTTTTTGTTTTTCAACTTTGGCTGTTCGTTCAACCACCTTTCCTTCGAGTATTTTATTCTCTTTTGCCAATTTTTTTGTTTGCCATTTTGTGTACAAAAATGAACTTATTATTAAAACGAAAACACATAAAATATAAAACCATGTCCTTCTCCAAAAGGGTGGCTCAATAATAAAATCAAAGGCTGTAACAATTCTCTCTTCCCAAACACCATCGTTATTACAAGCCTTGACTTGAAAATGATATTCACCAGGAGGTAATCCAGAATAGGTTGCTTCATTTTTTTCCGTTGCCGGACTCCAATCTTTATCGGCACCAACCAACATGTATTTATAACGAACATTTTCCGGAGCTGTAGTATTTATTCCGATGAAACTAAAAGTAAGGTGATTGTTTGTATAACTTAAAACGAGATTTTTCGGAAGTCCTGTCAAATAATCAACAGAATCAGTCAATTTAGTCCAGTCCGTTTTTTCAAAAAAAAGTTTAATCTCAGTAATATAAGTTATTGGTCTTTTTACATTAACACTATCATTTTCTGAAATGTATTTTGTCAAACCTTTTTTAGTACCAAACCATAAATTCCCTTTGTCATCTTTTATAGAAGAGTTATGTGTGCATTCTATCCCAGTAAATCCTTCGGATGCTCCATAAAAACGAAAATCAGCTTTCCCAGTATTTTCGAAAGCCTTTAAATTTAAAAAGTTTAAACCTTTGCTTGTTGCTACAATAAGATTTTGATTATCATCTAAAGTAAGTCCCACTACTCCATCATCACTTAAACCATCTTTGGTTGAAAGGGTTTTAAATTTTTTTCCTTGCCCGTCCGGCAGGCGGGCATCAAACTCACAAACACCACCACCAAAAGTACCAATCCACATATTGTTTGGTCCTTGCGTAATACTAATGACATTATTATTTGGCAAGCCTTGCTCTTTTTTATAAACTTTAAACTTTTTGCCCTGTCCGTCCGGCAGGTGTGCGTCATAAATATTTAATCCTCCATCCCAAGTTCCAATACAAATTTCTCCACTATTATTTTTAAAAAGAGTGTAGATGTAAGGACTGCTCAAACCATCTTCAGCAGAATAATTTTTAAATTTTTTACCATCGAAGCAGGATAATCCGCCCGACCAAGAAGCTGCCCAAACATTATCGTTTTCACACATAATTGAAGTAACAGGAACAGCACTCATTCCATCTTCTTTGGTATATTTTTTAAGCTTCCCATTACTATAACTAGACAATCCATTAGCATCTCCTAACCACAAAACACCTTTTTTATCTAAAGCTATTGAATAAGCACCAAAATTTTCTAGTTGTTTATCAAATAGTTGAATCCCATCTTTTTCGTTGTATTTATAAATTCCTTTAGACGCATTTATAATCAATCCACCATTTCCATCGTTAATTACTTGTGCTACTACATCATTGCTAAAACCTTCCTTTTGAGTATAATGAATAAACCGTTCACCTTGAAACATTGTTGCGCCAAATCCCCAAGTGCTAGCCCAAATATTTCCTTCTCTATCCTTAGTAATAGTAAGAATAATGTCGCCCGCCAAACCATTTTTTGAACTTATTTTTGTATAAGTGTTTTTTGCTTTGTTATATTTCACCATACCGTTGTTAGTAGTGGCAAACCATAAATTTCCTTTTCCATCATCCATCATCATATAATTCAATCCCTTGTCGATGTATTCAGAAAAAGTTGTAGAAAAAACAAAACTTCCGTCTTTCTTTCTTGTAAGTTTTGTCATCCCTTTGAAAGAAGAAAACCAAATATTTCCTTCGGCATCTTCATTTGTGCACATTAAAGTATGATAACTCAACCCACTTTTGTCAGTAATTTGTTTTACTGTTTCCTTCTTAACTTCTTTTTTAGATTCGAAATAATAGACACCCTTTTCCCATACTGATACCCACACAACGCCTTTACTATCTTCAAAAATTGACATGATTGGAACTTCAGGAAATCCATCTTTTTCTATGTAATGTTTTACATGTTTTCCATCATAACTATACAAACCATTGTCAGCACCAAACCAAATAACACCCGATTTACTTTGAATAATGGTGTAAATTTTTTCATTTATTTTGGTCGTACTATCTTTTAAAATACTGAATTTTTTTTCGTGCCCGTCAGGCAGGCTGGCATCGAATTTACAAACACCTGCGCCCATTGTTCCTAACCACAAATTGCCTTCATTGTCTTCTATCATCGGGCGAATAATATTATTTGGCAAACCCTCTTTTTCAGTATAGTTTATAAATTTTTTCCCGTCAAACTTGCTTAATCCGCCACCATAAGTAGAAAACCACATATAACCTTTAGAATCTTGTAAAATAGAAGACACTTGAGAATGCGCTAAACCATCCTGAACATTATATGTTCGGAAATTGTATTGTTGTGCAAAACTGTTCAGGTAGCCAACAATAAAAAAGAGGAAGAGAAAAGAGGTTTTGTTTCTAGTGTTCATTCTATGTAAAAATAGAAAAAACATCGAACAATCGAATTTCTCGATATTTTTTTGTAAATTTGGGTTACTACTATATTTAGTGACGAAATGAAACACTTTGTCAAATTATTTTTCTTTTCTACTTTTTTGTTTTTTTCATTTGTAAAAAATGGAAAAGCTCAAACATTTCTTAATGGCGATTTTGAGATCAACACAGCTGGTGTAGACCAAATCAACTTGGGGAATGCGGCTTTCAACGTATTTATGTCGAACACCATAGCATTTGGTTCCTTTGGTGACATGGACATTATTTCATCCGCTACCTATTGTGGTTTAGCACAAAATGGTTTGTGGTACGTTGCTTTCACAGGATCGGGAACAGATGCCATCACAATGCAATTATCAGCACCATTAACAGTTGGTACAAATTATACAATTTCTTATTGGGACAGAGGATGCTATGGAACTTTTGCAACAACTTCTCCTGCTGTTGAAATTGGATTATCCACCGTTGCAGGAGCTTTTGGAACACCGGTATATCTTGCTCCACTTCCAACAAATGGTGTTTGGGTGAATCGAACATTTACATTTGCAGCCCCTGTAGCAGGTGCTTTTATAACTGTTCAACTTCCTGCGGGTGGTTTGAGCGACTGGACACAAGTTGATAATTTCACTTTTGTAACTACTACTCCTACTCCTCCTGTTACTAATTTTAGCACCTCCGATAACAATATTTGTGCAGGCGATTGTACTTCCTTTACAGATTTGAGTACGAACACTCCTACCAGCTGGAGCTGGACTTTCACAGGAGGAACACCTGCAACATCTACATCACAAAATCCTAGTTCTGTTTGTTATGCAGCATCAGGTTCTTATGCTGTTACACTTACATCAACAAATGCATCCGGATCTAACACACTAACTCAAACAAGTTATATTACTGTAAATCCAATTGATGTAGCTACATTCAATTATACGCCTTCTTCTTTTTGTCAAAGTGGCACCAACCCAACACCAACAATAACAGGAACTACAGGCGGAATATTCACATCTACAGCTGGTTTGTCTATTACTCCTGGTAGTGGAACAATTAATTTAGCTGCTAGTACTCCGGGAACTTATACTGTTACTTATAGCACATCAGGAGCTTGTCCGGCAACTTCTACAGCATCTGTAACCATTAGCCCAATAGCAGTTGCAACATTTAATTATGCTGGTCCATATTGCCAAAATGCACTTGACCCTTCACCCACTTTTGGTGCAGGAGCAACGGCAGGAACATTCACTTCAACGGCAGGCTTGACAATTAATGCTACAACAGGCGTTGTTGATTTAAGTGCAAGCACACCTGGAACATATACTGTTACAAACTTTGTGAATGCTGCAGGAGCTTGTCCACCTGCTACTGCAACAACTACAATCACCATTAATGCTTTACCTGTTCCAACTATCACAGGAACTACTTCCATTTGTTCAGGAGCAACAACCATTTTAACAGCAAGTGGCGGAACAACTTATTTATGGAATACCGGCTCTGCTCTTTCAACTGCTAGTGTTAGTCCACTTGTCACAACAACTTATACCGTTACTGCAAACAACGGAGGATGTACCGCAACAGCAACACAAATAATAACTGTAAATCCACCGTCTACAAGTACAGCAAGCTCAACCATTTGTCAAGGCAGTTCTTATACACTTCCTTCCGGAACAATTGTATCAACAGCAGGAACTTATAATGATACATTGAACACAAGTTCTGGATGTGATAGCGTTGTTACCACTACTTTAACAGTAACTCCAGCACCTGTTGGAACACTAAACGCAAACATTTGTGCAGGACAAACTTATACGCTTCCTTCAGGAGTTGTAGTTGGAAACCCGGGAACTTATAGTGATACGGTTTCTACTTCCGGAGGCTGTGATAGTATCATCAATGTAAATGTGAATGTTATGACAGTAACGGCATTTGCCGGATTAGACGATATTATAGCTTATGGAAGCAGTACAAATTTGACAGCTTCCGGAGGAGTTAGTTATTCATGGTCGCCATCAACAGGATTGAGCAGCACAACAACTGCAAATACAACAGCATCACCTTTAACAACAACCAGCTATACGGTTACCGTTACTGGTGGAAATGGTTGTACTGCTTCTGATGTGGTAACTATTTTTGTTGATCTTCCTCCTTGTGGCGGTGCTTCTGTAGATCTGAAAACACTTATTCCAAATGCATTTTCACCTAATGATGATGGAATAAATGATGGCTTATGTATTCCAAAAAACCCTTGTATTGTTAAACTCACCTTATCGATTTATGATCGTTGGGGAGAAAAAGTTTATGAAAGCTCATCGCTTGATCAATGCTGGGATGGACTTTACAGAGGAAAAAAATTAGACTCCGCTGTTTTTGCATATTATTTTACAGTCGTTTTTGTTGACGGAACAAAAGGAGAAGGAAAAGGAAATATTTCATTGGTAAGATAATGAGCATAAAAATTTACATACGTTTTTCAACTATCGCATTCTTGTTTTGCAATATAACAGTTGCTCAGGATAGTCATTTCTCTCAATACGATCATTCTCCATTAACTATAAATCCTGCTTTAACGGCAGTGGATAAAAACCTGCACATTGTTGCTCACCACAAAGAACAATGGAGATCATTAAAGGGCTACAGAACAGATGAGCTTTCTTTTGAAATGCGGTTTGACCCTACCAGTTGGATCAAAGTAAAAAACAGGACTGCTGTATACAAAAAGAAAAAGCAAAAAGGATTAGCACTTGGAGTGAGTTTATTTTCAGATAAAGCCGGAGATGGAAATATGAAAAGAATATCCGGAACCTTCGCATTAGCTTATCATTTGCTATTGGACGAAAACAATAGAATTTCTGCAGGTGTTTTAGCTTCAAGTAAACGAAGCAGTATAGATCCAAGTGGATTAAGATTTAACAGTCAATATGATTATGCAGGAGTTTATGATCAGTTCTCTCTATCAGGCGAAACTTATCAAACAAGCTCGATAAGCTATAATGATTATTCAGCAGGTATTTGTTATAGTTTCGGATCAGAGAACAAATACATGGAATCAAATGATAACAAATCGCTGAAAGTAGGGGTTGCTTTTGATCACCTTTCCCGTCCTGAACAATCATATATCTCAACCATACATTCGAAAAGTTACATGAAATACACCTTACATGCTCAAACCTTGTTAGGTATAAAAAATTCTTCCGTCAGTGTGGGAGCATCTGTTATCTCTATGTTTCAGGGGCCTCAGAGTGAAGTTACGATGGGAATGCTTTTGAAATACAGAATGAAAGATGAATCTAAATATACGGGAATTAAAAAAGGAGCGGCAGTTTCCTTAGGTTGTTCTTACAGATTCAGAGATGCTTTGATCCCTTATTTACAATATGAATTAGCTCGATATGCGATAGGGATCAGTTACGATGTAAACTTATCAGGATTAAAAAAGGCTACAACCGGCCGTGGTGGTATTGAAGTAACCTTACGATTCTTTAATCCTGTTCCTTATCTGTTTCAAAAGAAAGCAGGCGCTAGTTTTCTATAGTCGGGGAACTAGGTCACAAAACCAAAATCCTTTAGTAGTATTTGAATCACCATCTGAATTTTTTATTTCCAGAGGTTTATAAATTTTATCTCCAATTGAAAATAATATTGGAAATTTAAATAATGGTCCATCGTAACAGAATGTATGATATTCTCCATTCTCTCCGCAAGGATCAACCGTATTTGGAAGTTGAGCAACAAACTCCATATTTATCTCCTCTCCTACTTTATCCTCTTTTAAATAAGCATCGTTCACGCAACATGTTATGGTTTTAAAACCAAGTTCTATAAATTCTGTAATTAGTTCAGAAGTGTTTTTTTTCCACAAAGGAAATTCTGCTTTCAATCCTACTTTCGATAAATTAGTTTCACGGTATGTTCTTAAATCTTCTAAAAATATATCTCCGAAAATAACTTTTGTAACACCTTGCTCTTTATATTTTAAAAGTAACGATTCCATTTCTTTTTCATATTCGTCATTTGTTCCTTCACTCACATACATCTTTATCAATGGAATGCCAATTGAAGTTGCTTGCAAATCAAGTAATTCTTCACGAACGCCATGCATCGAAATACGTTTGAAAGTAGCATTGAGTGTTGTCAACAATGCAACCACTTCATATTTATTTTCTAAACAAATCTTATATAATGCTAGTGCGGAATCTTTCCCTCCGCTCCAGCAAAATATTGCTTTTTCTTTTTCCATTATTTGAAAAAGAAATTACCAGGAATTACACCAACTGCAAAGCTATCAACCAATGTTGCAGAAGCATTGTAACGAATTACTTTTCCATTGCTAGAAAAATCAACAGCATCAGAACCATAAAAATAATCGTTGGTTGGATCAACACCTAATCCATAAAAACTTCTGTTAATGATTGCTGTTCCGGATAAAACAGATGCTGCATAAGAATGAGCATAAACTCCACCACTATACGAATAATACAATGTTGTTTTTGCATTGTTAGTTACCAAACTAGATGGTTGTGAAAATGTAGAAGCAAATGGCAATGTTAAATCAACGGTAGCAGTAGCTGTATCAATTCTCACTAATTTAGCTGGACTGATCAAAAAAGTATATGTAGGATCCCATTGTCCACTGCACAGCACCCAAATTTTGCCGTTGGCATCCATTTTAATACTCTTTGGATTTGCTCCAACGTAAATATTTGTAGTTACTGCATTTG
This sequence comes from uncultured Chitinophaga sp., assembly GCA_964456225.1. Lineage (GTDB taxonomy): Bacteria > Bacteroidota > Bacteroidia > 2-12-FULL-35-15 > 2-12-FULL-35-15 > 2-12-FULL-35-15. The sequence continues at coordinate 28,545 of CAYWAV010000016.1, read as the reverse complement.
TATTTGAATTGATAACAGTTACAACACTATCATTATCAAATCCGCCTCCGCAAGCAACATATACTTTAGAACCAGCCAAAACCATTCCTTCGGCACCTTTTCCAGTTGTAATGGTTCCTGTAATAGTTTTAGTTGAGAGATCCACCACTTTAATTGCACCTGCAACTCCGCCTGCTCCCCATTCGGAAACATATCCTTTTCCAGAATTAATTCCTAAAAAATAACGTGGATAGGTAAACCCTGATATTGTTCCGGCAGTTGCAAAAGAAGTTCCATCCGCTACTTCTACTTTTCCGGCATTGTTTACAACGATGTATGCTTTGCTATTAAATAGTTCCATTGATTGAACAATGTTCCCTAATGGATAACCATTTTTAGCTTCAAAAATATCATTAGAAACGGCACCTGTACTTCTGTTATAAAAATTAATAGTTCCGGTACCACTTCCAAACGTACCTTCGTTTGTTACAAAAATACCTGAAGCATAAGATGTTCCAGCAGTTCCGCCACCCGAAGCTGGTTCCGGATCATCTTTTTTGCAACTTGAAAAAGTAATTGCAACTGTCAATACACTCAGATAAAATAATTGTTTTGTTTTCATTTTTTTATTGATTTATAGTTGATTTTTGATTCGATTGATTAAAGATTAATGAAAGTCCTACTTGATAATTTAATAATGGCATTGCTCGATAAGCCAATACCTGATAGGTTTCCTGCCATACATTATTTAATTGAGCAAATATTTTTATTTTAGAAGTGGGCAAAGAAAAGGCTTGAGCAACCGAAATATTTCCAAATGTATAAGGTTTTAAATATTTTGTATTGTCAGAAAGTGTGTACCGATAACCTGTATATACTTGAACATAAGTAAAAGATGTTCCTTTGTAACTAACAGTCATATTTCCTTGAGCATTTTGTATTGGAACATAAATCAACTGTTTCCCTAGTGACTCGTCCCCCGGAGTTGCAGCCTTTTCATTAGTCGATAAAACATAGTTATAAAAACCTCCCAATTGAAAATGAAATTTATTTTTTGAAATATTTATTTTCAATTTATATTCTAATCCACGCGACCAAACTTGCAATACATTTTCGGGCGACCAAATACCATAATTGTTCGGCAACCAAATAATCCAATTATCGATGTTTCGATTAAAAGCTGTAGCGCTTAACTCCCACGAGATATGTTTTGCGGCATACAAATGTTCCAAACTAGCTTCTTCACTCCAACCTGTCTCAGGCTGCAGAGTAGGGTTACCACCTTGCGCCCAATACAAATCGTTAAATGTTGGAATTCGATAATGCTTCGCGGCATTTGCTTTGATAAAAAAGTATTTCAAAAATTTTCCTCTAACACCAATTGATGGACAAAATGGAATGGCTTTATTTTCTAAAAACTCCTGTCGTGCACTCAATACAGCGTTCCACGAATTATTTTTAGTATGAATTTTATAACTTGCAAAAACAGCAACTCTATTTTGGTGTGGATTACTTATAAAGTCTTCTGTGCTTGCTTCGCTGTATGTATTGTTCACACCAACATTTAGAAGATCAAACTTTGAAATACTAAATCTTGTTTCTGCTTCAGAAATAAAAACCTTTGTTCTACTTTTTGTATCGATATCAATTGACGAATCTGCAAAAAATAAGTATTCATCAAAATATGCGGCTCTAACAAACGTGTTTACTTTTTCACCTTTTCTTTGCCATTCAGAAGTAAAACGAAACAATTCATCTTTTTGATTCGACACATTTATATTTTGTGTCATAGATGGAGGAATATTTCTATCGTTGAATTGATACCAGAAATGCGTATTAATTTTTTGCTTTTTATTAATTTGAAAATAATTTTCTTGTAGTAGTCCGTATTCCTTTAGTTCTGCATTGCTCTGCTTTTGTTCGGGTTTACCATATTGAGCTGTATTGATGAAAGGGAAATCGTTTTTAGCATCGTGATTAAACAATTTAATTGAAGTAATGAATCGTTTTTTACTAATCTCTAAACTAGCTTGCTGTTGCTTGTCGGAAAAACTACCGAAAGAAGTGTTTGTAGAAACAGTAATTCCTCTATTGTATTCAGCGGAACTGTTTAAATGAATGCTTCCTCCAACAGCTCCAGTTCCCCACAATGCTCCTGCTCCACCATATTGGATTTTCACATTACTCATGAAATTTGCAGGAATTAACGACAAGTCGATTAAGCCATTCATTGGGCTTTGTAAATTAAACCCGTTCCACAAAACGGCTGTATGACTTGCTCCAGAACCTCTAAAAGAGCTTGTAGCCAGACTTCCTAAGCCATACGACTTAATAAACAATTGACTTTCGTTTGTAAGAATATCGGCAAGATTTGAAGAAGAATAACGATTTAGAAACGTGCTGTCAAACGATTCTGTTTTATTGGAGTTGGCAAAAAGATTTAAACGCGAAGACGACACCTCCACTGTTTTCAATTGTTTCGAGGAGTCGACATGAACTTCTTGCGCATATCCCGAAAAGGATTGCACAGCAAGCAATAGCATACAATTGATCTTAATAAAATTCATTACAAACGATTTAGCAAAAGCTTAATCATTGATAACAAACGGTAAAATTGTAAGGATAGAAAAATGTGAAATTATTCGTCTATTCTTCGCCTTTTCTCCGAAAGCTACAAATGTTATTTACTTTTTGGCAGGTCTCCTGACTCACTCTAGTGTACCTTCCCGTTGGCCTAAGCTAACAGTGGTTTGCAGAACACATTTTCCTTTCGGAAAGAGTTTACAGTTGCGGGAACAGTCCTTGATTTTAACAAGGTTCCCTTTTAATCCGGATAGTATCATCCGAAACCAAAAGCGATGCAAATGTAAAAAATAATTGCTACGAATAACGAATTGTTACGAAATTAGGTACTATTTAATTTTCGAGTATTTAAAATGCAAGCAAATTACTATAGTACTTAATTAAAAATACCTTTGCATAAAATTATGGACCACAACTTTATATACATCGCTTATAATAAACCTGCAGGAATTGTTTGTACTACCGAAAAAGTAGAAGGCAATATTATTGCAGCAGTTGGACACAAAGAAAACATTCTTCCGGTTGGACGATTGGATAAAGAATCAGAAGGATTGATTTTGTTAACTAACAATGGAGCTATCATCAATAAAATTATTCATCCTGATTTTGAACATGAGAAAGAATATGTTGTGACATTAAATCTTCCATTACGAAATCAGTTTTTAAAACAAATGGCGGAAGGAGTAAATATTGGAGATGGCTCTATAACAAAACCATGTAAAATAAAAGCAGAACCAAATACAAAAAGAGTATTTCGTATTGTTATCAAACAAGGCTTAAATCGACAAATCAGAAGAATGTGCAATACTTTAGACTATCAAGTAATAAAATTGCAGAGAGTTCGGATTATGAATATAAAATTGGGGAAACTAAAAATTGGTGAGTGGAGAGCATTAACAGAAGAAGAAGTGTACGATTTGTTTTTACAATTGGGATAAAAAAAAACCCTCGCAAAAATGCGAGGGTTTTTTTTATATATTTTCTACTTACTAGAAGTGGAAAGTTGCTCTTAAAGAAGCTGTTCCTGTGTTAGAACCTTTGAAACCAAAAATAGTTCCTTGGTTTAAATCAGTATCAAAACCGAATTTAGAAGAACCAGAAGTTTCTGTTTCAACTTCACCAGTTGTTGGAGTACCAACACCACCAGTAGTTTCAACTACTGATTTTCCTTTTCCTGAAGTTTGGAAACCAATTCCCCAACCATATTCTGCACCAATTGCAATTTTCGGGAAAATGAAATACTCAGCACCAATGAATCCACGAACACCAATTCCGAAAGTCATTCCAGATTTAGTAGAAAGCATGCGGCTAGTATTATTAGGAGTACCTGTTACTGCACCTGTTGAGGCATTCCAAGTAGTTGATGTAGGAGTTGCAGTTTGTCCAGCAGCTGTTGGATTACCTGTCATTGTGTTACCATACTCATACTTGTTAGCTGAGCTAGAAATCCAGATCATCGCATCTGCACCATAATAACCTTGCAAACGAGTTTTCCCTCTTCTCATTTCTTTACCAGCACCAATACCGATGGTTGTATTTCTCATTTTAAATTTATCCTCAACCATAGGAGATGTTGCAGGGAAAACTGGAGTTGTAATATTAGCATCATCAGAAACCATGTTTTTGTAAGTTTGGTTAGTGAAACCTAAACGTACCAATACTCTGTAAGCATTTTTTTCATCGATGAATTTTTTTCCGATGATTGTTTGGTTACCATTCATCCAATTTACTCCTGGAGCACCATTTGAAGTGTTTCCGTTAAATGCATTTCCTATAAAGTTAAAAATAGGATCCGCATTCATAGAGATAGCCCAATCTTCTGCCTCAGGCAACATTGGTTCTCCTTTTTTTGATGTTAAATCTTGCGCGAAAGCACCTGTTACGCCAAATGCTAAAGCAATCACTAGTACTGATTTTTTCATAGTTTTTGTTGTTTAGTTTAAATTAAATTTTTAATAATCAATTTTAAAATTCAGTGAAACAAAGGTAAACATTATTTTCAATGCAACAACTTATTAACAATCTCTTTGTTTTTAACATACAATTGTTAATAACTCTAGTCGCCCCACTCCTTATCTTCTAATAAAGGAACAAACTTAAACTCCCCATATTCAACCTTCTCGAACGCTTTGGGGCCTGTTTTCTTAAGAAAAGTCATTATTTGTACTTTATCTCCCAAAGGAATAACTAAAATGCCGCCTACTTTCAGTTGATCCAATAAAGCGTCTGGAATAATCGGGGCTCCTGCGGTTATTATTATCTTGTCGAATGGTGCAAAAATCGGTAATCCTTTATAGCCATCTCCATAAAAAAACTTGGGATTATAGCCAATTGTGGGTAAAAATGCCTTTGTCAGATCGTAAAGTGCTTTTTGGCGTTCTATCGTATACACTTTCACTCCCATTTCTAATAACACACTGGTTTGATATCCTGAACCGGTTCCTATTTCTAATACCTTTTCGCCTTTTTTTAAATCCAACAGCTCTGTTTGAAAAGCTACGGTATGCGGACGAGAGATGGTTTGTCCCGACCCAATCGGAAAAGCAATGTCTTCATAGGCTCTTTCTATAAAAGAACTATTCAAGAATAAATGGCGCGGAACCGTTTCAATAGCTTTTAATACATCCCCATCTTCAATTCCCTTTTCTTTTAAAAGTTTGGCAAGTTGTCTTCGTAAACCTTTATGTCTATATGTATCCGTTTCCATAATATTATCTAGGGCACGAAATTAACAATAGTATACTTATAATTAAGAGTAATTTTTCAAGAAGCGATTGTGGAAAAAAGTATTTTTGTTGCAAATCACTGAATTATATGATAAAAATAGGCGTTTTAGGAGCTGGTCACCTCGGCAAAATTCATATCCGACTGTTAAAAGAAATTGACAAGTATGAACTTGTTGGCTTTCATGATGCTAATCCTGAATTAGCAAAAGAAGTTGAAAAAGAATTCGGAGTAAAAGCATTTGATTCTATTGAAAGCCTAATTAAGTTGGTAGATGCTGTTGATATTGTTACTCCAACCATTACACATTACGATTGTGCTTCCAAAGCCATCAAAAGTTCAAAACATATTTTCATTGAAAAGCCTGTTACCAATACGATTGAAGAGGCAAAAAGCTTAAAAGGTTTATCAAAGGAGGCGAATGTTCATGTACAAGTAGGACATGTTGAAAGATTCAACCCTGCTTTTATTGCTGCCCGCGACTATTGTTCCAATCCACTGTTTATTGAAACACATCGCTTGGCTCAATTTAACCCAAGAGGAACAGATGTTTCTGTTGTTTTGGATTTAATGATTCATGACATTGATATTATTTTAAGTGTAGTAAAATCCAATATCAAACGTATCAGCGCAAGCGGTGTAGCCGTTGTTAGTGAGAGTCCTGACATAGCCAATGCCCGTATTGAATTTGATAATGGTTGTGTTGCCAACCTTACTTCTAGCAGAATATCTATGAAAAACATGCGCAAATCCCGCTTTTTTCAAAAAGATGCGTACATTTCGGTCGATTTTTTAGATAAAAAGGTAGATGTGATACGTTTAAACAATGTAGAAGGAGATATTGACCCCTTGGCAGTAACCATTGACTTGGGCCATGGCAAAGGGTCTAAACAAATTTATTTCGAAAATCCAACTATTTTTCCTACCAACGCAATAAAAATGGAGCTTGAAGCGTTTGCTGATTCAATAATCAGCAACACTACACCTTTAGTAAGTATTGATGATGGTTATAAAGCGCTGGATGTAGCTTATAAAATAATTGAAAAAATGAAGCTAACATCTAATTTTGCTGAAGAACAAGGACTATCAACCAATTAAAATGAATACAACTTACAAGCTTTTAATGCCTATTGCTGTTTTTGCGACTGCTTTATTTAGTTCATGTGAACTTTATAATCCTGCGGAGCCTATTCCTGCTTATATTCACATACAGCAATTTACATTAACAACTAAAGCTGACGGCACAGAAGGCAGTAATTCACATAAAATTACAGATGCCTGGGTTTATGTAGACGACCAAATTATTGGTTGCTTCGAATTGCCTGTTACCTTTCCTGTACTTTCGGAAGGAACTCATAAAGTGAAAATTAGTCCCGGAATTAAGGTAAACGGAATTTCTGCCAACAGAGGTCAATATCCTTTTTATACAAGCTATGAACAAGATGTTGATTTTCAGAAAGGTACAACAATCACATTAAGTCCTACCGTAGAATATAAATCTACCGCTCAATTTGTTTTTTTACAGAATTTTGAAGCGGCTGGAACTACCTTAAGCATCACCGCACAATCAGATACGATTATATACGAAATGACTGACCCTGCTCATGTTTTTGAAGGCACGAAGTGTTTAGCGGCTTATGTGGATGCTACCAGATTCCGCTTTGAATGTGCTACAACTAGTGCTTTCGGCCTTAGAACCGGTGGATCACCTGTGTTTCTTGAGTTCAATTATAAATGTAATTACGAGCTGGTTGTAAGTGTTATTGCTCAAGGCGCTTTTTCGGTTAATCAATTTCCTGCTTTATATCTGAATCCATCAGAAAACTGGAACAAAGCCTATGTTTATTTAACTCCAACAGTTAGCGGAGCATTTACTGCTGATGATTACAAAATTGTTTGGGGAATTCGTAATCTTGCTGGGGTTGATAGCGCTGCTGTACTGATTGACAACATAAAACTTATTCAATAAAGACTGCTGAAGAAGAATTGACAAAGAAGACGTTTTATGAATAAAAAGCTACAAGTATTAAAATATCTTTTTACCGATATTTCAGCAGCCATGCTGGCTTGGGCTCTCTTTTTTAGCTTTCGTAAAATCTATATTGAAACCGCCAAATTCGGAAAACCTGTTCCGCTTGTTTATGATGAGCAATATTACTGGGGACTCCTTTTTATCCCTATTTTCTGGGTAGCGATGTATTACCTTACCGGGACATATAAAGACGTTTATCGTAAATCGCGCTTAAAGGAAATCGGGCAAACGTTTTTACTCTCCAGCATTGGGGTTTTAATCATCTTTTTTACTCTTTTACTCGATGATGAAATTGTTTCTTATAAAAACTATTATCAAAGCATCATTACACTTTTTCTATTACACTTTGGATTTACAGCCCTTTTCAGAGTAATTCTTTCCAGCATTACCAATTATCGCATTCACAACAGAATCATTGGGTTTAATACCCTTTTAGTTGGTAGTAACGAAAATGCATTAAAACTCTTTACAGAGATGCAAAGCCAGCCCAAATCCTCTGGCTATAAATTTGTTGGATTTGTGCACATTGACAATAAGAACGGGTTCTCACAAGAGTTAAAGAAAACATTACCTCATCTTGGGGAACTATCTGATTTAAAGAATCTTATAACTACTCATAAAATTGAAGAGGTAATCATTGCCATTGAATCTTTTGAGCATGAAAATATTGGTAAAATTGTAAACGAATTGGATTATCGCGGACTCATCATTAAAGTGATTCCGGATATGTATGATATCCTATCGGGCTCCGTAAAAATGACTTCGATTTTTGGAGCACCCTTGATAGAAATTTCCAGAGAAATAATGCCGACCTGGGAGCAATCCTTAAAGCGCATTATGGACATTGTGGTTTCATTGATGGCTTTAACCCTTTTCAGCTGGGTTTATATTTTTGTAGCTATTGCGGTGAAGCTAACATCAAAAGGTCCAATCTTTTATAGTCACGAACGTATTGGTTGGCACGGAAAACCCTTTTTCATTCATAAGTTTCGTTCCATGAGTGTGGATGCAGAAAAATCGGGACCAGCACTTTCCAGCAAATTAGATCCTCGCATCACTCCACTTGGCCGTTTCCTTAGAAAAGTACGTTTGGATGAAATTCCACAGTTCTACAACGTTTTAATAGGCGAAATGAGCATTGTTGGTCCGCGACCGGAACGTCAGTTCTTTATCGATCAAATTGTGTTACAAGCTCCTCACTACAAACATTTGCATAAAGTTCGTCCGGGAATTACTTCATGGGGACAAGTAAAATACGGTTATGCCGAGAATGTAGAAGAAATGGTGCAACGTTTAAAATACGACATCATCTACATTGAAAATATGTCATTAGCAGTTGATTTAAAAATCCTCATCTACACCGCGCTGATTGTTATTCAAGGACGCGGGAAATAAAAAAATTCAAAGTTGGAAAGTTCAAAATTCAAAGTTTAAAAAATGAAGGCAAACTTTCACGATATAACTTTAAACTTTATAACTTTGAACTAAAAATATGAAGAACATCGCAGTAATAGGATCAGGAACAATGGGCAACGGGATAGCTCACACCTTTGCACAATTTGGCTACAACGTAGCATTAATCGACATTTCACAACCTGCTTTGGACAAGGCGATGGCGACCATTGCGAAGAACTTGGACCGCATAGTTGCTAAAGGGACTATTACGGAGGCTGATAAAGCAAACACATTAAAAAACATCACCACATTCACCGTTATGGCGGATGGTGTTAAAAGCGCTGATTTAGTAGTGGAAGCCGCTACCGAAAATGTAGAAATCAAATTAAACATCTTCCGCGAATTAGATAAAATTTGTCCTGCTAACACCATTTTAGCAAGCAACACTTCTTCTATTTCCATTACAAAAATTGGAGCAGTTACAAAACGTCCTGATAAAGTAATTGGAATGCATTTTATGAATCCTGTTCCAGTGATGAAATTGGTTGAAGTCATCAGAGGCTACTCTACTTCCGATGAAGTTACTTCACTTATTATGGAAACATCTAAGAAATTAAATAAAGTTCCAACCGAAGTAAACGATTACCCGGGATTTGTGGCCAACAAAATATTAATGCCAATGATTAATGAAGCCATCATCACGCTTCACGAAGGAACAGCAGGTGTTGAAGAAATTGATACCGTAATGAAATTAGGTATGGCGCATCCAATGGGTCCTTTGCAATTAGCCGATTTTATTGGATTAGATGTTTGTTTGTCTATCCTGAAAGTACTACAAGATGGTTACGGAAACCCGAAATATGCTCCTTGTCCACTTTTAGTAAACATGGTAACAGCAGGCCATTTAGGAGTTAAATCCGGACGAGGTTTTTATTCTTGGGGACATGGCACTAAGGATTTAATTGTGGCTGATGGGTTTAAGAAGAAGGTTATGGTTTAAAACTTCGACTGCGCTCAGTGTGACAACTCTTCGTCAGTCTGAGCGGAGTCGAAGACTTTATCTCACCAACTGAATAAATCCTTTTTTGTCAATCTTTTTATTGATGAATTCAGAATAGTGAAACACATAATAATAAACACCTTCCGAGCAATCGTTTCCTTTCAAATCTCTTCCATCCCACTTCGTAACATTTACACTTGATTGAAACACCTTGTTTCCCCAGCGATTATAAATGTCTACAATTTCTTCAACTAGATTTAAATTTGAAAAATCGATGTAATCGTTTTGGTTATCATTGTTGGGAGAAAATATGTTAGGGATAAAATTATTACAATCAAGACAAACAACGGAAACATCATCAATGTAATAGTATGCATCAAAAAAGCCTCCAGTAGGAAAATGAATTGTGTCAGTTGTTATATCATTATTAAAATTTCCAATCGTAATAAAATTTTCATTTCCATTTGCCACAAAACTTCCAGAGACCTTAATCCAATTGTCTCTGCTGTTTAATGGGTTCAACAAAATGTCATTGTTGATTTGAGGTGGATGTACGACTAAATTATAAATTACCGTATCAGAAAAGTATGCACCCATATTATTAGTTCCTAGCCTACAATTATCAACAGCGCTAACATAAAATTCAACAAGATAGGTTCTGTTTGCAATTAGTTTCGTTACAAGTTCAGTTTGAATATATCCTCTTGAATTAATAAACCAAGGATTGTATGTGTGAATTCCAGCATACGTTTCACCTGTGTTTGCAAATTGATTTCCTGTAAAATTATTCGGGACACCAAAGTTTAAAGTATCACAAGAATTAAAGTATTCCGCATTTCCAAACCAATCAGAAGTATTATTGATTTGGCCATATCCATTTGGACAAACAACAAAAGCCTCAAAACTTGGATTAGGGACGAGATTGGATTGAGCGAGCGCATGACTTCTTCCAAACAATAAAATTGAACCAAGCATTAAAAAACAATATGTGACCTTTTTATTCAAGTTTAGAAATCTCTTAACGTTTTTGTGGGGTTTTTATTGGCACAAAAAAACCTCTAATTTTCACTAGAGGTACGTTTTATGATTGGACTTATAAAAGCTTAAATCCGTGTCCATCATTTCTCATCCCAACCTAAAACTGTCCATCTTCAATCATTTTAATTGCCATTTCAATATTTCTTTCATCTCCAAGTGCATCGTAGTCCGACTTTAAGCTGGAGTTGAAAACAAGGGCTACACCTTGCCACATGGTTGCAGAAAAAGAACCTCGCATACATTTCACAACATCGTAAGTTGTTTTTCCTGTTTCTCTATCAATTAGCTTTATTAAAAGTCGGCCTTGTGTTACTGATAAGTTTTTTAATTCATCACCAAACTCATCTTTCAATTGTTTTTCAGCCAACTTAGTGTACGCTTTTTTATCTCTTTCGTTAGGAATAGTTGCCAATACTCGGTCGTACTCTTTTAATTTAACCGAAGCTAAAATGGCGTAAGGGTATACCTTTTTTACATTGTATTTCAATCTGTCCCAAGCTGCTTTTTGTCTGTATGTTTTGAAAGTACGATCAGCGGAACATGTTACCGTTGCTAATTTTCCATAGGGAATTGTATCACCATTGTAATAAACCGTTTCCACCCATATACCTTTTAGGTCGGGAGCTGCTGCTTTTGTAGGATTAGTTGTTTGGCTCATCCCGATAAACGGAACGAAAAAGAAGAGTAAGAATATGGAAATTCTTGTTGCCATTTGGCCTGTATTTATTCTTATAACGAGTTAGTTAGCTAAAAGTTGCTTATAAATTGTAAATAATTGTTAACCGAGTCTTTCCTTTTCCTCCCCCTGCCCCCTCGATGAGGGGGATAGTCTCCGAAACTATCGGTTTGTTTTCCATTTTGAGACACTTTTCCCTTCTTCAACTACTACTTTCTGAGTTTTGCTGGTACTCATCAACTTAGCTCCGAACAGAGCTGCAACAATTGCTTCATCCTCTTTTGTTTCAGAAAGCATTTCAGGTGAAAAATGATGTTTGATGAAATGTGTATCAAAGTTCCCTGATGTAAATGCCTCATGTTTCAACACAAATTTACAAAAACTAAGGGTTGTTTCAACGCCCGTGATCTGATAATCGTCAATGGCACGAATCATACGGCTAATTGCTTCTTCTCTGTCTTTTCCAAACGTTACCAATTTCGAAATCATTGGGTCATAATAAATTGGAATGTCCATTCCTTCTTCAAAACCATCATCCACACGCACTCCTAAGCCTTGTGGTCTTCTGTACGTTTGCAATGTCCCAATATCCGGCAAAAAATTATTACATGGGTCTTCAGCATACACACGTACTTCTACGCTGTGACCAATTATTTTTAAATCTTCTTGCTTGAAGGAAAGTTTTTCTCCTCTTGCTACTTTAATTTGCTCTTTTACTAAATCCAGTCCCGTAATCATTTCTGTAACGGGGTGTTCTACTTGTAAGCGTGTATTCATTTCCAAAAAGTAGAAATTCTTGTTTTCATCCAACAAAAACTCTACTGTTCCTGCTCCCACATAATCACAAGCTTTACCAACATTCACAGCACATTCGCCCATTGCCTTACGAATTTCAGGAGTAAGTACAGATGAAGGCGCTTCTTCAATCACTTTCTGGTGCCGTCTTTGAATAGAACATTCACGTTCGAACAAATACACAATGTTGCCATGTGTATCACCTAAAATTTGAATTTCTATGTGACGCGGACCAGCAACATATTTTTCAATAAAAACTGCACCATCTCCAAATGCTGAAGTAGCCTCACTTATAGCCAAATTCATTTGCTCTTCAAACTCTTCGATGTTTTCAACAATACGCATCCCTTTTCCTCCACCACCAGCGCTCGCCTTAACTAACAATGGAAATCCAGTTGCTAGAGCCACTTCTTTTCCCTCTTTAACACTTGAAATTGCCCCTTCAGAACCAGGAACCATTGGAATTTTATATTTTTTTACAGCAGCTTTCGCAGATAACTTATCACCCATAATGTCCATTGCTTCGGGAGATGGTCCGATGAACGTGATTCCTGCTTGTTTTACTTTTGCAGCAAATTCTGCATTCTCAGAAAGAAAACCATATCCTGGATGGATTCCTTCAACATTTAATTGCTTACAAACTTCTATAATTTTATCGCCTAAAAGGTAAGATTGGTTAGAAGGTGGCGGTCCGATACACACTGCTTCATCAGCATATTTCACGAAAGGAGCATTTCTATCCGCTTCTGAATAAACGGCAACCGTTTGAATACCCATTTCTCGGCAGGAACGCATTACACGCAATGCAATTTCTCCTCTGTTGGCAACTAATATTTTGTTCATAAAATGTTTATTAATAAATGTATGCTTTCGCTTTCAAAAAAATATATTTGTGAAAGGCGATTGCTTCTATTTTGAAGCAATACAAACCTAATAAAAAAAGTTTTCATTGAGCTTGAATATTTGAACTCAATTTCAACAAAATAACATCCCTAAAAAATGCATTATGCTTAAAAGAACTACGCTACTTTTATTTATCGCTTTCACAACAACAACAGCATTCGCACAAAAGAAAGGAACAAAACCTTCAACTGCTTCTGATTTTGACACCAAGGGAGCTGAACAAGCTTTGTTAAAAGCCTTAAACAAAGTGCGTATCGAGAACAAACTCGATTCAGTGGAATTTCATCCTCTATTGGGACAAGCAGCAGCCATTCAAAGCGCTGATATGGCTAAGAACGGGAAAGCCGAATTAGAAAACAGCAAAGGAAAATACAAAACAACTGCAAAACGTGTTGTTTCTGTTGGCGGAACAGTAAAAGTGCAAGAATTGGTTTTGGGTACCAGTATAGTGAAAGGAAAAGCATCCATGTCGGCTCAAGAACTTGCTGATGCTGCTTTTTACAAATGGCGTGTTGGAAAACAAAATCAAGCTATTATCAAAAATGCTGATTTTATTTATGCTAGTCCTTCTGTTACCATTGACGAATCAGGTAAAAAAGCTTATATCTCCATTGTCTTCGGAAGTTTTAATTCGTTCAACACTGGAGCGGATAAGAAAAAAGAATTGGCTGTTCCATATAGTTCAAAGACTAAAAAATTAAAAGTACCAGAAGACAGAAATTGCAATGCATGTAAAAAATTTAAAGACTGGGATGGATTAGCAGCAGGTTTGTATGTTGAAAACGGGAAAATCTACATCAAGTATGCGAACTTAAAAGCACTATCAAAGTTCATTCGTAAATCGGGAGATGGATTGGCTGTGGATATAGTTCAGCATGCACAGTATGACAATCCAGATTACAACATTGTAGACAATAATCTTATTTCGAAAGGAGTGCTTTTGAAAACAGTTACGATGAGCAAACTGTATAGCAAAAACAGAGTGAAAGCTGTAAAAAAAGGAAACAGAGTAATCAAAGCAACAAAATTGGATGTTCAGTTAGGAGTGCTTCCTAAAAAAATAACTGGTCCTTACGAAATGAATTTACTCATTGTTCAAGATGGGAAATTGTGTAAAGTAATTATTCCATCAAAAATTGAACAAGGCGATCAGGAATCAAATTCACCTTTAACGATGCTGTTAATGCCGGATAGCGCAGCTTATTTCAAACCACCCTTCGAACCGAAATCAGAATCTACTTTATTAACTTTTACTGTTCCATTCGAGAAAAACAAATCGGATTACAAAGAAACCGATATGGAACCATTTCTATCAGCCTTGCAGGAACCCGACTTCTTAATTGAAGGTTTGTACATCACCGCCTACTCTTCCATTGAAGGTGATGCAAAATCGAATGAGAAATTGCAAAAGAAGCGTGCAGAAAGTATTGTGAAAGCATTATCGAAAATGCAAAAAGCAGGTGTTGTGACAAATGTAAAAACTACCGACTCCTGGAATCTTTTCCAAATGGAAGCAGAAGATGGCAAGTATGATTATTTGTCTAAAATGACAAAAGAAAAAGCCATTGCTGAAATAAACGGAAAAGGTTTATCAGCTGAGTTAGAGCCCATTTTGAGCAAAGAACGTTTTGCACAAATTATTATGGATGTAACTTATGATATCACAGGAAATAAAGAAGAGAAATTTTCAGTGAGTAAATTCAATCAAGCAATGAAGAAAAATGATTTGAAGCAATGTTTAAAAATTCAATACTACATTGGCAAACAAATGCGCAATCAAAAATATTCTGCTGAAGCTCCAACAAAAATGAACATCCCATTTGAAGTGAAAAATTCAGGACTATTGAACAACAATGTAGTATTGCGTTACATGTATAACAACAATGTGGCAACAGACGAGGATCAGATAGAAATGAAAAAATTGACTGCGCTTGATCCATCCAACAATTACATTACTTTCAACACTATATATTGCGATGTGATGTTGGATAGCACTCTTGGAGATATGAAAGCACAAAATGAAATGCAAAAACGAATTGACGCTATGTATAAAACGGATGTTCCTAAAAGGTATGTTGATGCCTTGAACATCGAATGGCAATTCAAAATTATTGAAGCAATGGATTCGGCTGAAAACAGTGAACTAGTAACTCAAGCCTGCATAGAAAAAATAAAACAATTTTATAATATCAAGGAATCAACTTGGCAAAACAATTTGAAATTGGCTTATGTATTTGCTCGTTTCAAAGATTATAAGTTTGCTGCAAGTTTATTAGCACCATTTATTGCAACAGAGTCGGTTAATGAAAACCTATTGTTTGCTTATGCTTCCATTTGTGCAAAAATGCCTGAACTATATCAATCACGTACATTTGTGTTAGCATTGAAGAAAGCAGAAGAGAAAAATCACGATAGGTATTGCAAACTCTTTGGCGCTCCGAATATGACATTTCAGGTATTCGATAATCCACTTGTAAAAGCAGATTACAAAAAAGCAGCATGCAGCAAATAGTGAATCAACCCGATTCTCAATTGCTACTACAATTGGTAACAATGAAAATGCCTTTTGGCAGATACAAGAATACTATTTTGTGTGATTTGCCCGTTTCCTACTTGGAGTGGTTTCAACGCAAAGGTTTCCCGGTTGGAAAACTTGGAATACTTTTACAAACCATTTACGAAATAAAGTTAAACGGCTTGGAAGGATTATTGAAGCCATTGAAAAGATAACGTCATGCCTTGCTACGACACGGCATCTCATAATTAAGGACTCCTGTTTTAAATTAACAGATCCCGTGTCGTAGCACGGGATGACGCTCCGGGAAATGAAGGTCGAGAAATTGTTATTTAATAACAACGAAAACAAAAAAACATTAATTTTGGAGTATGAATAAACTCATTAATTCCTTTTTAGTCGTATTGGTTTTACTTTTTACATCAGCAAAAGCCCAAGAAAACACTGAAGGCGAACCAACTGACTCAACAGGAAAACAAAGATCATTTAAACTTGGTATCTACGTGGGCTCCTATTTCGCTAATAAATATACAGCGGGCTCATACGATGGCTATGGTTTTGATTTAGATGGAAAACGAATTACCACTTTTGAAAACAGTATGATGTACGAAAAGATTGTAAATCAATATGGTGGTGGATACGGACAAGTAGATCAAATAGCACAAGCGCTAGGAGTTGCATCCACCGCTGACTGGACGTTTACAAAAGATGATATGCCAACAAACATGCGTTATACTCCATCCTTTTTATTCGGATTGCAGTGTCGTTATTCGGTTGATAATAAAAATGCCATTTCTTTAAATTTAAATGCGGCAAAACTTAGTTTATCGGGAAATTTCACCATGACTACTCGCCCACCTTCAGGTTCTACTCAGATTAACAATAGCATTCAAACATTTGGAATAAAAGGAGGAGAACAACGCTTAATGATACAAATTGGCTATAATCGAATTTTAGGCAACAACGAAAAAGCTAATTTATTTGTTGAAGGCGGAATAAACATGACTTATTCTCAATTTGATAAAAATGAAATTTTAATAAACAATCTGTACATCGATTTATTAGAGTTTTATGATTACCAAGGAATTCAAGCTGGTTATACAAGAAAACCTAGAGGAATGGGATTTGGTGCTTATGGCGGAGTTGGAGTAAACATCACTATGAGTGAAAAGTTTACGGTTCAATTAATGTATTCTCCATCTTACGAGGGTATTAAAATTGGGGACAATCCAAAATTGAAATGGCAACATTCAATTGGGTTAAGAGCCTATTATAATTTTTAAAGTTTTGCTATATACTTTTTAGACTTTACTTTAAAGAATTCATCTTCAATCATAAAATCTTTTCTGGAAGGAAATCTCACGGCTGCTTCAAAATAAATTTTCGCTAATTTCTTTTGATTGTCTTCATGCAAGGCTTCTGCATAATAAAAATTTGCACCTACATCGGTGGGGAAATATTTTATCACCTTTTTCATTATCTCAATCGCTTTCTTTTTATCTGGCCATGTTAATATTACAGGAATATAAGGTGTTTTATAATTTAATCCTGCATCAAATTTCCAGCCTCCTCCATTATTATACATCGAATCGGTTGCAATCAACATTTTTGTATGATACAGTAGTTTTGCCATCACTCCATCATCAATGCTTTTCATTACTCCGTTTATTTCGGCAGACAAAGCAATTGCGGATGTTAGTTCGAAACGAATTTTACCATCTTTAGGAAACTTTTTTACTAAATCGTTTCCCAATACAATTGTTTTGGAATAAGCGGCAATTTTATCCTTGTCGCTTATGTACACAAATCGTCCCTTAAAATTATAGCTCTGCATACAATATCCACCCGCAACCTGAATATGTTTATTCTGTTTTAACAAAGCATCAAAAATAGCAATGGCTTTATCTGCATTGATTGCGTTAGCCTGCAAGCCAACCGCATTATCAGAACGTGCATTAAAATACTTAATACCCGTTTGTAAATCGTCAGTAACAAAACAAAAATAAAATACTATGAAAATTAATTTATACATTTATTTCTTTTATTAATCCCAATCGGCCAACTGTTTTTTTGCTTTCTCTTTTTGATTTTCATCTTCCAAATAAAATTCCTTTCGCGCTGAAAATTTTGTTACCAAAGTAAAATAAATTTTCGCATTCACCTTATCACCAGTTTCCAACAACGCTTCAGCGTAATAATAATTATTTGAAATATCAGCCGGATAATATTTCAAAGCCTTGATAAGCAATTCTTTTGCTGTTTTATTACTTGGCCAAGTTAAAACCAAAGGAATATAAGGCGTTTTGTAGTGTAAGATAGACAATACTTTCCAACCTGCGCAACAGCGGTACATCGAATCGGTTTTAATGAGCATATTGGAATGAAACAACATTTGGTTAATGACCCCACTTTCAGCACTTTTCAGCGCCCCGTTCATTTCAGCCAACAAACCAATGGAAGTAATTAATTCGAAACGGATAAACGCACTTTTAGGAAATAGTTTTATCAATGCATTTCCTTTATCAACGGCTTTCTTATACACATCCTTTTTGTCGGCATCTTTTGTATACACAAACTGTCCTTTAAAATTGAGTGATGCTAAATAATAATATCCTGCTTTCTCTTTGTTCTCCAAATTCAACAATTCTGTTTCAAAAATTTGAATTGCCTTGTTTATATTAACTGAATTGGCAAGCAAGCCTTTTGCATTTTCCGATCGAGCATTGAAATAATCAATTCCTGTTTGGAAATTATCTGGAACAGAATGGAAAAAAGAAAAAAATATGAATAGTAGTTTCAAGTTGAGTATCTAATTTTAAAAAGTCTGCTACAATGATTTGCTTTCATAATTTACAGATTCCGTGTCGTAGCACGGAATGACGTTTGGCAAGGTCTAGTCTTTAAAATCTAATAAAACTGTTTCGCCCACTGACGGTACTTTCCAATCGGTCCATCTCCTTTTGCCAGCGCAGGATAATCCATATACACTTTATTTTCCCAGATTTTAAAATCCTGACTCACATCGTGTGCATAGCCTGTAAACGCTTTATTCAGCAATATATTAGTTAACATTTTTTTAGGAAGCAATGAAAGTACTGGATGAATTTTTGAAGGCTTGAATTTTTTATTTACACTCATCCCAATTTTCAAATTGATGGTATGTTCATCAATAGGCATTGGAAAAACATATTGACGGGTTTTTAATTCCATTTCCGGCAAATCCACTTCCACAAAAGAATATCCCAAGCCATGAACATGAATGTTAATTTCGGCTTTGATGCCTTGTGTTCCTTTTCCAATGAATCCTTCCGGAGCGCGATTGAATCCATAACTGGCATTTAAATAAGCGCCATCATCATTCAATTCTTTAATAGTAGTAATGTTGCTGTATTTGTGTACAACAGAAAAATGTCCCACATCTACACTATTTTCAGTGGTTTCTTGTGGATGAGATTTTAGTAAGAAGTCGGTAGTTTTTATTTCTGTCCAGTCCTCATCATTTGTAACCGGCACTTCCCAAACGGGTTGACTCTGTTGTTCGTGATGCCAGTATAAAATAAACCCATTTTTTTCCTGAATAGGATAAGTTTTTAAAATAGCTTTTGCTGGTGGTTTTGTGCCATAACCTGTTTTGGTGCAGGTGCCTTTTGTATCAAAACAAAAATAGTGGAACGGACAAACAATGGTTTCTCCTTCTACGTGTCCGCCATGAGCTAAATGCCCGCCTAAATGCGGACAATAGGCATCTACCAAACAAGCTTCCCCAGATTCTGTACGAAACAAAACAAGTTCTTTACCCGCAATTTTTTTACGGAGAACCTGTTTAGCTTTTAAATTATCTGAATTTTCAATTACATACCAACTGTTTGGGTAAGGAAATAATTTAGTTGGTGTAGGCATTTGTTCCATAAACTCTTATTTTTGAGAATGCTAAAATAAGAAATTTACGGAACTATTTTACGCAATTGCTCTGCTAAGTGACTCGCCTTGTCGATTTTGTTCATCAAGTGTCCAGCTATCTGTCACAGTGGTTTCTAACCAAACACTCCCTGATTTTCGGAAAACCTGGACCCCTAATCCATATTCATCCAAAAATATTTTCTCTAATTCTTGCACACTCATCAAAGGTTGTATTTCTAAATCCCCTTTGTTATGAATTATTCTGCAGTTAGCCAACATATTACTATTGTGCTTCAACATTTTTTTTGAAAAATCACAACTATAGCGATGAGGCATAGAAAAAAACTCCAGTTTTAAATAAGGATAAACCGAATTGAATTCTTCCTGAATAGAAAGTATCCTTCTGTTGTCGTTAATGGCTATTTTCATTTTATTAAAAGATTATCACTAATAAATCAATAAACACTGCAATACTTGATCCTATAACAATTGTTCTCATTGGCGCTACAGCAAGTATTAAAGCAAGACAAATTGTTGAAGAAAAAGCAACTGCTGCCAATTTCACCCAGCTATCCATTATGCCGGATGCAGCTGCAACACCTCCAATAATTCCTATAACTAATAGGAGCATCGGACAAATCCCAAATCTATTTGCTTCGGCATTCTTCCAAAAATCTGATGTAGCTGCTTGTTCTTTTGCATTATCTCTTTTAATAAAAATACTTGCTACGTTTGATTTCATTGTAGTTTCCATAAATTTTTCTTTTTTAGGTTTTATTTGCTTGATATATTATGAAACAAAATTAGCTTGGGTATTCGTTTAATTAAATGAGTGCGGTCAGCAAGAGATGTGACTGTTGTCAGTTAAACTATAATTGTTACTAATATAGATAAAGCGTATTTTTGTGACATCTATGAGTAGTATAAGCAATGAACAAGCAGCAATAAAAACAACCTATTTCAGCATTGCTGGCAACACTTTGCTAGCATTAATAAAATGGCTGGCTGGATATTTTGGAAACTCGTACGCTTTAATAGCCGATGCTATTGAATCAACAACAGATATTTTTTCTTCTTTCTTAGTTCTATTCGGATTAAAATATTCGAGTAAACCAGCAGATAAAAATCACCCATATGGTCATGGTCGAATTGAGCCACTTATTACTTTCTTGGTTGTAGCCTTTTTAGTTACATCGGCAACGATCATCGCTTATGAAAGCATTCTTCACATTCAAACACCACACGATTTACCAAAACCTTTTACACTAATCATTTTAGGAGCCATTATTATCTGGAAAGAAATTTCCTTTAGAATTGTTTTAAAAAGCAGTAATAAAACAAAAAGCACCTCATTAAAAGCAGATGCTTGGCATCACAGGAGCGATGCAATAACATCGTTGGCGGCTTTTATTGGTATTTCTGTTGCACTTTTTTTAGGAAAAGGTTATGAAGCGGCTGATGATTGGGCTGCACTTTTTGCGTCCGGTTTTATTTTCTACAATAGCTATCTAATTTTTCGTCCGGCTTTAGGAGAAATAATGGATGAGCATCAACACGATGAAATTTTAGATTCAATTAAAGAGCTATCAAAAAAAGTAGATGGTGTAATTGATATTGAAAAATGTTATGCCAGAAAAATTGGGATGAAATACTACATTGACCTACATCTTACAGTAAATGCAAACATCAGTGTTAAAGAAGGGCATTCGATTGCTCACAAGTTAAAAGATCTGGTAAAAGCAGAAAAACCTGAGATTGCTGACATTTTGATTCACATTGAGCCACATGAATAACTAATTTTTCATATTTGCTAAGCGGTCATAATTCAAAATCGTGATTTTCCCTCCCGCTACTTCAATAAATTTATCTTCCTTAAAATCACTTAATGTGCGTATAACAGTTTCTGTTGCGGTTCCTACTAAGTTAGCCAAATCCTCTCTTGAAACGTTCATGCTAAATGTTTGATCGTCTTCTTTTTTATACTTATCAGAAAGTTTTACCAAGGCTTCTGCCACTCTTTTTCTAACAGAGTTATAAGCCAATTTAACTAACTGCTTTTCATTTTCACTAACGCTATTTGATAAAATTTCTATGAATTTTCGGGAAACTTCTGCATTTTTATAGATGAGTGAAAAGAAATCTTCTTTAGGAATCATATAAATTTCAGAATCTTCCAAAGCCGTGGCTGAGCTGTTATACTTTGCGTCTTGTAATAAAGAAAGGTATCCGAAAAATTCTCCTTCTTTAAATAGTTCAGTAATTAATTCTTTCCCTAATTCATTCGTTTGATAAGTTTTCACTTTCCCTTTATTGATAAAATAAATTCCTTTTGGATAAGCCCCTTCCTTATAAATATCTTCCTTCTTTTTATAGGTTCTTACATCCTGCTCTTCAGAAAGTTTTTTCAATGAATCGATTCCTTTTGCCTGATTCATAAAATCATTAATTCCTTGAATATTTTTTGAAAACTCTTTCTTTAATATTTCGTTCTTCTTTAAACGACTTTCAATAGCGTTCATCAACTCCACATCATCAAATGGCTTAGTGAGATAATCATCCGCCCCCATCTCCATTCCTTTTCTAAAATCGCTTCGTTCTGCTTTTGCTGTTAAAAAAATAAAAGGAATGCTTGCTGTTTCTTCATTTTTCGACAAAAGATGCAAAGCTCCATGTCCATCCAAAACCGGCATCATGATATCACAAATAATCAAATCGGGCTTCTCTTTTATCGCCAATTCAACACCTTCTTTACCATTTTTAGCTGTAATAACTTTATAATTAGCCAAAGACAAAATTTCAGCAGTATTTTCCCGCACATCTATATTATCTTCAATCAATAGAATTTTTTTCATCTCCATCATAAACTAATTATTTTTTCTTGGTAGCAGAATACTAAATGTAGTTCCTTCATTTTCTTCGCTGGCAATGGACACAGAACCATTCATTAACTCTACATACCGGGCAACAATACTTAATCCCAAGCCAGTACCTTGAATATGAGTGGCATTTTGCCCCCTAAAAAACCTTTCAAATAAATGCTTTTGGTCTTCTGTAGAAATTCCAATTCCAGAATCCTTCACAAAAATGCTTATTGAATCAGTTGCTACTTTTGACTGAATAGTAATTTCTCCACCTAAAGGAGAAAACTTGATAGCATTTGAAATCAAATTGAATAAAATATTTTTAAATAATTTTTTGTCAAGAGAAACTACTTCCTCTCCATCATGACGCAAAATCAGCTGCTGTGATTCGAATTTCATTGATTTCATTTCTGAAACAATTTCCTCTAAATACGTTTTAATATTAATCTCTTCAGGCATATTGTCTACTTTGCCTTCCTCCAGCTTACTGATAGATAAAAAATCATTTAGGATATCTGTCAGATTGTTGATAGAGCCTTTTATTTTTCCAACATGCTTAATTTGATTGTCTTTGTCATTCTGTTCCCCATATTTTGTGACCAAAGATAACGAGGACAACATTGTGGTAAGCGGTGTTCTAAATTCATGGGAAGCCATGGAAACAAATCGTGATTTTAGTTCATTCAACTCTTTTTCCTTTTCCAGAGCGCTGTTTAATTCTTTTTTTGTTTTTTCTAATTCGTGAATGGCCTCCTCCAAAATCAAGGTTCTGCTCTTTACTTGTTTCTCCAATTCAGCTGAATAATTTTTCAACTTTTCTTCAGCTTGTCGTCTAGCAGTGATATCAATAATAAAGGCAATCACAAATTTTCCTTCAGAAGTTGAAAAAGGACTTAAACTAATTTGTATAGGGAATTCAGAACCATCCTTTTTTAAGCCAAACAATTGAATGTCTGCACCCATAGAACGGGCATGAGGATTTTGATTGTATTTAGTTCGATGTCCGACATGCTTTTTTGCCAAGGTTTTAGGAACGAGCACTTCTATTTTTTTGCCAACCAATTCATCTTTTAAGTACCCAAAAAGCGCCTCAGAACTTGGGTTACAGCGCGTAATTTCACCCTTATCGTTAGCCACAATAATACCTTCCGTAGCGTAAAGAAAAAGCGCATCTATTCCTTCTTTGTCTTCCATCATATTTATCAACTCTGTATTCATACGAAATTAAGGATTTTCACCAAACAAATGTAAAATCTTGTATTCATAGAAAATATGACAAATGTCATGTTCTGCACTGACCAACCTCATTGTCAAAATTTCAATATCAACCGAATATTGCAATATAATTCTAAAACCATAAACCATGACACCACAACAAAATTTGCACAATGCAATTGGAGAGCTTGCTTATGCAATAGCCAGAGCTGACGGAACAATACAAAAAGAAGAACGAAAAAAATTTCAGGATATCGTGGCAGCTGAATTGGAATGCAACGATAATGACTTTGATGTTTCCGACATTATTTTCCAACTATTAGAAAAAGATAAATTTATTGACAGCAAAACTGCCTATGATTGGGCAATTAAGGAAATCAAAGTAAATAGTCATTATTTAAGTCCCGACCTTAAAGCAACTTTTATAAGGGTAATTGAAAAAGTGGCAAATGCCTTTCCTCCTGTAACGGCTGAAGAACAAAGTATATTAGAACAATTCAAAAAAGATATCGCACCACTAAATGGCGACCCTGTTTATTATCAAGCTAAAAAAGTTTAGCACTATTCCACATGAATAAGCAATTAAACATCTTCTTGGCTACCGACTATTCAGAGTCGGTGATGAATGCAGAAAAGTATGCGTTTGAATTTGCAAAAAAAGCAAATGCCAACCTTACAATTCTTCATGTTTATGAAATCCCTTTTAGCTTTCCATTCGAATCGACAGAATATGTAAAATCAGCTGACCGATTGAGAAAGTTTGAAATGCAAAAGCTCAAGTTGCATTGCGAATCAATCTTACATTCCTTAAAAATTAAATTAAATGAAGTGAACTGGGAGTGCATGACATTGGAAGGAGCGGTGGGAAAAGAAATTCGTAAAGAAGCAGAGCGTAGTCTCCCAGATATGATTATCACTGGGACACACAATAATTCTAATAAAATAAGTGTTTTTCAAAGCAGTCATACTTGGAATATTATCAAAAAATCAAATGTGCCCATTCTTGCTATTCCAAAAAATGCTTTATTAACTGACATTAAAAAAATAGTGTTTGCAACTGAATATCGACAAGGCGAAATCCCAGGTATCGAATCGATGATTAAGCTGTCAGCTAAATTTGATGCCGAACTCACCATCCTACATATCACTAATAATTCATTTTCTAAAGAGTTTGCAAATCAATTGTTTGAAAAATTCAAAACAGAAGTGCAAAATAAAGTTTCTTACAAAAAATTAAGTTTACGTTTGGTTTTTGCTGACAACATCGTGAGCGGTATCAATGATTTTTGCTTCACTTCTAAATCAGATTGGTTAGTAATGTCACATTCTAGACCATTTTTCTTGGAAAAAGTTTTTCTGCCAGAAAAAAGCATCACAAAGGAAATGGTTATTGAACCGCTTATTCCTCTTCTTTCAGTGCCCGATTTTTATGAAACCGCTCTGGAAGAACAATCTGATTCTATTTCAGAAACTATTCATTACAATAAGGGATCAAATGAAACCCGATGATTTGCCAAACGTTTTAATTGAGTGAATTAGCATTGATATTTACAATTAGAACGACAAATGAAAACACTTAAGTTTCCTATCATTATCCTATATGTTGCGGATCAAAAGCGCAGTAGTACATTTTATGAAATCGTTTTAAAGCAAAAGCCAATCTTGGATGTTCCGGGCATGACAGAATTTATGCTAAACAATCTTACCAAATTGGGATTGATGCCCGAAAATGGAATTAGTGAAATTATTTGTCCTATTACTGCAAATCCAGCTACAGGCAATGGAATTCCTAGGTGTGAACTTTATTTATTTGTAGATAATCCTGAAGAATCATTATTGAATGCCCTGAATGCTGGAGCTGTAGAAATAAGTAAAACAAAAATGAGAGATTGGGGTGATGTTGTTGCCTATTGTTCCGACCCGGACGGACATATTCTTGGCTTAGCAAAATAATGAATAGCTTACATCATCCGTGTACGCTTTACCAAATATGGCATCAGCACTTGATCAAACCCAAGATTGATATCCGCTTCAACAAAATCAATTTTATACTGACCACATTTTAACATCAACTCTTTTTTGTAATCCGCCATCTGACTAAGGTAGGAATCCTTTATTTCATTTGGATGCAATTTAACTTCTTCCCCCGTTTCCATATCAATAAAGCGATACGGACGGTTATCAAAATCAAATTCCATTTCTTTTTGTTTGTCGACCACATGAAATAAAATCACTTCATGCTTTTTATGTTTAAGATGTTGCAAGGCAGAAAATAATTCATCAGAGTTTGCTTTTGAATCCATCATATCACTAAAGATCATGACAAGTGAGCGTTTGTGAATTCCTTCTGCTATTTCGTGCAAAGCATTTATAGCTGAAGTCTTTTTATGTACTTTCACATCATGTGGCTGAATTCTTTTTTCCAATTCGTGATACAACATTTTATGATGCAATGAACTGGATTTTGCAGGTGTATGCACTTCAACTGTTTCCGAAAAAATACTTAAGCCTACCGCATCGCGCTGACGCTTTAATAGTTCAATCATCGCAGCAGCACAGTGAACTGAAAAAGTAATTTTGTTGACACCACCCCTGCCCTCCCCAAAGGGAAGGGAGTTTGATTCTGGTAATGGGAAATACATAGAAGATGAATCGTCAATAATTAACTGACAACGCAAATTGGTTTCTTCTTCATAACGCTTTATGAAAAGTTTATCGGTTCGACCGTATAATTTCCAATCAATGTGTTTGGTGGATTCACCTTTGTTGTACAAACGGTGTTCTGCAAACTCAACACTAAAGCCATGAAATGGACTTTTATGCAAACCTGTAATAAATCCTTCCACCACTTGTTTAGCGATTAGCTCCAAGTGTGTGAATTGACGTATTTGTTGTTGGTCTATTGAGTTCAAAGTTTAAAGTTTGAAAGTTTAAAGTTTTTTAAACGTAATGAAATTGAAAATTATTGCCATCAAGCTTAAGCTAAAAGTAAAACAGTAGGTTACTCACCTACTGCCAACTTTGAACTTATTAACTTTGGACTAAAGCAAAGCTTTCAATTTCGCATCCAAAACTGCTTTTGGAACTGCTCCTACTTGTTTGTCAACAACCTTTCCATCTTTAAAGAAAAGAATAGTTGGGATATTACGGATGCCAAACATTGCAGAAATATTTGCGTTGTTGTCAACATTTACTTTTCCTACTACAGCTGTATCACCATAGTCTTTTGATAATTCTTCAACAATTGGTCCTACCATACGGCATGGTCCGCACCATTCTGCCCAAAAATCTAATAATACTGGTTTTGTTGATTTTGCTACTAACTCCTCGAAGTTTGCGTCTGTGATTTCTAATGCCATTTTTTTGATTATTTATTGATTGATAATATTAATTTTCAATTGAACCCTAAAGATAAAATTGTATTTCAACATAGACAAACGATTTGCCAAATTGTTTTTAATGACAGCTTGTCATTTTTGTTAATTTATCCTAAAAAAGCTATCTTTAGGGAATAAATAAAGCCACCATTCGTTAAATTTAGCGTCTAGTTAAAAACAATTGATTTTTTTATGACTATTACTCCAATTACTAATATATATATTTCCCTTTCTTGTTTTCTTATCTTTTCTGTCGTTTCTCTACAATCTATAGCACAAGCAAGGATTGAAGGCACAGTAACACATAATGGCAAACCACTTTCTGGAGCAGATGTCATCATTATTAACAGTGCAGGTACCGAGAAAGCACTTCTCACCAATTCGGCAGGAGCTTACAGCTTTAATTTTCTTCCGAATGAAGAATATGATATCGCCATTTCAAAAGTAGGATTTACCCAATTTCAGATCATTTATTCAACGATGGGTTTGACAGAAGATGAATCCAAAAAGTTCAAAAGTTTATCTAAGCCTGTTGCTGAATTATTTGAACTACCATCCGACCAAGGCAGCATTTCAAAATTAAATGCAATATTGAACAAGCCACTTTTGAGTTACTATTATAACTCTGAAGAAAAAACGATGGATTCTGATGATATTTTAGATCAATCCTTATCTGAAAGTTTATCAAAAGTTGCAAAATTGGTAGGCACTCAATCCTCTACTATTGAAACGAATTACAAAAATGCGATAGCAAAGGGTGATGCCGCTGTATTGTCGAAGAATTATGAAATTGCTAAAGGCGCATACAACGATGCTATTTCAGCAAAACCAAGCGAACAATATCCCAAAAGCAAATTAGCAGAAATAGATAAATTAATTGCCGATGCCGAAGCGAAAGGAAAAGCAGATGCTGCAGATAAAGAACGATTGGCTAAAGAAAAAGAATTGGCAGCTGCATCTGCTAAGGAAAAAGCAGCGAAAGACAAAGCTGCTGCTGAATTGGCTGCTAAGGAAAAAGCAGAAAAGGACAAAGCACTTGCGGCTTCCAATGCAGAAAAAGCGGCTGCAGAACAAGCGGAAAAAGACAGATTAGCCAAAGAGAAAGCTGCTGCTGCAAAAACATTAGCCGATGCTGCTGAAACTGAACGTTTGGCAAAAGAGAAAGAAAAAGCGGATGCATTGGCAAAAGCAAAAGCGGATGCTGACAAAGCTAGTGCTGAACAAGCAGCAAAATTAGCTGCTGAACAAGCAGAAAAAGACAAACTGGCAAAAGAAAAAGCTGCGGCTGCAAAAGTATTAGCTGATGCTGCTGAAACTGAACGTTTGGCAAAAGAGAAAGAAAAAGCAGATGCATTGGCGAAAGCAAAAGCGGATGCTGATAAAGTTATAGCAGATCAAGCTGCTAAATTAGTTGCCGAACAAGCAGAAAAAGATAGACTCGCAAAAGAAAAATCTCTAGTCGATAAAGCGGCTGCCGATGCTGCTGAAGCAGAACGTTTAGCGAAAGAAAAAGAAAAAACAGATGCCATTGCAAAAGCAAAAGCGGATGCTG
>CAYWAV010000015.1:0-53198 GCA_964456225.1 uncultured Chitinophaga sp. | reverse complement strand
TGGAAAGCACTATTGGATGATAGAATTGACATCATTACCACCGACCACGCTCCTCATACAATTGAAGAAAAATCAAAAAGCTACCTGCAATGCCCAAGCGGAGCGCCAATGGTACAACACTCACTTATTGCAATGCTAGAATTTTATCATCAGGGAAAAATATCCCTTGAAAAAATCGTAGAAAAGATGTGTCATAATCCTGCGATTTTATACAAAATAACAAATCGTGGATTTATAAGAGAAGGTTACTGTGCCGATTTGATTTTAATTGATTTGAATTCTCCCAACACAGTTAGTAAAGAGAATATTTTATATAAATGCGGTTGGTCGCCTTTTGAAGGGCAAACATTTCAATCAAAAATAACTCACACATTTGTCAATGGCAATCTCATTTATGAAAATGGTAATTTTCAACAATTCATACCAGGACAAAGATTAACATTTAATACCCAAAAGTAATATGAAACGATATTTTGTAACAGGCATTGGCACTGATGTTGGAAAAACTGTAGCGTCTGCTATATTGGTTGAGGCTTTAAATGCCGACTACTGGAAAGATAACAGGCACGTGATTTTGCAATACAGATACAGTTAAGGGGTGTTCTTGATTAAGTAATACTAAATAATTGTCTAAGGAAAAATAATTAAACTAAACAGTTTAGTGAGTTTTTAGACAAACTGAAGTTACCTGTAAGCACAACGAACGACACCATAATCACAAATAATGTACAAACATAATGGAATTACTACCAGTAGAAGAAATTAAAGTAAATCAAATCAAAATAAATGAAATCGACCATCTCGTAAAGTCAATTTATAGGCTTATTATATATAGCCGACATCATTTAGATGATGACCTTTTAGATACCTATTTATCAGGGATCAATAATCTAAAAGAACTTCTTAGTGTGAAAAACGCACAAATGGAAGCTCAAAATGAAGAGGAAGCGAAAGAATATCTGAAAAACCTAAAAGTATCACTTGACTTTGTGATAGATGAAATCATTCTGCATAATAATTTCGAAAAAGAAGTCCAACTATTTCAGCTTCTCCGCTTAGTTTCTCCCGAAACTAATGCTATTCACCCAAATCGTTATAGGCAGACATTAGTGCAGGTAGGAGCACATATTTGTCCAGACAAGAACGTTGTTCCTCAATTAGTTTCAGAACTATTTTATCAAATGCAATCAATAACGAACCCAATTATCAAAGCAATTTATTTTCATCACGAGTTAATCAGAATACATCCATTTATTGACGGAAATGGCCGAGTAACAAGAGTTGCGAAAAACTGGATGTTGATGTATGATTTATATCCACCAATTTTTATCAATGATGTGCCACAGAAAAAAGAATACATTGCCACACTTTCAAAAAGTTTTAGAGAGCTTAATAATTCTCCTAAAAAATGGAATGAGCATACTGAAATATTTTTCGAGCAAGAGCTTGACCGTTTAGTAGTAAACGCAACTTTACTCTATGAGACGGTAAATAAAATTGGATTAGAGAGAAAAACTCAAAGCCCCCTTAATATTAAATAATGGTAGCATGCAAAATTCAAGTTAATGAAATCACTGTAATTTTAGTTGATTACATAATTTTTTTATTGCAAAAATCAATTTCATTTTTAGAGAAGGAACCTACTTCAAAATAATTATCTAAATGAAACAATATTTTTTTGCAATTCACCAGGACAAAGGTTAAAATTTAATACCCAAGAGTAATATGAAACGATATTTTGTAACAGGCATTGGCACTGATGTTGGAAAAACTGTAGCGTCTGCTATATTGGTTGAGGCTTTAAATGCCGACTACTGGAAACCTGTACAAGCTGGTGATTTGGACAATACGGATACAATGAAGGTGCGTTCTTTAATAAGCAATACTAAATCAGCCTTTCATCCTGAGGCATATCGGTTATGTGAGCCAATGTCACCACATGCTGCTGCAATAACAGATGGTGTAAAAATTAATATGGAAAGATTTGTTTTGCCTCAAACATCAAACTCTTTAATAATAGAGGGTGCAGGAGGATTAATGGTTCCTCTTAACGATGATTATTTTGTAATTGATTTAATTGAAAAATTTAGTGCGGAAGCTATTCTCGTTTCCTGCAATTACTTGGGGAGTATTAATCACACACTTCTTTCTGTGAAGGCACTTGTGAGCAGAAATATTCCAATAGCAGGAATTATTTTTAATGGAGAAACAACAAAATTATCGGAAGAATATATATTAAAACATACAGGATTGAAATTTTTATTCCGCATTGAAAAAGAACAAGTAATTGACAAACAAACCATTCTTAAATACGCATCGAACCTAAACGTAAATCACTATTAAAACATTAAAATCATGAAGCCACTTGCAAGTATCATTATTGGCAGTATATCGGATATGTCTATTATGCAAGAAGCAGCAAAAATTCTTGACCAATTTAAAATACCTTTTGAAATTAATCACTATCCGGGACATCGCGTTCCGGAACAAGTAGTGGAGTTTGCAAAAAATGCACATCCTCGAGGTATAAAAGTTATGAATGTCTTAAATGAGTGCTAAAATAATTATAAGAGAAAATTTTTTATAGCAAAAGAGCCCTTGAAATATTAATTGCAAGGGCTCTTTGAGCATAGAACTACGATTTAAAAGTACGATTAAGATGACCTGTAAGCCATAGCATGAGTCGCCTTTTTATATTGACCCAGAAAAATTCGAGCATAAATTCTCAAGACACAAATCTCCATAAAAATAAAACTCAATGCTGTAAATCCTATCACGAAATAATCATGAGTATGAATATTACTGAATAAAATATCAATTCCAATAAATGTTGGAGTAAACGGCAATCCGGCAACACCCAAACAAGCTATTAGAAAAACAAAACCCACTCGAGACTGTTCTTGTGAATATCCATGAAAAATATCCAGGTTAATATTATTGTCAATTGCTTTTATTTTTTGCAAACAAATTGCGCCAACAATAGCAAACAACACAGAACCGCTGAGATAAATCAACACTTGCATTCCTCCAAACTCGTAGCTTAACAAAGCAACAGAAAGTGTAATGAATAATTGTCCTAATACCACAAATAACCAAGCACGCAAAGCACTACCTTTTTCAGCAAAAGCATTTAATATTATAACTAAGCCAAAAAAAGAAAATGTAACTGGAACTGCTTTTGATAGCGATTGATGAATTTGCTCAGGATATAAATTTAAAAAGACACCTATCAAAAAAACAACAATTAAAAAAGCAATTGCAGCTTTAGATGAAATAAAATTTAGTGTTTTTCCTATTCCTTTAAAAGGGCTCCATAAATAACGGTGCATTAAAAAATCCAGATTCCATTCTTTTATAGATAAAACATAAAGCGTATTCTTTATTTTAGAAACGAAAGAGCTTCCTACTGAATGTTTTTGGGGTATAAAACTAAAAAACATATCGTGTATCATGTATCCTAACACAGAAGGGGAAACCAATAATTGATACGTTCTTAAAAAAGCGTTGGCAGTAAAATGAATTAGTGCAAGTTCATGCCAGCCTAATGCAACCTCAATAAATATCAATCCGATTTGTGCAATAGAAGAATAAGCGATTTGTGTTTTTACAGATGATTGAACTTTGGCTATGCCCATAGCTATTAATGCTGTGAACAATCCAATTGTAATGACAACTATTTTTACTGCTAAAATGTTTTCCCAAAAAGGAAAAGTTCTTAGTAAAAGAAAAACGCCTAAATGAACTGAAAGCGATCCATAAAAAATAGCACTGGAAGTGGTGGGTCCTTCCATCGCTCTCGGAAGCCAAGAAGAAAAAGGCAGTTGGGCTGATTTCACAGCTGCTGCTACCACAATCATTACAGCAATAAAAACTACAGCCAAATAATGATCTTGGACAAGAGATGCCACCGCAACAGGATCGCTCATTTTAATGAAAGTGATATTCTGATGCCACAGATGATGGCTCATCCACATCGCGAGAATAAGACAGATATCACCCAAACGATAGAGCGAAATTACTTTTAAACTATTTCTTACTGGTAAATATCGGTCGCGGTAAAAACCAATCAATAAAAATGAGCAGATACCAAGAATCTCCCAACCTGTAAATAAGGTTTCGAAATTTCCGGAAAAAATAACCAGATTATAGGCTACAAAAAACATCAGAATATTATTCATGAATCTTTTAAAACCAGCATCTCGGTGAATGTAAAACCTGCTGAAAACAGCAACTAAAAAAGCCAACACGGCTCCAACAATTAAAAATACAGCAGTAGTTTTATCGAAATAAAAATCAAGAAATATTTCTATGTCATATGCTTTATAAAATACAAACTGTTTAATATCCAATGCAGGATGTTTATTCACAAACCAATAAGTGACAAAAGCAACAGCACCCAGCAGATTTATTCCGGCTGTGCCAATTGTTACGGAAGAAATTAAACGTTCGTTTTTTCGGGGCAGCAGTAAACTGATGACAAATCCAAAAAGTGGAACCCAAATAAAAAGTTGCAAGACTTGTGACATACTCTATTTAATTTTCAAGTGAATAAACTGGTAAATTTTCTTTTGTTGCGTCCACAATATGATTTGTTTCCATTTCTTTTGCACCTTCTACAAAAGACTTCATATCTTTTATTGTTCCAAGCCCTTTGGTAAGAGGAGTGTATTCTGTAAATTCACCATTTTTAAAATAGTGGAACTTATTTGTTTCGGGATGAAGTGCAATGATATGAACCCATTCATTTTTATACCACTCATAAATTTCAGGAGTAATGGTAATGGCTTTCATAACCGCCTCCGGATAATGTTCAACAATAACAAGCAAACGAACAGGGTCATGTACTTCTATCATCTGTAGAGGTAAACCAGGTCGAAGATCACCATCGGCACTATTGGCAACACCTATCAATCCCATTACATTATGAGGCAATTTAGTTCCTGCACCCAATTTGTGATTATCAACGCGTGAAAAATAATATTCAAGATTAATACCTCCACATACCAATCCAATCGGTCGCATAACACCTGTGAGAAGTGTTGCATCATTATCAGTCCGATAATAATAAGAATTCATAAATGCACGTCTATCCAAAAATAATCCTTTAGTAAGATTCCTGCCTCCGATGATACACAATGTGTTGGTTCCATGCCCGAGTTCAGGACGAGGTTCAAACAAAGAAACAGAACGATCCTTGATTGCTTTTCTCACTTGTTTTAAACTGCCTTTTGTATTGATGGATGCGAATCTTCTCGAGCGCTCTTTAGCATTTAAATCCAACGCATCTTCAAAAGCTAATTTATTTTTTTTATGCGCTTCGGCATTTATAGCATTTAATAATTGCTCATCATAAAATTCTATCTCATCGGCAGCAGTATCATGTAAGCCACCTAAAAATTGTGTTGTATCCGGTATCACTAATCCATGTGAACTTAATATTGCTCTTACTTTTGGGTGATTGGTCATATATGCAAAAACGCGTGAGTTTACTGAACCCGGTCTTCCGCTACATGCTCCGCAATCGTGTGCTCCATGATGAGGATTGTTAGCACTGCTAGAACCATGTCCAATCACATAAACGATTGGTGCGAAATTTTTAACCATTCCAATTCCACGCAGTAATCCTTCAACTCTTGCAGCCATTTCATCAATAGTAAAGCCTATCTGCAAATCATTCTCTCTGTCATTTATATCCTTATTTTCAATGGTGAGCGTTGCGGTTTTATCCATGTGAATAAATGCGTTGGAAATGGCAGGACTCATTTTGGGACGGAACACCGTCAGAAATAATTTTAATGCTGAAATAAATCCGAAGAACATGGTTATCACAGTTCCGATAAAAAAAGTATGGTTTTTTTTTGTATAAAGTAACTCATGTTTTCTTTCGCCCTGAGCATTTAATTCCTTTATCAGATATTTAGGTGTAACGGGTGCCGGACAAAGTTTGTCGTAGAACTTAGCATTCTGCGGCTGAAAATAAAATTCAACACCAAAGAAACCCGGAGCAGCTAATGTTTCACAATTGGAATCAACATGCTCAATGTTTCTTCTTATAGAACATTCACGTTCATCAATACAAAACACAGCCTGAAAACTTGTTTTTGCCGGACTTGCCATTTGTTTTTTCTTTCCTGCTGAAATTCCGGCAAGCACCTCATCATAATAGCTCCACTCAAATGCGTCTTGCCAAAGCATTAGTACTTCATCCAATTCTGTTTGAGCTGCAGATTCAAAAATATCAATAGGAGGAGTACTTATTTTATTACACAAAGGTTCCCAATCCTTTCCAAACTGATAATCCAATGCATCGATTTCAAGCAACAAATCAAAAACAATGAAATCTTGAAGAGAGATGACTCTTTGGTCGAGCAACACAGCTGGTTGCGACTCAATTGCTGCAATCATTCCGGACCAACCTCTGTGGCTGAACTGCTGATCGAATAAATATTGTTCATAGTAAGCTTCCTTACCTACAACAATTTTCAAAAGCTCTTTTATTCCAAGTCCTTCTTCTAAATATTTCTTTGCCCTTTTCGTTTTAAAAAAGCTGATAAAACTATTTTTCTCAAGGTCTTTGATTGCATTTAAGAAGCCTTTGTTCTCCTGAGGGAAATTCCAAACAGAAATTCCCTGATCAAGATAACTGCATAGTATTCTGAATAACAGCGGTTGCACCAAAGAATCCAAATCAATCTTGTAGTGTGTTTTCCAGTTTGCTCTCAAAACACCAACACGTGGAAAAATCGACTCATTGTATTCTTTAGTAAGAAGACGCTCTTTCCAGTTTAAAAATTGGTCGGCTCCTTTTTTATCCTTTATTATTTTATCAAGCACCTCTTTTTTAACTCGGCCATTTTCATACATCTTTCTGAAATCATCCAGTTGTAATGTTACTTTATAACCAAATATTTTAGATGCCTTAAAAATAGCATCATAAAATTTCATGCTTTGAAACGCATGCAATGAATTATGATGAATAAAATCCTTCAAAGGAGTTTGCGTAGGCAAATAGTGTTTTAACTCATGCAAAACATGCTCTTCATCAAACGCAACGCTACCCGCAGTAACATTTTTTTTTAATTCGATTGTATCGTTCATTGCGATATATTTTACTTAAGATATTTAATAACTCATTTGAGCTCTCACATCTGACATTCCACAAATCATTGTGTCTTCAAAAAATTCAACAACCCCAGTTTCTAAATCTTGCTTTGCGCCAATAATAGCGATTTCTCCTTTTTCAATCATTTGCTCAAGAATATAACTTCGGTCTACGACCATTTTTACCGAGCGCTTCACATTGAGCGTTGCAACGTTTTCAACAAATAGTTCATTTCTTGAATTTCGCTCATCCGATTTAGTAGTAATCGTTTCTTGATAAACTGCGGGTTGAATTTTCGATAATAATTCGGTAAGATTTCCCATTTCAACATGGTCGCAGGCGCCTTTTACTGCACCACATTTTGTATGTCCCATAACAACAACTAATTTTGACCCAGCAACTTTGCAAGCAAACTCAATACTGCCAATAATATCAGTATTCACTACATTTCCAGCAATGCGGATGGAAAAAACATCTCCCAAACCTTGGTCAAAAATCAGCTCTGCGGAAGTACGACTATCAATACAACTTAATATTACTGCAAAAGGCCATTGACCTTCTCTTGTATCATTTGCTTGTTCAAGGAGGTTACGGTTTTTTTTTAAATTTTTTATAAAACGTTGATTCCCGTCTTTTAAAATTTCCAATGCTTTTATTGGCGTAATAGACGCCTGTGTTTCCGCTGTATGAGCTTTCATATTTTTTTATTTTTTTAATGACCTGACACTCCTAAAAATTCAGGGACATTTTTAAATTCTAGATTAATATTTTTTAGTTCTGCCGTACTCTTGAAATTGTGAAAAATTTCAAGGACATCTATATCAATGTTGTGTGATTTGCTTCCGTCAATTAATACGTCTGAATTTTCAGGAAGATCATCTAGTGTAAATGCGATACTTCCTTTATTAATAAAGGATACATCTTCATCCAATTGAATAACAATTTTTTCTCCTGGTTTAAATTCTTGTTTTTTATAATAGTACTCTGCTTTGTAGTTGTTTTTCATCAATCGTGTTAGTGCTTTCATCATACTCTCCGATCCTTGTGTATTTTTAATTCGTTTGTATACATTCATCAGAATGAAAAAGATTGCAACAAACATTCCTATTGCAATTCCTTTCAACAAATCAGAAAATTGTATTGCAACAATCGTAATGATAAATGGTAAAAACTGCTCCCAACCCAATTTGAACATAGATTTGAATAACGATACTTTAGCAAGTTTATAACCCACAGTTAATAACAATGCTGCCAGACAAGCCAAAGGGATTTTATTCAAAATGGTAGCAATTCCAATAACGCTCAACAATAAAAGCAAACCATGAATAATGGCCGACAGTTTTGTTTTTGCACCTGAATTTACATTGGCAGAACTACGAACAATAACAGCTGTTAAAGGCAATCCTCCAATAAAACCGGAAACCAAATTTCCCAATCCTTGTGCTTTCAATTCTTGGTTGGTGGGCGTATTTCGCTTATAAGGATCCAATTTATCTGCAGCCTCCACACTCAATAAAGATTCAAGACTGGCTATAATGGCTATTGTAACAGCAACAATGTAAACTTGATAATTATTAAATGCATTAAAATCGGGAAGGGTAAACTGTCCGATAAATTCTTTTGCAGAATTAGCAACAGGCAAACGAACTAGTTTTTCACCTGACAAATACAATTCCGGATTATTTGTTTGAAACCATTCATTTATCAAAATTCCCAATACCACAACCAACAATGCACCCGGAACAATTTTGAAGAAAGAATATTTTTTCAAAAACGGTCGCTCCCACATAATCAAAATAAAAAGTGAAATGGCGGCAATAATTACTGCACCAGGATGAATATAATTAAATGCATAAAAAATTTCAGAAAATGTATTGTGTCCATCTGCTTGAATAAAATCAAAATCTCCTTCATTATCCACATCGTAACCAACTGCATGCGGTATTTGTTTCAGAATCAAAATAATTCCAATTGCAGCCAACATTCCTTTAATAACACTAGAAGGAAAATAATATCCAATTACTCCGGCTTTTAAAAAGCCCAGAATAATCTGAATCAATCCTGCCAATACAACCGCAAGCAAGAACACATCATAACTGCCGAGTGTTCCAATTGCATTTAAAACAATAACGGTAAGTCCAGCTGCCGGACCACTTACACTTAAAGCAGAACCACTTGTAAATGCAACCACAGTGCCTCCAATTATTCCAGCAATAATTCCGGAAAACAAGGGCGCACCTGATGCTAATGCTATTCCTAAACATAGTGGTAATGCAACTAAAAAAACAACCAAGCCTGAAGGCAAATCATTCTTCAAATACTTAAAAGTTAAGCCTTTTGGAGCGTTCATAAACGTATCTATTAAATAAATTAGAAATTGAATAATAAAAAACACAAGAACTTAAACAGTCCTATGATTTGAAATAAATTTGTGTTTTGAAATAAGGTATTCAAAATCGAATACCTGAGGAATTAAATTATAGCCAACTCGGGTGGCATGTATACAGACTGGCTGTGATCAGATGGAATAAATAAAAACTTATGGAGGCTAACGTGTGATGGCTTATGAATCACTATAAATGAAGTAACTTTTTTATGAAATAAATATTCTGAAATTTCCTTTTTCTCTTCTTTTTCATCCGACTTTTCAGACTCAGATTTTTCTTCTTCACAATCAATAACAAAGGCGACAGACCCTTTTGATGAATCTAGAAGATAACTGATTGCTTTATAGTTAAAAGCAAACATAACAATTATTAAAAGACTATATGCTACTACCTTTTTCATTAATTTTCACAAATATGCAAAAAAAAAAACGATTGTGATTTTCTGGAGTTCATTTTTCATGTCTTTTAACAAAATTTTACATATCAAAACGGTAAATGGGCTTTAAATCACTAATCTCATCAACCATTACGTGCAAATCCTTTATCAATCCATCCGCCATACCATAAACCCAACCATGAATTTGCAAATCTCTTCTTGCCCATGCCTGTTGAACAATTTTTGTTTTACAAAGATTGTGTACTTGTTCAATTACGTTTAACTCTACCAAACGGTTTTCTCTTTGTTTAACATCGGCAATTGCTTCTAATTCCGTTGCATGTTTATCATACACTTCCTTTATATTACGAAGCCAGTTGTTTACAAAACCGTTGTCATTATTAGTCATGGCAGCTATCACACCACCACAACCGTAGTGTCCGCATACAATTACATGTTTCACATGTAATACCTCAACCGCATAATATAATACACTCAGCAAATTCATATCTGTATGCACCACCACATTTGCAATATTGCGATGCACAAA
Source organism: uncultured Chitinophaga sp. (assembly GCA_964456225.1). Taxonomy (GTDB): domain Bacteria; phylum Bacteroidota; class Bacteroidia; order 2-12-FULL-35-15; family 2-12-FULL-35-15; genus 2-12-FULL-35-15. Next base: position 42,783 of record CAYWAV010000015.1, on the reverse strand, counting down.
TATGTGTCCTGACTTAGTCCCCGTTATTTCATTTGCTGGAACACGGCTATCTGAACAACCTATCCATAAATATTCAGGAGTTTGACCTAAAGACAAATCCTTAAAATAATTTGGATCATTCTTTAATTTTTCAGCTGCCCAGTTCTGATTTCCTTGCAAAAGCTTTTCATAGCTTTTAATCATTTCTGCTTTTTCCATTTATACGATGTTTATACCCCGCAGGGACTCCTATGGAGCAAATTTAACAAATAATGCGGTATGATTTCCTAAAGTAAACTTAATCTTAAATTAATGTAAAACAGGCAGAAGCCAAGTAATTTAGCCGAAGTTATTATGAGCCAAACGAGTTTTAAAATATTATTGATTGATACAGATGAGGAGCTACTATCCATTGTGGAATCCGCATTAAAATCAGAAGGCTTTTCAGTGTTTTCATCCAAAAATTCCAAAGAAGCAATACAGATTGCTACTGAAGAATTACCACAACTTGTACTGGTAGATTTGCTGATGCCAGAGCTGGATGGAATTGACATTTGCATTGAATTACGACACAAAACTGAATTAGCAAATACACTAATCGTTTTTCACACCGAACGAAGTGAAGATTATTCTCAAATAGCTGCATTCAATGCTGGCGCAGATGATTACATTATTAAACCTGTAAAACCTCGGGTTTTAGTAAGCAGATTAAAAGCTTTATTAAAAAGGCATTCGAGTCATCATGTAGAAATAGATACCAGCAAACTAAAAGGATTAATAATTGATCGTGAGCGTTATCTGATATTTTTGGAAGGATTAGAAATTGTATTACCCAGAAAAGAATTTGAATTATTATCTCTGCTTTCTACTTCTCCAAGAAAAGTATTTACACGAAAAGAAATTTCACAATTAATCTGGGGTTATGAAATCTATTCAAAAAACAGAACCATTGATGTGCATATAAGAAAACTAAGAGAGAAGCTAGGCGATAAATACATAAAAACAATAAAAGGAATTGGATACAGTTTAGAAATCTGAAAGCAAAAAAAACGTCCCGAATGAGCGAGACGTTTTTTTGTATTAACCTTTTTATTTTATAATGCGCTATATGATTTTTCGCTGGTTAAAACACCTGCTTCATTCCACATCAACCATTTTCCTGTTTTTTCACCTAAAGCATAATTCATTTCATACCTTTTCACACCTTTAGCATCCCAAACCAACCACAATCCATCTTTTTTTCCTGATACATAAAAAGCTTGTGCGATTTTATTTCCAAGTTCATCCCAACGCAACCATTCTCCATTTTTATCATTGCTTGCAAAAAATCCGGTTTCCATTACATTTTCATTTTCATAATAATATGTGACAGCACCATTTGCTTTTCCTTCTTTGACATCAAACATCGATTTCTTTTTTCCTGATTCGAAATAAGCTGTATAAGAACCTGAATATAAATTCCCGTTACTTGTAAAATACAAACCATCTTTCAAAACAATACTTTGAACAGATTGATTACTAACGATGCTTAAATCTTGAGCCGATACTCCACCAACTATTGTTAAGGTGATAATGAGTGACAGGATTAATTTTTTCATAACGTTGAGTTTTTGTTTCTAATTACTTCAACGCAAAGTAAAGCACAATAGTTTTAATATTCTGCTTACTAGCCAATAAATATTTTTTAATGTTAAGTTAATGTAAACTTAACGTAGGAGGTGGGTAAAGTTTGCTTGGAATTTAAATGCAAAAAAGCCCTGAGTATGTTACTCAGGGCTTTTTAGGAAAAAAATTGAAATTATTTTGACTCTAATTCTATAACAAGGGTATTGTATGAAAAAGGCTCAATGTTAATTTTAGTGTCATTGTATGAAACAAAGGAAACAACAGCTTCTGTTTTTACAACATTGATGTTTGCTGAAAAATTACCATTTAAGTCTGTATACACTATTTTATCTGCAATTTTAATTTCAGCTCCTGCAATTTCTTCCCCACTTATCTTATCAATTACTTTCCCTGAAACAAGCTTAGTGTTAGTCGCGTTTTTATTGTCGATGCCGTTTCCTGCAACGCCAAGATTTGTTATTAAACTAACTACTAATATTAAAATACTTCTTTTCATTATTTGTTTATTACACTACAAATGTACAATCAAGCCGGAAAGAACCAGTGACGGAAAACTTAAGATTACATGAAGGATTTGTTACGAATGTAAAATTTACATTACCGGAAATTAGGAAGCCAATTCATTTCTTCTTGATTCATAACACCCCGAATGAGGCTGAGTAGCAATTTGGGACGGACAGGCTTTACAACAATATGTTCAGTGAAGTCCGTTTTCAAATAATCTTCCAATTCAATCAAACTTAATAATACTGTGTTTTTCAACCGCTCTGTCTTTATTTGTTTTGAAAACAATCGTATGCTTGATTCAGCATCAAACGTATTTACAACAATAAGGTCGGGTAATTTTTTTTCAGCTATACTTATAGCATCTCTTAAGTTCTCCGCTTTAAAAACCTGAAAACCATTTTCAATTAAATTCGTTTCAATAAATTCAAGTTCTTTCTGGTCGTCAAAGACTAACAATACACTTTTCATATTTTTTTCTGATCCAATAACACAAACAAATATAAATCTTCAATGAAAAGAAAACATTTTCACAATATTATCAAATGGTAAAGTCCATTATAAATGCTCCCTTTTCTTCTATAACATGGTCACAAATAAAAAAACAGGAGATACGCTCCTGCTTTTTTTACAACGCAGACCCAACAAATTTAATTCTTCTCAACAATACGTATTACTTGTATTTTATCATTAATCATCACCTTCACCAAATAAATACCTGCAGAAAGGTTCTGTTGTTTTGCACCGAAAGTATAGTTATAATCTCCGTAAGAAAGCTCCCCTGACACAAGCGTTTGTACTCTTTCTCCTAATACATTGTATACTTCAGCCAATACGGTTGCATTTTCGGAAAGAGTTAAATGAACCGAAGTAAATTCATTATAAGGATTAGGATACACTACTACTCCATTGGTGTTTTTCACCGAAGCAATATCAGTAGTAGTAACAATTACAGAACTTGATGTTGCCTCACAACCAGCTGAATTACCCGTTACAACATAATAAGTTCCATTTGAAGCAAGGATATAATTTTGAGATGTGGCACCACTTATTGGCAGACCATTCAAATACCATTGATAGGTTGATCCAAAAGTAGAAATTAATGTTGAACCGCTTTGAGTGATTAAAGGAACAGCTGGTAATGAATATATTGTAATGTATGTATTTGCAGATGCAGCAGAACAACTTCCATCGTTTACACTTACGCTATAGTTTCCTTGATTCAATGCATAATAAGTGCTTGACATAGCACCTGAAATCGTAGTTCCATTAAAATACCATTGAAAAATTAATCCCGTGCTTGCAGTTAAAAGCAAAGAATCGTCTGCACAAAAAGAGGTTGAACCACTGGCAGCTATTGTTGCAACAGGTAAAGAATTCACCATTACAGCTTGTAAGGAAGACGTATTGCTACAAGCATTTAAATCTGTTACCACCACCGAATAATTCCCGGAAGCATTCGCATTATATGTATTAGCAGTGGCTCCGGATATTGCAGATCCATTCAATTGCCACTGGTAGGTATTTCCTGTTGATGTTGACAAAAGAACTGAACCTCCTGAACAAAAAGTGGTTGAACCACCAGCTGTTATTGGTGCTGAAGGCAGTGTATTAACGCTCACATTTATTGAATTTGAGTTTATGCTGCAACCAACATTATTTAATTGAACCGAATAATTACCAGAAATAGTTGCATTGTAAATAGAAGTAGTAGCTCCTGATATTGGAGCCGCTCCATTATACCAAGTATATGTTGCACCAGGCAAAGTACTTGAAGTTAACGACACCGTATTTCCAGCACAAACTGTTACTGGTCCCGATGCTGTATTTGTGGCTAAGGCAAGCGGACAAGCAATTTCATAAACAGAAGTTGTACTGCTCACTTCGTTTCCTAAAACGATTAATGCTTTACCGTTAGGACTATCTTGTTGACGGATATAGATAATTCCTTCAGGGCCCCTATCACCTGTCAATCCGGTTAAACCACGATTATTAATATATTGAACAAATACAGGAGCAGCAGGATTATTTATGTTGAAAGCCATCAATCCACCAACACGTTCCATACTCACAAATGCATAAAGATTTCCTGCAATGGATGCCGTAACGACACCTTCGGGCTCCGGACCTTTATCATCGCTTCTGTCTTTTTTAGTAATGTTTGTATTACTACAATTAAACATTGCACCATAAACCGGATCCGCTGCTGTTATTTGTTCCAGATCATCACCGCTATCATAAACCAAAGTTCCGCTGGTTGCATTCCAAATAGAAAATGAACGAGCACCATAAGAATAAATTTCATCAAAATCACCATCATTATCTGTATCACCAAGTTTATTTGTGCATTTTAATCTACCCAAATTAGCATTTGATTTCATTACAGATGCGTAAGGAAATGCAGTAGGATCTAAAATATAAGATGCGTTTCCGATTGTAGTTTCTTCATTCATACCTGTATACGCTCTGGCATCACCTTCATTTGCAGTAATTAAATATTCTGAAGCTCCAATGTTAAATCGAGTCATTCCGTCAGGCAGATACATCCCTTTAATAGGCCAATTAGCAATATTAATATTGCTTCCATTATTGGTAGCATCAATTCCATTATTAGCAGCATTATAATTTTTAAAACCCAAAGGCTTGATATCGGTAATTGTATTGGTTGCCATATTCACGTATGCAAAAGCATTATTTTCTTGTAACGCTACATAAGCAGTTTGATCGTCTTCCGACAAAGTAATGTATTCCGGTTCCATGTCTTGGGAAACTGTTGCCCCAGGTCCAAAGATTCGAACACCACTTGCCTTTAATGTTGCTTGCTGACTATCAAATGCAGTAAATAAAGCAGTCGTAACATTTGATTGTGTTAAAGCTACAAGACCAACTGAAATATCAATAATACTTACAGAACCTTCCGGATCGATAGTATATGCATCATTTGGTTGTCCTTCATTTGCTGTAAGAATACGCGTTCCGGCATTATTAAAAGTAATCATATCAGGTTGCGCACCAACAATTACTTGTTTTTGAAAAACACCATTTGTATCAAAAAATACAACAAAGCCATCCAGCTCCGGAATGTTATTTTCAATTGCACAAGCAACAATTCCGTTTTTTACTGCAACGCTATTTATATTTCCATAAGAAGAAATATCAATTGAACTTATCAAAGACATTGCTGCCGGATTTAAAAAATCAACAATGTCTAATTTTCTTCCAATAGAATTCGCAACAAATAATCGTTGACTGATTGGATCGTGAGCAACAATTTCTGCAGAATTTGTTCCTGCTGCAGCATTTGAAAAACTGGAAACAAAAGTCATAGAAACTTCATTTGTTCCTACTGGTGCACTATTCTCATTGTCTTGAATAAAAATGGTTTGTTGTATTATTCCTATTATTGTTGCATTAGTAGCATTTTGTAATTTGATAACAAAATATTCGGAAGGTTCTGCCAGTAAATCTTCATTCAGCGTAATTGTTACCGGCAATGTTCCGCTTGAATTTGCAGGAAATATAATTGTTTGAGTAGAATAGGTAATATCTGAACCAACTGTTGCAGTTCCAAATGGAATAATTACAACATCTACTGATGATGCACTAGAATTTGAATTTGTGATAGAAATATTTGCCGAAATTGTTCCGGCCGACTCTAAAACTGTTTGATTGTCGATTGAAAAAGCAACATTTGCAGGAGGTAATGTTAATGTAACAGTAGAAGTTCCATCCGACATAGATCCGATAGCCCAAACTCTGTTTGCTGTATACGCATTCACTAAAGTATCAAATGTTCCTGTAGCAAAAACTGTAACTCCTGAAGAAGAAGGGTCAGCAGTTATAAAACTACTTGTTTGTAATTTTCCACCGGCATAAAGATCATTAATCGGCAATTGGTAACCATCTATTCCGGCATTTACTAATGCTGTTCCTATTGCTGATCCATAAAATACTGCATCAATGGGAACAGAAGAATTCGTTAGTGTAGAAATGTCGGCATCAAATACTGCTATGCCATCTGCATTAGCACCACCATTTCCAAAAGGCCCTGAAGAAGAACTTCCAAACCCATCACCACCAATAGTTAAAGTATTAATGATTCTTAATTTCACTCCGGTGGGAGCCATCAAAGAACCACCAACATAAACAACATCTCCTGGATTAACCGTTCCTGTATTTATATTGAATCCATAACTAAGGACTCCGCCAGTAATCCAACCCGATGAGGTAGCTGTTCCATTATTGGCTACAACCAAACTATACGGTGTAATTGCAAAATTTATAAATTTAGTAGCTCTTAATTCTACCCATTCATATGGGGAATCTGTTCCAGATGGATTAACAAAAAATTCTGATATTATCAATCCAGGCCCCGCTTTTGCAATGGTAATAAAACCAATTATTCCCAAGGAAATAAATAATTTTTTTAACAAATTTCCGTGCATTTTTTTCATATTTATTACTGTTTAATTTCGCAACAAAATTGAAAACGTAGTCTTATCTAAATAACAGCAGAATATTATTCTATGCTTAAATAAAAGGGATAAATTGTAAATAGAAAGAACCTATGAAGTTGAACTAATGTTATGAATGTTAAAAAATAAACACTCAATAAAAAATAATTACAAACAATAAATTAAAAAAAATCTAAAATAAAAATTTCATTTTGGAAGCGCTACCAATCGAAATTAAAAAATTATTATCCTTACATCATCTGATTTTACAACACTTACCAAAAAATTTGTTTGTCGAATATATACAATGATTCGTGATAAAAAAAGTCAAACTTCTCGATATTAACAATTTGTTTATGTTCCTAAAACAACTTTCAACAAAGGCTTACGTACTATTGTATCCAACATTATTAATATGGAACAAACAATTAGTCTTAAAAATAATTTTGTAAGAAATATAGCTTATAAGTTTTTCCAAACTAAATCGCGAGAGGAAAATTTTGAATTTGAAACCTCGATAATATTAAAAAAGAAAAAAGAAAGCAGAAAAACAGATGAACTAAATGATAGTATCATTTATGCGAAACGAATTCAGGAAGGAATGATGCTGAAAGAAAAACATCTTTTCAGATTGTTTCCAAATTCATTTATCCTTTTTAAACCAAAAGACATTGTTAGTGGTGATTTTTATTGGTTTACAAAAATTGAGAACAAAATTATTATTGCGGTAGCCGATTGCACTGGCCACGGAATTCCGGGAGCTTTTATGTCGGTATTAGGAATAAGCTTAATGAACCAAATAGTTATTGAAGAAAAAAACAGTAACGTATCATCTATCCTCCAAAGGCTGAATCATAAATTAAATAAGGCTTTTGATTATTCAAATGATTTTATTGAAGAAGAGAGGCGTCCGTTTGATGGGATGGACATTGCCCTCTGTTGTATAGATTATGATAGTAATTTTTTGACTTATTCGGGAGCATTAAGACCAATGTACCATATTTCAAAAAATGAACTTATGAGTATTGACGGCTCACACTATCCTATAGGTGGAATGAATCTTGAATCTAACAGAAGATATGAAAGTCAAAGTGTAAATTTCAGCAAGGGAGATAAATTATACTTTTGCAGTGATGGTTATGCTGATCAGTTTGGAGGATCGAGAGATAAAAAATTCATGACACGTAATTTTAAAAATTTACTTTTAAAAACTTCAAAATTATCCATGCAAACTCAGCAATTAGAATTGGAACGAAAATTTAATGAATGGAAAAGCAATTATGAGCAAACGGATGATGTGCTTGTTTTAGGAGTTAGTTTATAGCTATGAGAGTTGCAAGAACTCTTTATACCAATATCCCGATTGCTTAATCGTTCTTTCTTGCGTTTCAAAATTTGTATGCACAATTCCAAATCGAGGATAAAATCCTTCTGCCCATTCAAAATTATCGGTAAAAGTCCAGACAAAATAGCCTCCCACTTTTACTCCATCCTCCTTTGCATGTAATATCTTTTTTAGATGGTCTTTCAAATAAGTTGTTCGTTGTTCGTCATTGATTTTACCGTCAAAAACAACATCATTAAAAGCCGCGCCATTTTCAGTAACAATTATTTTTTTAATTTGTGGATACTCATTGTATTTTTTTAAAATGTGATAGATGGAATCGGGATAGACTTCCCAATTCATTAATGTTTTTTGCACCTTGCGTTTATCGGCTTTAATAATTTTAGCGTGAAGAGAAGGAACTAAATAAGAATGAGTAATAATCTCCCTGGTATAGTTTTGTATTCCAATAAAATCAAAATCAAATTTCAACAACTCTTCATCATTATGCTGGAAATAATTATAAATTCTATCAAGCAATTTTAAATCGCCAGTAGGATATCCAAGTCCTAATGCTGGTTCAATAAATAATCGATTCAACAACGCATCCACACGTTTGGTAGCAAGGATATCCTTTTCAGAATTTGAATACGGTTCCAAATGCGAACAAGAAAAAGTAGTGCCGATATTGGAATCCTTTCGGATATTTTTCAATCTACTTGCACCAACCGATTGACTCAATGCTGCATGATGAACAGCCGGAATAAAATTTTTCAACCCTTTTCTTCCCGGGGCATGTACTCCTAAAAAATAACCCGCACCCGTAAATACCATTGGTTCATTCATAATCATCCAATCGTTTACTCGGTCGCCAAATTTTTTTGCGCAAATTTCCACATAATCACCAAACCAATTTACCACTTCCCTGTTGGTCCAGCCACCTTTGTTTTCAATTGCCTGAGGAAGATCCCAGTGATACAAAGTTACCCAAGGTTTTATCCCCAGCTCTAATGATTTATCAATCAATCGATCATAAAAATCGATACCTTTTTGGTTAATTTGTCCTTGACCAGTTGGCAATATTCTAGTCCAAGATAGTGAAAACCGAAAATTGGGAATGTTTAAATATTTTAACAATTGTAAATCGTCAGCATACCGATTATAGAAATCACAAGCATGATTCCCGTGATGATTGGCATAAATTTTTTTACGTTGGCTGGAAAATGTATCCCAAATAGAAGCCCCTTTCCCATCTGCAGTATGGGCTCCTTCTATTTGATAAGCTGCGGTAGATATTCCCCAATGAAAATCTTCACCAAACTGCTTTCTATTCAACATAATTAAATCGCAGATTAAACCCTAACAGCTGAAAAGGATTCATTCAATTTAAAATTCGGAATATAAATTTTTCTTTTGTAATGTTCTGCAATAATTGAATCGATTATTTGCTCAGTAATATCTGGGTAATCCACAGGGATAGTTTTTCCGTATTCTAACCATTCTTTAATTTCATCGTGAAATTTAGATTTTAAGCTTTTTATAACAGGCACTCCCATTTTTTTTAGTGCTGCTGCATTACATTGCTGTTCATATTGTGTTTTCATAGGAATTACCATCAATTTCTTTTTCAGAAACAATGCCTCAGCGGGAGTTTCAAAACCTGCACCACACAATACCCCTTTGCAATTTGCCATACTTTTTAAAAATGCTTCATTATTAATTGGCTGTATGGTTATATTATCTTCTATTATAATTTTCCTATTGTGTTTGCTAAATACTTCCCACTTGGTAGATTTAAATTTTTTTAAATTTTTTAATAAACGCTCATCATCATATGCAGGAAGATAAACTGTATAATGTCGTTTGTTTTCAGGAATTAAATCTCGAACCTCTTTTCTAATTACGGGAGTAAAAATATTTTTATCAAATTTAGAAAAATGAAATCCATATTGAGCTGTAGTTGGAGCATAGTATTTTAATACTATTTTTCCCAAAGGATCCTTTTTCCTTGGCTTAGGAGCTTTTTTGGCAAGTACGGCACTCTGATGGCTTAATGCGATGCATTGTAATCCTTTATTCTTACAAGCCCAGGCAGTTATTGGTTCGAAGTCATTGATAATTAAATCGTAATTCTCAATCGGAATTTTTGTAATATCATTTGACAATTCTCGCAAATCCATTTTCAGGTAGGTGCTAACAATGTCCACTCCACCATTTTTCCCAAAAACAAAACTTAAGCCTTTAAACTTGTATTTAATTACAAAAGGCAAACTTACATCCGCCTGAATTCCACTCACTAAGATGTCTACCTCTCCTTTTTTCTTTAGAATAGGAATAATGTCTCTTGCGCGACTTAAATGTCCGTTTCCAGTACCTTGAATAGCGTATAATATTTTCATATATAAAATTTTTATGCACGTTTCATCAAATTAAACTCTTCAACTAAATTTTCAAACAACTGTGAGTTATCAAGCGTTACAAATTTTTTCTCGGTAAGGTCTACGGCCTGTGCCACTATATCTTCATGATATTTATAAATACACCATTTCCCTTCATGATATTCTAAAGAAGTAAGATTTTCTATCCAATCACCTGAATTCATGTAGGTAATTGTTCCATTATTGTTTTTTATTTCTCGAATTTCAGGCTGATGAATGTGTCCGCAGATTACAAAATCATATTCATTTGATATACCAATATCCGCAGCAGTTTGCTCAAACGCATTTATAAATTTCACTGCCCCTTTTACACTGTTTTTAATTTTTTTTGAAAGAGAAATCTTTCCTTTCCCCATTTTTTGAGAAAAATAATTCACCGTCCTATTTAATAAAATTAGTGCATCGTAGCCAATTGCACCCAATTTTGCCAGCCATTTAGCATGCTGCATCGTAACGTCAAACACATCACCGTGAAAAATCCATGCTTTTCTACCATCTAATTTTAATACTACTTTATTAACAATTTTTAAAGAACCCATTTTAAATCCAACAAAACGCCTCAACATTTCATCATGATTTCCTGTGACATAATATACTTTTACATCTTTCGCGATTAAACCGGTAATGTGTTTAATTACCTGCATGTGACTTGCTGGCCAATAGCGTTTATTAAATTGCCAGATGTCTATTATATCTCCATTTAGTATCAATTTCTTAGGTTTTATGCTTTTTAAATATTGAAGCAACTCCTTCGCATGACACCCATATGTTCCCAAATGAATGTCAGAAATAACAACAACATCCACCTCTCGTTTTTTCACTTTCATAATTATGAGTTAACAGATAATTGACCTTGATTGTGAAGTTTATTGGACTTAAAGGGTGAACACAAAGCAGAAAGTTGTTTCATGAAAATTCTTATTACAATTGCATGAAACCAAAATAAAATTGTTTTCATTTTAATATAGTTAAAAGGTAAATACAGAAATATAAGGAGGTAGAAAATTGCTAAAGCACTGAGCTTTGTTAGAAAAATGAATTATACGTTTTTCATAATTCATTAACAATTAGTATATCGCAACATTAACTTTATCACAATACAAAAATAGCAGAGCAATATCAATTGTCCTTTAAGAGATAATTAAGAAATAATTAACAAATCTCTTCTTTAGAAATCTTGTTTAAATAGAATAGAGGCAAAAAAAAGAATAGAAAACAACAATGTAATCCAAAAAGTTACAAGATGAATATTTATCTGTTCGCCACCAGATAGCCTTTTAATAATATTTTTCATATAAAATATTTTAATTTCTTACAATCTTATTTTGATAGAAATAATCATCCGCTGTGATAATCAAAAAATAAATTCCTTTTGAAAATCCTTGCAAATCAATAGAAACAATGTTGTCCAAATTTTTATTTTCTGAAAACAAAATTTGCCCCATGCTGTTAACAATTTTAATATTAAATGCTATATAAGTGTCTTTTGTAAATACAATATTCAATTTTTCACTGGTTGGATTTGGATATATCTGCTCTACATCATTAGTCAAAAAATCAATAGATATAGACACCATTGCAGAATAGGAAATCATCCCATTAAAATCTGTTTGCTTCAAACGATAATAAGATATTCCATTTAAAGGAAAATCATCAACAGACGAATAATTTCTCATTTGACTGCTATTACCTGCTCCATCAACATTCGCAATAGATTCAAAACGAACAGCATCTATGCTTCGTTCTACTGTAAAAAAATCGTTATTAGTTTCAGTAGCTGTTTGCCAAAGCAATTCAACGGTACGTTTATAAGTATATGACGCAGTAAAGTTCAACAATTCAATTGGCAAAACGATAAGACAATCAACGAAAACGAAATTTGTTTGATTGTATGCTCGCCCCCTTGAAGTACTTGCAACAAATGCTGTTCCTGTCATATTATCTGAAGTATATCGAAAGGCGTAAACGCGGTAGTAATAGCAGTTACCTGCTACAACAGAATTGTCTGTAAAGCTTGTCGTTCCTGACGAATTTATTTCAGCTACAACTGTTGCGCTACCAATTGTTCCACCAACAGAATACGTAACGCCATCTGTTGGTATTGTAAATGTATTACTTGTATTCCGCAAAATCATATACCCAATTGTATTATCAGAGGGATTGGGATCAGTAGCAGCTGTCCAAGCGAACGTTATATCACCGGGAATACTTACTGAAGGAACAACTGATTGTGAAACAATTACAGGTTCACGCAAACCATCCACAAAAATAGTATTCCCTGTTGCACTTGAGCCACATGTATTTGGTAAGCCAAAGGTGATGGTTGAATTGTTTTTGGAAGTAAAAGCATTTCCTGTAGCTGGCCCATCATAATCACTAATCACAGCTCCCGGACAGACGTAAATAGCATCTCCCGAACTTGCATTATTAGCATGATTCAATTTCGGAGTAGCCATAGCTGTCCAATCTGCTCCAACAGTAGATTTATGAGCCAATGCATGAATGTGGGTTCCTGAACTATTTCTTAATTCAATAATATCTCCGGTTCCTGCAATATCTAATGTCCCCGATCCAAATGCACCACCAGAAAAGTATGAAGCACTTTGTGCGCTCAACTCAACATATCCATCATCTTTATTAACATCTAATGGATGTGCAACACCAGAGGAATTATTTGTTCTGGTCCAAATCATTATGATTGTTCCAGCTCTCATGTTATTCCAAAAAGTACTATTATTAAAAGTAACGGGCGTTTGGAAACTTGTTTGTGTACTATTGTTATCTCGAATAGTCCAACTATTCATGTTCGTATTATCAGTTACAACCAACAATTCAATCCACTCATCTTCAGGCGCAACTGCATTAAAATATGCGTTCACAACTACTTGTTGAGCTATCACGTCTTTCGAATAGAAATTAGTTTGAAATAATAGACAATAAAAAATTACCGTTATACTTTTCATATAAATACATTTTAGAAATACGTAATACACGTATTTAAGTTATGAGACTAAAATGATGAAGCGGTTTCGGAGTATCCCTCTAATGAAGAATTCTTGTAGGTTATTCACTTAATCAGAAAACAATTACTTTCTTATCTTCTGATAACAAATATATATTTCAGAAGTTATTTTATTTTTATTCATACTTTAACAAATCATCATATTGCTTACCTTATGAGTAAAACAAAACCTGTTTTATTGTAAATTTTATTATCAAGACCCGTTGCTTTGATTATGTAATAATAAGTCCCATCACTCACACTAACACCGGTATCTGTTCTGCCATCCCACCCAATTTCTACGGAAGGAAGTACAATCATTTTCAAGCCCCATCTATCATAAATAGCACATTCAAATTCTTTGATACCACTGCTCGTTACTATAAAGGAGTCATTGTCACCATCATTATTTGGCGAAAACACATTCGGAACATTAAGAATAGAGGGATTTTCAAAAACGGTGATTTGAATCAAATAGGAGTCGGTACAACCATTTGCATTTGTTACTGTGAGTATTACATTATAAACTCCGGGAGTTTGAAACGTATTTGTTGGAGAAAATAAATTACTTGAATTGCCATCACCAAATGACCAAGAATAAGTTATTGCATTTAATGAACTACTATTTGTAAAATCAATGGTAAGCGGGCTTATTCCGCTAATGCTATTACCCGTAAACAATGCATTTACACTGTCAGAAACTACATTAATAGAAGCCGTATCGGATCCGCAAATATTGCTTACTATAACATAATATAAACCTTGATTATTAATATTTATTGAATTTATTGTTGAGCCTGTTGACCACAAATATGTCCCTCCACCATTTGCACTTAATGTTAAACTGTCTCCAACACAAATTGTTGTTGAACCAGTTGAGGTAATCGTAGCTAGCGGACTATTGATGACAGAAACATTTATTGTCGCGGTATCACTTCCACAATTGTTATATGCTGTCAGCGTGTACGTTCCTGCTAAAGTTGCAGAAACAGAACTTGTAATAGCACTTGAAGGTTGCCAGAGATAAGTTGTTCCACCTGATCCGTTCAGCATTACACTATTGCCATTACAAATTGTTGTTGAGCCAGCAGCTGTTATTGTTGTTGTTGGAAGTAGTTGCTGAGTAATTGTAATTGAGTCAGTCGTAATCCCACAACTATTTGTTGATGTTAAAATATAACTTCCTCCTGATCCAACATAAACAGAATCGTTAATCTCTCCCGTTGACCAAGAATAACTTCCGGTTCCTGTTGCCCACAACAACAATGTATTCCCCGGACATACTGTTGTATCAAGTGAATTAATTGATCCTAATGGCAATATGTTAATTATTATTATAGTTGTTGCTGGTAATGAGCCGCAACTATTAGTAGCGGTAACAGTATATGTTCCTCCTGTAAATACTGTTATCGCTGAACTTGTGGAGCCTGTGCTCCACAAGTAAGTGCTTCCGCCAGATGCATTAAGTGTGACAGAATCGCCTGCGCAAACAGTTGTACTTCCAATTGCTGTAATAATTGGTGATGGCAAAGGAAGCATTGATGCAAGAATTGTATCATTCAGGCTTCCGCATGAGTTTGATGAAGTAACAAAATATGTTCCTTCGGTTGAAATAATTATTGAATCATTGCTCTGGCCATTCGACCATAAAAAAGTGCCTATTCCAGTTGACCAAAGTAATAATGAGTCACCACTGCAAAATGAAGTTGCGATACTATTTATCGTTGCAGTTGGCAAAGGCTGAACAGTTACTAATTGAGTAGCTGTTTGTGATCCACAAGTATTCGTTGCAGTTACAGTGTAAGTTCCACCTGTTGATACAGATATAGAATTTGTTGCTGCTCCCGTACTCCATAAATAGGATGTGCCTCCTGAAGCTACTAAATTTACTGTGTTTCCGGCACAGATAGTTGTACTTCCGCTTACTGTAATAATTGGCGATGGCGGTAGTAGTGTTGCAATAATTACTGTGTCGTTAACATTTCCACATGAATTTGATGCTGTGACAAAATAGGTTCCTCCTGTTGATACAATTGTTGAATCATTGTTCTCGCCATTCGACCAAAGAAAATTTCCAGTTCCTGTTGTCCAAAGTAATAATGAGCCTCCACTACAAACGGATGATGCGGTACTATTTGCATTGGCAGTAGGCAAAGGAGTTACTGTTACAACTTGCGTAGCTGTTTGGGAACCACAACTATTTGTTGCAGTAACGGTGTAGGTGCCGCTTGCAGATACAGTGGTTACATTTGTTGTTGCTCCTGTACTCCAAACATAAGAACTTCCTCCTAAAGCAGAAAGAGTGACAGAATTCCCTGCACAAATTGCAGTACTCCCGCTTGTTGCAATAACTGGTGATGGCACTGAAATAATATTCATGGTTATAGTGCTAGTAACGGTGTCCTGACATGGCCCAATAGCACCTAATGTAATTGTTACTGTTCCTGCTGTTGGAGGAGCTGTAAAAACAGTTGTTAACGAATTCGAAGTCGAGAAAATTCCTCCTGAACTTTGCCATATAACACTTGAATAATTGCCTGTGGCTGTCCCTGCTAAGTTTACTGTTGTTCCTGCACAAATTGTACTCCCTGTCCCTGCACTAATAGTTATAGGAATAAAAGGTGCCATACAACCATTATTTACATAGGTAGCTACTCCGGCCCATGAAAACTGAGCTGTTGCACCATCTTTTTGAGCAGCAGTTCCACCATACCCACCTAATTGATTTATCAATAGTACTTTATCATATATTACTGTATCAGAACAGTTAATAGAAATTTGTTTTATTATTGTTGTTCTTAAGCCTGACGGAGTGCTGTGGTTCGCAAAATGTCCCGATGTGTTTCCTGCATTCTGAAAAATTATATAAAGAGTGTCTGTTAGGTTTGCAAATGAATTAGCAGATGTATTCATAGCTGTTGATGTAACCATAAGCACACTTTTTCCCGCTGGTAAAACACCACCCACAGGCTCGATTAAACGACCGCAACTTACAATGGTTGCATTCAAGGTTGCTACAATTGAAGCTGTTAAAGCGTTTGAAGGAGAGATTCCAATAAATGAATTATTGGGCCAAGTAATTGTCAGGTCAGAAGTATTAATTGATGTAGGGCCAACTTTAAAGGTAACCATTTCATTCTCTCCTTCCGGACTTCCACATGCATCAACCAAGATGCTTTCAACTTCCAGACATTTAGTTGGAATTTGAGCCTTTAAAGTAGAATAAAATGTTGCTACAATAAGTAAGCAAAATAAAAAAATTGTTTTGATTGATTTCACATTCTTCATTTTAATATGTTTTAGAAATACGTAGTACACGTATTGGAGTTTCAAAAACTAAAATGATGAAGCGGCTTTGGAGTATCCGTCTTATAAGGATTCTTGTAGGGTGTTCACTTTATCAAAAATTCTTTCATGTTGAATTTTCAAAACAAAAATAAAGCATCTGTATTAGATGGTTCTTAATTGAAGTTTAAACTTATATAAAATTATAGGGCGGTTTGTTAAAACAAAATCAACGAAAGAAAGGGTGCCAATTTACTTCTTCTTGATTCATAACACCCCGAATGAGGCTGAGTAGCAATTTGGGACGTACAGGCTTTACAACAATATGTTCAGTGAAGTCCGTTTTCAAATAATCTTCCAATTCAATCAAACTTAATAATGTTATATTTTTCAACTGCCCCATTTTTATTTGGGTTGAAAACAATCTAAGATTTAATTCTCTATCTAAAGTATTTACAACAATAAGTTCTGGTAATTTTTTTTCTGCAAGAACTAACGCATCTTTTAAATTATTTGTTTTAAAAACATGAAAATCATTTTCAATTAAATTCACCTCAATAAATTCAAGTTCTTTCTGATCATCAAATACTAACAATACGCTCTTCATGCTTTTCAGTTTCTACCCACTTAATATTTTCGCTTTATCAAATAATAGGTTTCGAATAAAAAGATACTATCATTTGAATATTAATAAATGATAAATTTTCTTATCTACGCAGCCTTCTCCTCCATCAGCTGATTCACCATCGATAATAAATATTCAAAGCGAATAGGCTTGGAAACAAACTGATCTGCTCCAGCCGACATTGCATAAAGCACCTTATAGTCGTCACTGACAGCTGTTAAAAATATAAATGGAAGGCGGTAAAAAGGTTCCATTTTACGAATGGCCTTGCACATTTCTATTCCATCCATCAAGGGCATTAATATATCCGATATAATTAACTGAGGCTGTTCAAGATTTGCCTGCAATATTCCGTCAACACCGTTATTAGCGGTAACCACCGTAAAACCTTTTTTGCGAAAATTATAAGATAGGAACTCTAAGATGTCCGGCTCGTCATCTATCAATAATATTTTAATATCTGTATTCATCACTTAATTTTTATACAAATTTAGCGTGTCTATATTTTCTAAAGTTTTACAAACTATTATGCTTCCGTTATCCTTTAAATAAAAAAACACTACACGCCTGGGCATGTAGTGTTTTGAATAATACTGAATAAAATTTATTATTTAACAACAACCATTTTTAAAGTTTTCTTAGCGTTGTTTGAAACGATCGCTGTAAAGTAAATTCCAGCTTCTAAATTAGATGCATCTACTTTTAATGTAGTCATTCCTGCATCCATTTGTCCGTCAAAAACGTTTGCAACCACTTTTCCTGTGATGTCATAAACAAATACTGAAACAGTTGTTGCTTCATTTAAGTTTACATCAATTGTTGCTTCCTGACTAACAGGATTCGGATATAAATTCACACCGGCAATGGTTTGAATTTCTTCTATACCTACTGATAAAGTAGTTGTGAAAGTAATTGTATCAGAGCAAGAACCGTTTGATGCGATTAAAGTAACGGTATAAGTTCCATTTGATGCATAAGCATGAATTGGAGATGTTGCAGCTGAACTTGACAAGTCTCCAAAATCCCAAGAGTAAGTGGTTGCACCTGTGGATGTGTTAGAGAAGGTAACGTTAAATCCAGTAGTAGATCCAACAGAACCTGCTGCTGTAGGAACAGGATTAACAGTTACTGTTGTGTTTGAAGAAGTTCCAACACCATCACAAGGATCAGCATTTGTTGTTGCAACATTGTATGTTCCGGCAGTTGTAACAACAATAGATTGTGTTGTTTGTCCGCCTGGGCTCCATAAATATGTATCAGCTGTAGATGCCATTAATGTTACTGATTGCCCCATACAAAGCGTAGTAGAACCAGAAACACCTACGGTAGGAAGTGGTGCACTGCTCACGTTAACGCTAGTTGCAGCTGAAGTTGAAGAACAACCATTTGCATCTGTTTGAGTAACTGTGTAACTTCCTGTACTGTTTACTGTGATAGCATTTGTAGTTGCAGAAGTTGACCACATATTTCCACCTGTATAACTAGAAGTTAATACAACTGAACCACCTGTACAAAATGAAGTTGGTCCACCAGCAGAAATTGTAGGAATTGAAGGTAAAGGATTTACCGTAACAGTAGTAATTGAAGAAGTTCCAATACAACCATTTCCATCAGTAACAGTTACTGTTTGATTTCCAGAAGTTGAAATTACTGCTGAAGAAGTTGTTGCACCACTTGACCAAGTGTATGAGCTAAATGTTCCTGTAGATAAAGTAACAGAACCACCAGCACAAAAAGTAATTGGACCACCAGCAGTAACTGTTGGTGTAGGAAGTGCGTTTACAACAACTGCAATTGGAGTAGTTGTAACCATACAACCTGCTGCATTTGTAACAGTAACAGAATAATTTCCTGATGCAGTAACATTGATAGATGACGTGGTAGCTGATGTGCTCCAAACGTTTCCTGACGTTGCATCAGAAGTTAAAGTAACTGAACCACCTGCACAAAAAGCAGTTGGACCGCTTGGTGTAACCATAACAGCTAAATAATTAATTCCTGCTGTAGTATAAGGAGTATTTTGAGGATCAAAATTTGTCCAGCATTTTGTCCAATCATTTACACCATCAAATGCACCACGGTATGACGTTGGTGTAAAAAACGGATCCGTTAAATTAGGACTAGAGAAACTTCCACCTGTTAAAGCAGGAGAACCAGCCATTAACAAGAAATTAGGATTTGTATAATTGTAAGGACTAACAGCCATAATATCCAAACTGTTTGGTAAAGTTGTATTTCCATTTGTTGCAAAATTGAACCATCCCAAAGCTGAACCGTAAGGCGCGCCCCAAGTAATTGTTAAGCCTGCAGTATCCAAAACTTGCGGACAACCAGCAATGATATTGTTTTTATATTGTAATGAATTCGATTTTGCACTGTTTGCAGAATTATCACTTTCTAATTTTAACCCTGTTGGAAAACCTGCAAAAATAGAATTATATGTGCACAATGTTGAACTTCTTCTGATGTGAGCACCACGTCTGTGATTTCCATTAATTACTGTTGTTGCTGTTCTCTTCGGTCCGAAGAAAGAAATGTTTGTAAAAATCGGATGTGTTAATGGAGCGTTAATACTTCCACCAGCATCGTTATCCGATTCAAAACCGTTTGAACCTGAAATATCAGCAATGGAAGAATCAGCTAAAGCAACAGCAAATTGAACCTTTCCAGTAAATCCATAATCTGAATCGAAATGATCATCTACACCTCTTGAAGAAACCAAGTGTTTACAATTTACAGTTCCACCAAACCATTCGAATGCATCATCACCACCATGAATTACTTGAACGTAATCAATAGTAGTTCCTAATCCAACAGCACCCATAGTCAAACCATTTGTTTCGTTGTTTGGTAAATATGCAATACCTGCATACTCAATACGAACATAACGAATGATTCCAGAATTGTCGTTTGGATCCGTTCCACCGTACAATCCTTTAACGGCATCAATTCCACCTTCTGCTAAACGAGAACCGGCAGGGTCATTGATTGGCGCTTTTCCGCAAACAATGATTCCACCCCAATCAGCAGGGGCTCTTGAACCTGCAGGTTGATAAGATGTAAATACAATTGGTTGCGTTTGAGTACCATCAGCCATCAATTTTGCACCACGAGTAATAACAAGTGTGGAAGCATTTCCTTTAATTAATGTTCCAGCTTCAATTGTTAATGTTGCATTACTTGTAACATAAACAAATCCACCAGTCAACATATAAATGTTGTTTTTTGTCCAGGTTGTATTTGTAGTAATATCACCCGACACTGTAACTTGAGCCGTTGAACTGAATATTCCACCCAGTATCATTGCGCTCATTAGTAAAATTTTTTTCATTTTATAATATTTTAAAATTTGTTACCGTGTTTGAGGGAAGCGGCATTACCCGTTCTAGTTAGAAATAAGAGTAGCACTAAAACGATGTAAAAGTAGATGTGGTAGTTTGTGTGAGTGTTACCTTCGTTTTATCAATAAGTCAACCTTATTTTAACAGAAGGTTATGAAGCGGTGAATTCCATGTTGTGAAAAACAAATTTCTCGACTCCGCTCGAAATGACAATATAGAATATTCTTTTAAGTGGAGTTGAGAAATAATTGGGGAAGGTTCGCTTAAAACTTATAAGATACTGACAAGGAATAATTGGCTCCGTATCTTATTCCGGTAATTTTTGTGTCTTTATCTGCTTCGAATTTTTTCGAATTATTTTGATCCTGGTAGAAAACCGATTCCTGATTAAAGATATCATTGATGTTAAATTTCACTTCTCCATTTTTTAAGAACTTTTTTGTAATCTGAATGTCAAATAAATCGCGAGGAGCTTCATAAATATTTCCATAACCATTCGATCCTACCAAAAATATTCTTCGGCCTATTTTATTATATAAGAAACTCAAACCCAATCCTAAATCATTGTCCAAATATTGAATTCCGGCATTTACAATATAAGGCGACTGACCTTGCATCGGACGATGCTTCTCCTCTTCTGTAACTGCTGTTGCAACATTCGACAAATCAACTTCTGATTTAATAAAAGTATAGTTGGCAAATACCGTAAAATGGTCAAATTGTTTTGTGTTTAATAAAGTATCCAACAAGTTTAATTTGAATCTTACTTCTGCTTCAAATCCATAGTTAGTTGCACCAAGAACATTTTGATATGTATAAATTCTGCTTCCTGCTCCGGCAGACAAATCAATTATCTGTTCGATAGGATTTTGAAATTGTTTATAAAAAGCTGTGGCTGAAAATAATTGTCCAGCTCCAGGATACCATTCAAAACGAAGATCTGCATTTGTAATATTTGTTCTAACCAAAGCCGGATTACCAACAACTGCAGCAGAAGTGTTGAAGTCATAAAAAGTAAAAGGTGCTAATTCTCTAAACTCGGGACGTGCCACTGTGCGAGAACCTGCTGCTCGAATGTTTATTTTCTCCGTTAAAGAAAAAGTGAAATTTAAGGATGGCAATACATCCAAATAGGTTGTATCAATAACGATTGGATCGCCACCATACGATTTGGAATTTAAAACCTGGCGATAGTTTTCTACTCTAGCTCCCCAAACCAATCTTAATTTATCTCCGAAATTATTATCCAGCAAAATATACCCCGCTGTTAAATTTGAGTTTGCTGTATATGAATTTGCAGGATTTTTTAACTCGCCCATTTTAAATCCGGCAGGTCCAATGTTTTCTTCCGCAAAAATAGAATCTTGTGAAAGTGTTAACAAACTCCAGTCAAACGTTCCAACATTGTTTATCACATAACCAAACACTCTTGCATCAAACGAACGATTTTTAAATTGTTCAACTCCTCCGATTTTCAAGGTTTGTTTATGTTTTAATATTGTAAAAGGGATTGCAACTTCCAAATAGGCCGCTCTTAAATTTTCATCCAGCTTTGAAAAGAATTTCCCTGCGTAACTATTAGATGCTACTCCAAAAGGAACAAAAGCGGTAAATACACTATCCGATTCAGAACCAACAGGCGTTAAATTTTTATAGTAATGCATTCTTCTCATATCCGGAACAATACGTTTTGTATTATTATAGGCTGCTCCCCATTTAATTTTTATTTTCTTTTTTGAAATCAAATGATCTCCGTTTAATTGATTTGACAACAAACTATTGCTGGTATATTGCATAGATGTTGCGTGTATCAATTGGTCGTTTTCAAAGTTAAGTCCTGTTCTATCAATAACAGCGTCTTCCGAATTGGTGCTGTACATATTTTTGAAAGAAATTTTATGATTGTCACCAATCTTATAGGCGAAATTCAACATGGCTCCCCACAAAATATTTTCTTTGTACACACTATCTTTATAATTAAACAGTTGCGAGAGATCAGGATTAAAATCTTGTCGTTTAATGGTTTGCAATTTTCTACTGTTATTATAAGTAAGTGCACCCACCACACCAAAGTCGTTCTTAAAAAGCGAATCGTTATATCCAAATGCTATTTGATAACTTTGTGCAAGCGGAGAAGATTTTTTTGTTTTGATTGCCCAATCATTTTCAAACATTTTGCTTGCATCAAAACGTGTGCTGATTGTTGATAATTGAATAATGTATTCATCTGTCGATGGCAAACCTCCCGGCATGCCTCTTTTTCCATCATCCATGCCCAACCAATCTTTTTTTCCACCATCATATGTTTTATATTCTTTGAATGTGGATTGTGTATTGTAACCTGCGCCTGCCGAAACACTAATAAAATTATCTTCCGGAATATCTTTGGTGTTAATTTGAATAACACCTCCGGCAAAATCTCCAGGCAAATCCGGACTAGCCGTTTTATAAATAATCATATTGTCCAACATGTTGGAAGGAAAAATATCAAACGAAAATGCTTTTCTGTCCGGTTCTGTTGATGGCAAAGGCAAACCGTTTACCATAGCCGTATTGTAACGATCACTTAATCCGCGGATAATGACAAATTTATTATCCTGAATACTAGCACCACTCACACGTTTTAAAACATCACTGGTACTTTTGTCGGGCGAACGTTTAATACTTTCTGATGAGATTCCATCCGATAAGCTTGCATTGTTTTTTTGGAGATTTAATAAATTCGTATTGGTTTCTTTGCTAACAGTTGCTGTCACTTCTACTACACCCAAATCTGTTGAAGCCGCACCCAAAGAAATGCTTATAATAGTAGGTTCACCGGATTTCACAACAACATCGGTAAGTGTTTTAATGTTGTAAGAAATCATTTGACATTGAACTGCATAAGTGCCCGGTTGAAGATTGGTTATCGAAAAAGCTCCATCCAAATCGGTATTACTTCCGATAGTCGTACCTTTAATAACAACAGATGCTCCCGGTAGGGTTTCCCCAGTTTTTTCATCAATTACTTTCCCTTTTATGCTGGAGTTTTGGGAAAACGTTACCTTTGCGATAACAAGAATGACAAGCGTAATAAAAAATTTCAATTTCATTTTTAAATTCATTTAATTCGCCTACAAAGTAATTGCGTGAAAGTCAAGATAGAGTTAATCGAAAATTAAACTAGTGTTAAGTAAAACAGCACTTCCTAGTGGTTTGTTAATATTATGTTAATCTGGATTTAACACGGCTGTTACAGCTAAACGAGAACTTTACACTGAATTTAAAAACAAATACTATGAATAATAACGAAAACAAAATATTGTTGGTAGATGATGAGCCAGATATTTTAGAATTCTTAGGTTACAACCTTAAGAAAGAAGGATACAATGTATTTACTGCCAACAATGGTAAAGAAGCAGTGACGATTGCAAAAAAAGAAAGTCCGCATCTAATTATATTGGATGTGATGATGCCGGATATGGATGGAATTGAAACATGTAGAGAAATAAGAGAAATTCCGGGATTAAAAGATGTAATGATAGCCTTTTTAACAGCCCGAAACGAAGATTATTCTCAAATAGCAGGATTTGATGTTGGCGCAGATGATTATATAAACAAACCGATAAAACCAAGAGTCTTAATCAGCAGAATAAAAGCTTTATTGAGACGAGGAGCAAATTCTGATTCTAGCAAATCGACTGACAAAGTAGATATGGGTGGAATTAAAATTGACCGAGAACGTTATTTAATCATTCAAGATGGGAAGGAAATTAGTTTACCCAAAAAAGAGTTTGAATTACTTGCCTTACTTGCCTCAAAACCCGGAAAAGTATTTACCAGAGATGTAATTTTAGATAAAGTTTGGGGCGGAGATGTAGTTGTAGGTGACCGAACTATAGATGTTCACATCCGTAAATTACGTGAAAAATTGGGAGAGGATTTTATAAAAACGGTGAAAGGAATTGGATACAAGTTCGAATTTTAATAGGAACGCGGATGACTCGGAAAACAGAGACTAAAACGGATTTAAAATTGTTTGTTTTCGTTTTATTTACTAAATTTAGCATGAATTATAATTTCAATGCTGTTGAATGAAATCAATTTCTCCCAAAATTTCTCTTCTAATTATTGCTATTATAATTTCTGCAATAGTTTTTTTGGCTTTCTACTTTTTTGCTCCTACTGATTTTGACATTTATATTATTTCCGCAACAATAGGAGCTGGCAGCGCCTTTCTATCCATGCTGATGCTCATTTTTTTCACTAGCAGAATTGCCTTCAAAAAGATAAACACACTTCTTATAACTGTCAAAAATTTTAGATCGAATGGAGACAATCCATCTGCAAATCCTGAATATACCAGTAATGAAATAATAAATTTAGATTTAGAAATTGTTGCTTGGGCCGATGATCGTAAAAACGAAATTGAGCGTTTAAAAAAATTAGAAGTATATAGAAAAGAATTTTTAGGAAACGTTTCACACGAATTAAAAACACCCATTTTTAATATTCAAGGATATGTTCTTACATTATTGGATGGTGGATTAGAAGACCCATCTATCAACAGAAACTATTTAGAGCGCGCTGAAAGAAGTATCGACCGAATGATTACCATTGTGGATGACTTAGAAGCCATATCACAATTAGAGACAGGAGAACTACAAATTGAACCGGAACGTTTCGATATTTCTATACTTGCAAAAGATGTTGCAGATGCACAAGAAATGAAAGCAACTGCCAAAGGAATTATACTCACCATTCCAGAAGAATCAAAACCAATGTTCGTGCATGCCGACAGATTTAGAATACGTCAAGTACTTGTAAACTTAATTGTGAATTCGGTTAAGTATGGCAAAGAATATGGTGAAACTAAAATCAGATTTTACGATGCCGGTGACAATGTAATGGTTGAAGTTGCCGACAATGGAATTGGAATAGAAAAAGAACACTTGCCTCGTTTGTTTGAACGTTTTTACAGAGTAGATAAAAGCAGATCTCGCGATCAAGGAGGAACAGGATTGGGCTTAGCCATTGTAAAGCACATCATCGAAGCTCATAATCAAACCATCACTGTTATGAGCACAGAAGGGGCTGGCACAGTTTTTTCATTTACTTTAAAAAAAGCATAATTATTTTTCGTACTTTTATGATTAGATCACTGCTACTCTAATTATTTGATTTATGGAAGTATTAATTATTGAAAAAACGAAGGAGACGCCTGAGATAAATTTCAACGCATCTACAGGTGTTTTAAAGATAAGTGGAAGAGCTTATTCAAATGACATCTATCAACTTTTCAAGCCTTTAAATGCATGGTTAAATCAATATCTGGCTAAACCAAAAGACATTACTATTATTGAACTTCGAATAGAATATTGTAACTCTATTTTTAATAAGCTACTTATTATATTTTTTGAAAATTGCAAATCGGTTATTGAAAAAGAAAAGAAATTGGAGATTGTATGGTTTTATGAAAAAAACGACAAGGAAAGTGTGGATGAAGCCAACCATATTTCAAAATTAATTGGCATGCCGATAGAGAAAAGGGAAGCGTAAAAATTATTTTTTAGTCATTACTTCAGCTTGCATCTTGCTCAAATTATTCAGAACATACTGATATACCTCAGATAAAAGTAATGGATTTTGGGAATAGAAGGTAAAACTCTCCTGGTATTTTTCTTTAGTAACATTGTGTTTTTTCAATACATCTGAGTCGGGATGAATACTATTCATAATCTGCTGATCCCTGCTTAAAGCATTTACATTTAATGCTGCTTCCAACAAATGAATATCAACCAACACTTCTGCCATCTGCTCTTGCGATAAAACAGTATCTGGAATTGCTACCCTGTCTTCAATTGAAGAACAAGCCGCAAAAAATAAAATACATAAAATTGTGCCAATTTTTTTCATTTAATTCCTATATAAAACGCAATTTTACTAGATTTATTGGTAGAAGTTTACTCTTCCATTATTGTTTAAAATTACACAAAATTAATACAAAAATTACGCTATTTTTGTAAAGAATGAGCACCACTAAAAACAAGGTCGTTTGGATTACAGGAGCCTCTTCAGGCATAGGGGAAGCATTGGCAAAAGCATTTGTTGCTGAAGGAGCCAAACTTGTACTTTCTGCCCGTAGAGAAGATGAACTTAATAGAGTTAAACAATCCTTGAATCTCCCAGATACGGATGTACTCATTCTTCCTTTGGATTTATCCGAGACTTCAAAAACAAATGAATTAACGAAGACTGTTATAGAAAAATTTGGACGAATTGACATTCTTGTAAATAACGGTGGAATCAGTCAGCGTTCCCTTACTTTAGAAACACCAGTCGAAATAGACAGAAAAATAATGGAGGTCAATTTTTTTGGAACCATTGCTCTTACAAAAAGTGTGTTGCCATTTATGATTAAACAAAAAAGTGGGCATATAATAGTGATGAGTAGTATCGCAGGAAAATTCGGATTCTTTTATCGCTCTGCCTATTCTGCTTCCAAACATGCTTTACATGGATTTTTTGAAGCCTTGCGAATGGAAATTTTCAACGACAATGTAAAAGTGCTACTTATTTGTCCGGGTAAAATAAAAACAGATATTTCGATAAATGCCATTACTGGAGATGGTGGAAAGCACAATAAAATGGATCAAAGTCAAGAACAAGGATTAAGTGCTGAAGAATGTGCTAGACAAATTTTAAACGGAATAAAAAATAACAAATACGAATTATTTATCGGAGGAAAAGAGTTGAGAGCCATTTGGGTGAAACGTTTTTTTCCGAATTTATTTACACGCTTAATTAGAAAACAGAAACCGGAGTAATTGATGTGCTGATGTATTGATATGCTGATTAAAATAAAAAATTTATAAAGAAATTATGACGAGCGCAAACAATTCCTCCCCTCTGGGGAGGTCGGGAGGGGTCCCAACAATAGCAGGAATCCAACAAGTAGGAGTTGGAATTCCTAATGTACACGAGTCGTTTAAATGGTATGCCAAACATTTCGGGATGGATATTCCCATTTTTGAAGAAGCAGCCGAAGCAAATTTGATGTTGCCATACACTGGTGGAAAACCACACATGCGTCACGCTATTTTAGCAATCAACCTAAAAGGTGGTGGAGGATTTGAAATTTGGCAATACACCAGTCGCAAACCAGAACCTTGTTCTTTTGAATTGCAATTAGGCGACTTAGGATTTTACTGTGCTAAAATGAAAACCAGCGATGTACAAGGTTCTTATGAATTTCTAAAATCAAAAAATGTAAATCTTATTTCTGAAATTGTAAAAGACCCCAACGGAAATGACACCTTTTATTTACGTGATCCTTGGAGCAATCTTTTTCAAATTGTAAAAAGTGATTCTTGGTTTGGCAAAGGATTGCAATTGACTGGCGGACCATCCGGAATGATGATTGGTGTAAGCGACATAGAAAAATCTAAAAAATTCTATGCTGATATTTTGGGTTACGATACAGTTGTATATGAGAAACAAGGAACATTTGATGATTTAAAAACATTTCCTAGTGGCACTCACAAAGTACATCGTGTATTGTTAAAACACAGCAAACCACGTGTTGGTGCATTTTCGAGATTATTAGGTGCAAGCGAAATTGAATTGGTAAAAACATTAGAACGTACTCCTAAAAAAATATTTGAAAACCGTTTTTGGGGTGATCAAGGATTTATCCATTTATGTTTTGATATTAGCAATCAAAAAGCAATGAAAGAATTATGTGCGGCAAAAGGGTATCCTTACACTATTGATAGCGGAGAAAAATTTGATATGGGAGAAGCGGCCGGACACTTTAGTTACATAGAAGATCCTGACGGAGCATTGATAGAATTTGTAGAAACAAAGAAAATTCCTATTCTGAAAAAATTGGGTTGGTATTTGGATTTAAGAAAACGTGATGCTTCTAAACCTTTGCCTGATTGGATGCTGAAGGCTTTGAAATTTAATCGAGTAAAAGAATAAAATGCAAATCAACCACCCTGAATTAGTTGATCTTTTAAAAATGGCATATTCGGCAGAAAAAGCAGCTGCATTTGCTTATATTGGTCATGCAGGGGCAGTTATAAATCCAGAAGAAAAAAAAGCCATTCACCAAATTGAATTGGACGAATGGAATCACCGACAAGAAGTATTGTTGATTATGCAGCAATACAATATTCCTATTTCAAAATATTATGAATTTAGATTTCATGTTGTTGGAAAAATAATTTCAGGTAGCTGCTATGTGATTGGTTGGTTTATGCCATTCTATTTTGCGGGCCGTTTAGAAAGCGGAAACGTTTGTGAATATTTTAGAATGATGCACATGTTTCACTCATTAGGAATAAAGAAACACGACAAAGTGCTTTATGAAATGGGCATCAAGGAAAAAGAACATGAGATATATTTTTTAGAACAAATCAAAACCAATAAAATGTTACCCTTTTTTGAATGGCTGTTTTCCTGGGGAAATAAAAAAGGAATGAACGATATAGATTTAGAGAAAAAATATTCGATAGAAGAATCGGAAAAATATTGTAAGAAATAAGCTATGAAATTAGGATTCCTAGACAATGTAAACGAATATGGTGACCAGGTAGTCCGACTATACAACTTCAACAAAGAAGAAGCAATTCTATTTAGAGATGCTGTTCAAAAAACGGTTGTTGACTCCGATTCATCGCTCGATTTAAGCTCCCTCGCCTTTATTGAACATACCAATTGCAAACTCATTCTTCTTGTTGCTGAAACAGATGAAGGAATATTGACTATGGATAACCAAAGTTTTTTATGCGTTTTAACGTTGGAAGGTTTTAAAAATATGCTTCGTTTAATAGAACCTTTCTGTATTAAAGAATCCAAAAGCTTTGTAATGCTCTACGACATTGATTCACAAATCGATTTTTTGTTTTCTCCTTACGGAAATTAGACTTTAGATTAGCATTCTACAAACCCCTTCCGCAGAGGTCCTTCGGGCCTACCCTTTTACAAAGGCCGAATGCAGCCTAACAAACATTAGATTAAAACAAACTTTTTTGATTTTTATTGTTGGACTTAACTTTTGTCAATTGAGGTTTTTCAGGAACATGTAATTTCAATCCCAGCTTCCTATTTAATTTTTCGATAAAATAAGCAGAAAGCAATGGTGATTCCAATTCGTGGTTTTGATGAAGAAAGAAATACAATTCTTTCAATCCTTCCTTTTTCCATTTAGCAATTCGGTCTACCCAAGGATCTAATCGGGAATAATCACAACCATGGTTATCCCCTACATATCTTACAAATGCAGTACTTGAGGTTAAACGCATGTGCACAATATCTCTTCTTCCTGCTGTATCCACAAGCACATTGGTGACTTTATATTTTTTAAACAAAGCAGTCACTTTTTCAAACTCTTCTTTTATGGTAAACCATTCTGCATTTCTTAATTCAACTGCCAATGGAACACCTTTTGGAAATTCTCTTACAAACTTTTCTAATCTATCGAACTCTTTAGGTTTAAAATTGTCGTTCATTTGCAAAAAAATCATTCCCAATTTTTCTTCTAATCCCGATACTGACAAACAAAATTCATCTGTCAAATTTTTTACTTCATTTAATCGCTTGAGGTGACTTACTGTTTGAGGAATTTTTGGAAAGAACTTAAATCCTTTTGGTGTTTTCTCTTTCCACTTTACAAACTGCTCTTTCCCATAAAGCTGATAAAATGTAGCATTGAGCTCAATACTATTAAATTGCGTTGAATAATATGCCAATTCATCTTTTGTTCCTTTTGGATAAAAATTTTTCAAATCGGTTTTATTCCATTTAGCACAACCAATAGAAATTTCTAATTTCTTAGATTCTTTACCACCTAAAACTTTTTTAGTATCGTGATGATCTTTCGGTAAACTAAAATCGATTCCCATAATTGACTCTACACTTCCAAATTTCATTTTGATTCATCAATTTTAAGAGCTGAGTATTCTAAATAAGCATTCTCTAACATAGTCATTATAGCAGAGCGTTCATTCACAAGCTGCTCAACTGTCTTTTTATCTTTACGAACCATACGAAGCAATCTCCATCTCCCGAATATTTTTTTCATGACTGAATAATACTTAATCACAAAAAAACCTGTAAACGCAACAACACAAGTATGTAATACTAGCAACCACCAACTTTTAAATAGCAGTATAAGAATTACTATTTGTATCAAAAAATAGACTGTCCAGAAAATCATTGAAAGGTTTGCCCTGAAAGAAGCATAAAACTCAGCTTTTTTAATTTTTTTATCAGCAAGATTTTTTGCGAGGTAATATGGAGGAAAGTTTAGCAGCAATCCAATCAAATAAATAGGCATGCCCAAATAAATAATCAAATATTCCAAAATAAAAGTTCCAAAGTTCATCTTATTGATGCTTTCTTCCCTTAATAAATGATCACGTAACTGATTTTGGGTAAGTAATTCGATGTAATTTCTGAGTTTAGTTTTCAAAGATGAAACAAGTTCTTGCTTATTTACATCTAATACATTAACCATTTTAATAATTTCACCGGTTGCCACAGCTTGATTTACCAACATCTTTACATTCAATTCCTTTTCTTTTAGCAATTGAACGGTGTATACTTCTTCAATATCAGCAACCAACTGATCGTTATCAGGATTATTAATATGATGAACATATCCTAAAAGCTTTTCTTCTAAGTTTTTAGTAAACTCATTAATCGTTCTTACTTTATCAAGCTTGTATTTTGTTTCGAAACTTTTTACCGAAATGGGCTCGCCAACCTCAATAAAAACCTTGCTACGAAAACGAGTTTGTGCAACATAATTCATAGCAATAGGAACTACTAAAATATCCTTTTCATAATTCAGTGATTCCAGCGTTTGCAAAGCAATTCTAGACAACCCTTTCTTCAAAGGAAATAAACGTCTCTCATGATTAGCAATTCCTTCTGGGTATATTAATATAATTTCATTTTTTGATAAACGCGTTTTACATTCCTCAAACGATTTATCATTTTTTTTAATTTCAGCGTAGCCTTCTTGCATCCTATACATCGGACTTGTGTTCATCTGATTTAACATGAACTTGGCAAACTTCCCTTTGAACACATCACCTCTAGCAAAAAATCTAACTCGTCTATAAAATTGCATACCCAATATAACCGGGTCGATAAAACCATTGGAATGGCTAGGAGCAAATATAATTGGAGTATTATCTGGAACTCGCTCCTTGCCTTTTACATTTATTCTGTAAAAAGTGTTTAAAGCAATCTGAGAGAATGGTCGTAAAAGTGAATATAAAACTATCAAAGTGTCAATTATTTAGATTTATCTTACAAATGCTAAGCGTTCGCCTTTTTTTTCTTCATTGAAGGAACCGTTTTCGTATACCAAATGCCCACTAACAAAAGTGTATTTTACTTTCGAATGAAAAGTAACACCTTCAAATGGCGACCAGCCACATTTGTATAAAATAGTCGATTTTTCAACGGTTTGTGAGCTATTTAAATCCACCAAAACTAAATCTGCAAAATAGCCTTCTTGGATATATCCACGTTTTTCAATCTGAAAACAATCAGCTACTGCATGCGCCATTTTTTCTGCAATCTTTTCCAATGAAATTTTTCCTTGCTTGTGCATTTCAATCATGGCAATCAATGAGTGTTGAACAAGCGGTCCGCCAGACGGAGCTTTAAAATAAGATTGTTCTTTTTCTTCAATTGTATGTGGTGCGTGATCTGTTGCAATTACATCAATTTTATTATCCAATACGGCTTTTAAAATTGCATCTCTGTCACTTGTTTTCTTCACAGCGGGATTCCATTTGATATAATTTCCTTTTGTTTTATAGTCTTCATCCGAAAACCACAAATGATGAATACATGCTTCAGCAGTAATTCTTTTTTCTTTTAATGGTGTTTTATTTTCAAACAGTTCAACCTCTTTAGCTGTAGAAATATGGAGAATGTGTAAACGTGTATTGTATTTTTTAGCAAGCTCAACAGCCAATGAGGAAGATTTATAACATGCTTCTTCACTTCGAATCAAAGGATGGCATTCAACTGGAACGTCTTCTCCAAACTTGTCTTTATAAACTTGCATGTTGTGACGAATCGTTGCTTCATCTTCACAATGTGTTGCAATCAGCATTTTACATTTTGAGAATAAGCCTTCTAACGTTTCACGATTATCCACTAGCATGTTTCCTGTGGAAGAACCCATAAACACTTTTATTCCACAAACATTTTTTGGATTTGTTTTTAGTACTTCATCTAAGTTATCATTAGAAGCACCCATAAAAAAAGAATAATTGGCAAGGGAAACTTCTGAAGCACGTTTGTATTTATCTTCTAATAATTTTTGAGTAAAAACATTTGGAACAGTGTTTGGCATTTCCATATAAGAAGTAACACCCCCTGCAACGGCTGCTTTTGCCTCTGTATAAATTTCTCCTTTATGTGTTAATCCAGGTTCACGAAAGTGCACTTGATCGTCAATACAACCTGGAAACAAATGAAGATTAGTTCCATCGATAACTGTATCTGCAACAACATCAATTTCTAACTCCGAAATTTTTGATATAAATTTATCTTCTATCAAAACATTACCAACGAAGATTTTTCCTTCATTAACAATGTTTGCGTTTTTAATTATTGTTTTTTTCATTTTTATCTTAATAAAAAAGTCCAGAGATTATCACTCTGGACTCTATTTTATTTTTTTAAATCGCATTTGCAATACGCCCCAGAATGCTTCTTTAAAAATTCCTTTACTCATTTTTGAAGCTCCTTCTATCCTATCAACAAAGATGATCGGCACTTCTACTATTTTGAATCCTAGTTTGTAGGCTGTGTATTTCATTTCAATTTGAAAAGCATAACCCACAAATTTGATATCATCAAAACTAATTCGTTCTAATACTTTTCTTTTATAACATTTGAATCCTGCCGTAGTATCTTTGATTGGAACCCATAAAACTATTCTTACATATACCGAAGCAAAGTAAGACATCAACACTCTGCCAAGTGGCCAATTCTCAACCTTCCCATTATTTACATAACGCGAACCAATTGCAACATCTGCACCCGACATACATGCTTCACGCAAACGAATCAAATCATCTGGATTATGAGAAAAATCACAATCCATCTCAAATATGTATTGGTATTCTCTTTCGAGCGCCCACTTAAAACCATGAATGTAAGCCGTTCCTAGCCCTAATTTCCCTTTTCGTTCTTCAATAAATAAGCGACCAGAAAATTCCTGCATTAATTTTTTTACGATATCGGATGTTCCATCAGGTGAACCATCATCTACAATCAATAAATTAAACGGAACCGACAAAGAAAACACTTTGCGAATCATTCGCTCCACATTTTCCTTTTCGTTATAGGTAGGTATTATGACTAGGCTATCGGACACTGCTTTAATTGAGAAACGAAGATAGCTCAAATTCAATAAATCCGCAATTTTTAAGCTTTTTTGGCAATTTTTGGGTCAAGAAGCCCAATCGCCCGACATCAATGAAACCTATTTTTCTGCCTAAATTTCTTAAGTTTGTATAAACTATAACAAAAATGAAAAAACTACTACTTCTTTCAGTGTATACTTCTATTCTAATTCAAGTAAGTGCGCAAGAAACTTTAAAATATTGCGGAGCCGATGAATTGCGAATCAGCACCCTAAAACAAAATCCAAAAATTGCTGAGGCAGTAGTTAGGCGCGATATCGAATTAGAAGCATTCACTAAAAAATTTGTTAACGATTTCTACTCCAAAAAAACAAGTGCCGCTACTTATACTATTCCCATTGTATTTCATGTGATTCATAATTATGGAACGGAAAACATCAGCGATGCTCAAATAATAGATGGACTAACTATTTTAAACAAAACGTTTAGAAAACAATTAGCCGATACAGGTTCCATCGTTGCAGCATTTAAACCATTGCATGCTGATTGTGATATTGAATTTCGTTTAGCTCAACTAGATCCCAACGGCAATTGCACCAGCGGAATCAACCGTATTGCCTCATCACTAACTTCTGTTGGCGACCATTCTGTAAAGTCACTTATTCAATGGCCCACTAACAAATATTTAAATGTTTACATCGTTCAGAATGCTGCCGGTTTAGCCGGACATTGTGTTTGGCCTGCTGATGCAGATTCTATTCCTGCTTGGGATGGAATTGTTATTGCACATAATTACGTAGGAACAATTGGAACTTCTAATTACACTCAATCGGTTGCATTTGCTCATGAGTGTGGACATTATTTAAATCTGCAACACATTTGGGGTGGAAATAATGTCCCAGGATTTTATTTTTACCCTTGCGCTGACCCATTTAAAGATTGCAACATTGATGATTTAGTTGCTGACACCCCACCCACCATTGGCTGGACAAGCTGTAATTTATCAGGTGCTTCCTGTTTGAATGCAGTTGACAATGTTCAAAACACCATGGATTACTCTTATTGCAATCGCATGTTTACATTCGGACAAAAAGCACGAATGCAAGCTTGTTTAAATTCTCCTATTGCAGGAAGAGATAATTTGTGGCAACCTGCCAACTTAATTGCAACAGGAACTTCAACTGCTCTGGAACCATTGTGTAAAGCAGATTTTACAAGTAACAAAAGAGTTGTTTGTCAAGGCACTACCGACATTGTTACTTTTACAAACACCTCTTACAACGGCACGTTCACAAGTCTTTTATGGACATTCGCTGGTGGAACACCGACCACATCAACCACTACTTCTCCAACGGTGACTTATGCTTTACCAGGAAAATTTGATGTAACATTAAAAGTAGTCAATGGAATTGATTCTGTTGAAACAACAAAAACAAAATTTATTTCAGCTTTACCTAACACAGGAACTGTTTATCCTTTTTCAGAAAGTTTTGAAACTACAACTACACTTGATGGATTAGAATGGTTCTCAAGCAGCTTCGACACCGTTAACAATTGGCAACCTACAAGTACTGCTGCATATAGCGGATCCAAATCTGTAATGCTCAATAATTTTGACAATACCATGAATACAAAAGATGAATTATTCAGCAATATTATTAATCTGAGTGGAGCAACAGCATTAAATATTAGTTTTAAATATGCTCATGCAAAAATAGATTCGACTAGTAATGATCGTTTGCAATTATATGTAACAAGCAATTGCAATACAACATGGATTCAGCGATTAAGCTTAACGAATACCGCATTGGAAACTGCGCCAATAACAGCTACAGCATTTATTCCTAGTTCAATATCAGAATGGAAGCAAGCCACAGCCAACATCCCTGTAAGCTATATGACATCAGGGTTTCGGTTCAAGTTTATCTATAGTTCAAATGGTGGAAACAATATATACATTGATGACATCAACATAGATGTAAATGCAGGAATAGATAATGTTAATTTCAATTCAAGTGTTCAGTTATTTCCAAATCCTGCAAATGAAAATGCAACCCTTACATTTACACTATCAGGTTCTAAAAATTTAAATATTTCTATTTTAGATATATTGGGACGAACTATTTATGAAAAGAACAAAGAAAATTATGTTGAAGGGATGAATACTATTTCTTTAAGCACTGGCAATTTTGAGGCAGGTGTATATTTTGTAAATATAAAAGGAGAAGAAATAAACATAACAAAATCATTAATAATCCTTAAAAAATAATTTACAATGCACCGTTTTTAATTTCCTCAACAATAGCAGGATCAAGCAATGTAGAAGTGTCGCCTAAATTATTGACATCTCCTTCAGCAACCTTTCTTAAAATTCTACGCATAATTTTACCACTCCTTGTTTTGGGTAAACCACTTACAATTTGAATTTTATCCGGTTTTGCAATCGGCCCGATTACTTTGGTAACTTCTGCTAAAATTTCTTTTCGAAGCATTTCTACATCCTTATTTTTGTTTGTGCAAATCACATAGGCATAAATCCCTTGTCCCTTTATATCGTGAGGATAAGCAACAACAGCACTTTCAACAATATCAATGTGCATATTAATTGCACTTTCTACTTCTGCTGTTCCAATTCGGTGCCCGCTTACATTCATCACATCATCTACTCTCCCTGTGATTCTATAATATCCGTCTTCATCACGCTTACAACCATCGCCCGTAAAATACAAACCTGGATATGTTGCAAAATACGTTTGCCTGCATCGCTCGTGATCGCCATACGTAGTTCTAATAATGGATGGCCAAGGAAATTTAATACACAAATTTCCTTCAACTCCATTTCCTAAAATTTCATCCCCTTTCTCATCTACTAAAATGGGCTGCACTCCAGGCAAAGGCAATGTTGCAAAGCTTGGTTTTGTTTTTGTAATTCCTGCTAAAGGAGAAATTAAAATTCCACCTGTTTCAGTTTGCCACCAAGTATCTACAATCGGACAGTTTCCTTTTCCAATATTCTCGTTATACCAATTCCAAGCTTCTTCATTGATTGGTTCACCAACACTTCCCAACACTTTCAAAGAATTTAATTTATAAGGCTTCACAAAATCCAACCCTGCTGCTTCCAATGCTCTGATAGCAGTTGGAGCAGTATAAAACGTTTCTACTTTGTATTTATCAATGACTTGCCAAAATCTTCCTGCATCAGGATAGGTTGGAACTCCTTCAAAAATTACTGAAGTTGCACCTGCTAAAAGTGGAGCATACACAATGTAAGAATGACCGGTGATCCAGCCAATATCAGCGGTGCACCAAAACACATCGACCCCACCCTGGCCATCCCCAGAGGGAAGGGGATTTTCTACGATAACAATACTTTTTCTGCTATCTAAAATGTCTTCGATTTTTAAACTTATAAATCTTACATCCTCATAAATTTCTTCATTTCTAAAACGAACAACTTCAAATCCTTCTTCATTTAAAAATGCTGTGCGTTGAGCATCTTCTTCTACTTGATGATC
This sequence comes from uncultured Chitinophaga sp., assembly GCA_964456225.1. Lineage (GTDB taxonomy): Bacteria > Bacteroidota > Bacteroidia > 2-12-FULL-35-15 > 2-12-FULL-35-15 > 2-12-FULL-35-15. The sequence goes on along the minus strand of CAYWAV010000015.1, from coordinate 5,309 downwards.
GTGTATGTCTCCATCAACTTCAATCACTACTTTTTTTTCTAAACAAACAAAATCAACAATAAATTTTCCAATAATATGTTGCCTTCTAATATGGTAACCTGCTTTGTGTGTTCGTAAAGATTGCCACAACATATTTTCTGCAGGAGTTGGATTGTCTCGCATCTCCTTAGCATATTCAGTTAGAAGTTTAAATGTTATTGGATCAGTGGTGTAATATCCTGGAGCATCTCCCTTCCCTTTGGGAAGGGCTGGGGATGGGTCATTATTATATTGAAATACATTTCTGAATGTATAATCGGTATACACCATATATCCTCCACACGTATGTACAACACCTTTTGGTTTTCCTGTTGAACCAGATGTATATAAAATAAATAACATGTCTTCCGCGTCCATCACTTCTGCTTCACATACCGAAGAAGCTGTTTTCATTTCTTCGTTCCACCACGCATCTCTTCCTAAAGTCATTCGCACAGAAGTACGCGTGCGTTCCAACACAATAACTTTTTTAACAGAAGGACAAATTTCCAAGGCTTCATCCACCACTTCTTTCATCGGAATTTTTTTTGCTCCACGATAAGCTCCATCGCTTGTCACAACAATATTGCAATCACAATCTTGAATTCTATTGGATAAAGCTGAAGCAGAAAACCCACCAAACACAACGGAATGCACAGCCCCTATTCTTGCACATGCCAACACTGCAATTGCTAATTCAGGAACCATCGGCATGTAGATGCAAATACGATCTCCTTTTTTAGCACCATTCTTTTTTAAAACATTTGAAAATTTACAAACCTCTTCGTGCAATTGTTTGTATGTAAGCTCTACCGCTTTTTCATTCGGTTCATTTGGCTCCCAATAATAAGCAATTTGATTTGCTCTTTCCGGCAAATGTCTATCCAAACAATTTTCTGTAATATTTAATTTACCACCAACAAACCATTTTGTTTCAGCAGTATTAAAATTCCAATCCAACACTTTATCCCATTTTTTTTGCCAACAAAATTCTTCAGCTTGTTCGGCCCAAAATGCTTCTGGATTTTCTACACTTTTCTTGTATTCTTCGTGGTACTCTTCTATGGATGAAATACGCGACATTTAATTTTGTTTTAATATTCATCAAAGTTAAACGATTTTTTTTGCTATATTTAAGAATTCAAACTCGTAAACATGAAAACTACATCTAAATTTTTCATTGCATTATCTTTAATCATCTCTATAGTTGCTACTTCCTGTAAAGACAAAAAAGAGGAAGATGAAACACCTCCAACAACAGGTGGATCGGGTGGAATTGATGCAAGCACTCCAGTGTCTGGATATGCAATTTTATCTCACTTGCCTGGAATTTGGAACGGACCAGTTACATCCTCAACACCTTTAGGAGGTTATCCGGAATGGATTGTTGATTTTCGACCCGTTTCAGGAGCGCAAGTCTCAGCAAAAAATGAATTAGATTCGGTGAATAACATATTGATGGGCTTTTTTATTGTAAAACATGGAGGAAGTTACAAGATGGCTTTCCGTAACGGAGGAGGATTTGCCGGCTCACAACGGATTGCTTATGCTGTAGTAGATAGCATTTCTGAAACTGTAAACAATTATTTTTATAGATTTATTGATTTCAAAGCTGGAAAAAACAGAGTCTATACGGATGTGCTTTTTAAAGATGATAGTTTGATTATGCATGTATATACCAATTATTACAACTCGCTGCCTAACCCGCAAACTCACATGCTTTGGAAAGCGAAATTACAAGATACCACATCTACACAACCTGCGATTACAGCCTTTAGTTTTCCTCAAAAACAAATGGTAAAAGATTTTACGAGCACTTTTGATAGTAGAACGGAAGCAATTTATTATTCTGCTGCCGACATAGCAATTGATCCTTACAATGAAGCTTCACAACCTTACCTCGGACAAACAACAGTGAATGTTAGTTTTGCAGGAACATATACTCCTGATCCAGCTAAAAAAGTATTTTTAATGATTACAACTCAACCTTTGTTTAGCGGGTTTACTTACCTGCCAGCTAATTTAAAATACCGCTCCCGTTATGTATCTTTAGCTTCCACTGATAATGCATTTACATTCAATTATATGCATCCCGGTAGTTATTATTTATACACACTGTATGATGCAAATGGTGATGGCGCATTTTCTTCGGGCGATTGGATGAGTAGCAATCTAACAAACACATGGACGTTAGGTGTGCTTGGAACTCAAAGTGTAAATACAATGGTTGATTTTACAATTCCATAATCCTAAATTAGTGGATGGTTAGTGGAAGTGGTTGGTATCGAACCAACATCAAAGGATTTTCAGTCCTCTGCATAGACCATCTTTGCTACACTTCCTATATTTTTTTTAAATTATATTTATTTCGACAACTCACTAGCTCTATCTCGCGCTTTAACAATTCCTTTTTGAAGGCCTTCTCCTACTTTTGATTCATTAAAAATAGCGAGTGCAGCTTCCGTTGTTCCTCCTTTAGAAGCAACAGCTTTAATCAATTCATCCAAAGATTTATCTGCTGTATTCAACAAATGAAAAGAACCCAACATCGTTTGTTTTACCAGCATTTCTGCCGTATGTTGATCAAATCCCATTTGTTTTCCTGCTTCCACCATTTGTTTTACAATGTAAAAAAAGTAAGCAGGTCCACTTCCACTTAATGCAGTAACTGCATCCAATAAATTTTCATTTTCAAAAAATACTGTTCGTCCTGTTGTACCTAATAAATTTTCTGCCTTACGAACTTGCTCCATTGAAAGCGCTTTACTAGCTGTAAATGCTGTCATTCCCATGCCAAGCTCAGCAGGAGAATTTGGCATTGCTCTGATAATAAACTTTTGATTCAATCCCGTTTCTATTCTCTCTAATTTCATTCCAGCCATAATGGAAACAATAATATTATCATTCAAAACTTGTTTCAAATCCACACTCAATTCGTTAAAATCTTGAGGTTTTACTGCCAAAATAACAATATCACTTTCTGAAACCCGTTTATCGTTTATCACACATACTTGTCCTATGTTGAGCTTCAACAGCTCTTCTTTTCTAACTTCATTTTTTTCTGCTAACAATAAATTATCTTTTGAAACAATGTTGTATTTCAAAAATGCACGAGCATAAATCAAGCCCATATTTCCACAACCTACAATTGTAATTTTCATATTTTTTTGTTTAAAAGATTAAATACTTATTTTATTGTTCATCACTTCAGTTTGTTTACGAATAGATTCTTCGTGAATTAAAACATATAATGCTCTCACAAACTCTTCGCTCAAACCCATCATAGCAGCATTACTCAATCGCTCATTCAGTAAATCTTCCCATCTGTTTTTTTGAAGAATTGTCACGTTATTTTCTTTTTTATAAGTTCCAATTTTTTCAGCCGTTAACATTCTATTCATTAAAATTTGTAATAAATCTTCATCCGTTTTATTTATTGATTCTCGCAATTCCTCTAACTTATTTTTAAAGTCAGGGTTTTGTGAATTTGACTTTCTGACAACTAGTTTTTTAATCAAACCAGAAAGTTGTGCAGGTGTTAATTGTTGCTTTGCATCACTCAAAGCAACAGTAGGCATACAATGTGTTTCTATCATCAATCCATGCATATCCATGTCCAATGCTTTTTGAGAGACGTAGGGAATCAAATCAGTGTTCCCACAAATATGACTCGGGTCACAAATAATCGGCAAATCCGGACAGAGCGTACGCAACTCAATTGCCATTTCCCATTTAGGATCATTCCGAAATGGGGTGGACGCATGGCTATGAAAACCTCTGTGAATTGCTGCTATCTTAGTTATGCCAGCCTGATTAATTCTTTCCAAGGCACCTATCCACAATTGCATATCTGGTGTAACCGGATTTTTTATGAATACAGGAATATCCACACCTTTCAAAGAATCTGCAATTTCCTGAACAGAAAAAGGATTCACTGTTGTTCGAGCGCCAATCCACAAAATGTCGACTCCTGCTTTTAAACATTCTTCCACATGATTTGCATTCGCCACTTCCGTAGAAATCAACATTCCTGTTTCTTCCTTTACTTTTTTCATCCAGCCTAAACCAACTTTTCCAACTCCTTCAAACGCATTTGGTCGTGTGCGCGGTTTCCAAATACCTGCTCTGAATATAATTTTCGAATCTATTGCCGCTATACTTTTAGCAGTGTTTAACATTTGCACTTCCGACTCCGCGCTACATGGACCTGCAATTATTAGAGGTCGCTCGGCACCCGCCAACCATGAGCAAACGGGTGTTATATTTAATAGTGATTTCATCTCTCTTAGTTTGTAATTGTTGCTTTTATATATTCGCCCAAAACCGACAAGGTATTCGTTGAACTTTTCATTTTCTTTAAAGCTTTTTGGAATCCATTGTACTCATCCCACTCTAAATCCGTGTGAAAGGAATATTCATTAGGAGTTCCAACAACAGGAACGCTTTGTATTTTAGAAAGTGTTACACCATTTTTCTTCAAGACATTTAGCACATCTGCTAGTGAGCCCACTTCATGATTCAAGCGAAAACAAATGGAGGCTTTATTAGGATTCTCTGGTTTTAAATCGCCTTTTGACAGAATAATAAATCGCGTATAATTTTCTTTATTGTTCTCGATGTTCGCATGAAGCACCGGCACATTATACATTACAGAAGCTAGCCCATTTGCTATTGCAGCTGTGTTTCTCAAGTTCTTATCTCGAATATTTTTCACACAAGACGCAGTATCTCCTTGTTCAATTATTTTAACAAGCGGATACTTTACAAGAAAGTCGCTGCATTGCGCCAAAGCCATGGGATGAGAATGAATAAATTCTATTTCATTCATCTTCACGCCTTCCAAGGCAAGGAGATTCAATTCAATTTTTAAATATTGCTCACCAATAATTCGTAATTGAAAATTCTCAATTAAACTATAATTAGAAAGAATACTTCCTGCCAATGAATTTTCAATTGCCATCACTGCATAATCGGCATCATTACTTTTGAGCATTTCACAACATTGACGGAATGTAAAGCATTCAACAATGTCTACTTCCTGTCCATAAAATTTTTGCGCTGCCAAATCATGATACGAAGCTGCTGTTCCGAAAATTGCTACTTTGAAATTACGCATGTGCTTATTGTTTTTTATTGTTTTATTCCTTATGAGATTCCGACTTTTGTCGGGATAATTTTTTCTAAATTTTATACTTGCTTCGCAAGTGATAAAATCAAGTGAAAATAAAAAAGGCGAGTCCCGATATTATCGAGACTCGCCTTTGGTTGAATTGTAAAACATACAATTCAAC